>JANMHS010000073.1:0-1855 GCA_031375385.1 Synechococcales cyanobacterium OTE_70_metabat_200 | reverse complement strand
CTGGGTGGCAATGTGGCGACCGATTCAAATATTCTTATATGACTGGGTACCGATCGATCGAGACCAACGAATCTTTAGAAAGTTAAGCACAGTGCCAATTGAAATCAAGTCCCTCGACCAGCCGACGACGATATAAATACTGCGAAGTCGGGACTTTTGGTTAGACTACGCCTTTAAACTTAGGTGCAGAGGCTTCCTATTACAGCTTGGGAGAACTCATCATGGCAGGAATTGGAGCGGGGCTAATAGTATCGACCATCGTAGGCATCCTCTTGGGAGTTATTGTCATCCTTGTCGGCGTGCTACTTGCAGTCAGCCCTGGAAAGGTCAAACCTTTCCTTGACGAAAATGGTCGCCTACTTGCAGGCAGCATTTCAGAGAAGATTCATGTGAACATCAATGGTTTACAGCAAGGAATGTTTATCATCGGCAAAAATGTGAACAATCCGCTACTGCTATTTGTTCATGGCGGCACTGCGATGCCTGAATATTTTCTGACACAGAACTACCCAACTGGCATGGAGCAATACTTTACCGTCTGTTGGTGGGATCGTCGAGGTGCGGGACTTTCCAACAGTGCCAATCTGCCACCAGAGACATTAACAGTGCAGCAGTCAATCTCTGATACATTGGCAGTTGCAAATTACCTACGCAGCCGTTTCCACCAGGACAAGATCTACCTGATGGCGCACTCAGGCGGGAGCCTAATTGGCATCCAGGCTGCTGCTCGTGCGCCAGAATTGTTCTACGCCTATATCGGAGTTGGGCAGATGTCCTATCAACTCCAGTCGGAAATACTGTCCTATGAATATATGGTAGGGCGGTACAAAGAGATGGGCAATGCCAAAATGGTGAAGCAACTAGAAGCTACGCCACCCACGATGTCAGTCCCGCTGCCCGCTGCTTACATGAAGGTGCGTGACAGTGCCATGCACGACCTTGGCGTTGGCACCACCCACGATATGAAATCGGTGATGATCGGTGTCTTCCTGGCATCTTGGCTATTCAGACAATACACTTTGGGCGAGAAGCTTGCCCTCTGGCGGGGGAAGTTTTCATCTGACAAGATGCTGTGGGACAAGATGATCGCCACGGATCTAACGAAACAAATTCAAAAGCTTGAATTGCCAGTCTACTTCTTTCACGGTAAGTACGATTACACTGTCTCCTACCCGTTAGCCAAAGCGTATCTCGATGAACTGCAAGCACCACTCAAGGGGTTTTATACTTTTGAGCACTCTGCTCACAGTCCGATGTTTGAGGAGCCGGACAGAATAAAGCAGATCGTACAAGAGGACGTATTAGAAGGAAAAAATAACCTATCCGATCGCGAGTAAGTTGAGTTGATGGCGGACGATGCAAGGAAATAGTCTCTTGACCATACCTATTTAGCGGTAGCTTTTGGATACTCCTCACAAGTTTCGCATAGTATTCCTTTAGCCTATAAACAGACTCGATCTGATAATCGGATTAACACTAAGAAATGACGATTTAAGTAGCTAGTTTCAAATATTTATTAGATAGAAATCGCTGAAATCCTAGCTGGTGGGCAGTGCCCACCCTACGCGATTATCGAATCAGAAATTGTTACAAAGCCAGAATCAAAACCGATCGAATTGGAAACTCGGACAAACAATTAATTCATGTAGGAGGTCTAATATGAGAATTGCCATTATTGGAGCATCGCGAGGAATAGGTGCCGAGCTGTTAAAAGCGGCCATTGAAGAAGGGAATGAAGTCACTGCTTTAGTGCGAGATCCCGCCAAGTTGAACGCCAGCATCACTGGGTTAAAGGTCGTCACAGGCGATATTCTCAACCCATCCTCCGTGGCTGAGGCGGTCGCCGGACAGGAGG
>JANMHS010000009.1:0-11440 GCA_031375385.1 Synechococcales cyanobacterium OTE_70_metabat_200 | reverse complement strand
ACCTTTCTAAACTGATCCCTCTAAAATTCTCATTCTTCTCCGGTTCCCCCCAGAATTGGGGGGTTAGGGGGGCGAAGTTGACCGGATACAAAGCTACAAGTAGGTTGCAGCTCCATAGCTTATCCCGAACTCACGTTACTTAGGGCCTGAGCTGCTGCTGCCACACCAGCTCCGTTGGTGCTTTGGCCCATTTCAGCCAAAGTACCTTCGAGGGCGGCGATCGCACTCAGAATATCTCGATCACATACGAAGCCTAGATGGCCGATCCTAAAGACTTGGCCCTTCAGATGATCTTGGCCGCCAGCGAGGACGATATCGTACTTTTTCTTCATGATGCTCCGAATCTTCTCCGCGTCCGGGGTTTCCACGGCAGTGATCGCTGGGCTACCGTGGCCGTCGGGAGCATAGAGTTTCAGGCCCATGGCCTGGGCCGCAGCCCGAGAGGCATTCATATGGCGCTGATGGCGCGCAAAGATGTTGGCCAAACCTTCTCGTTTCATCATTTGCAAGGCTGCTTGCAAAGCAAAGATCAGGTTGACCGGCGGCGTAAAGGGGGTGGTGTCCTTAGCAGCATCTTTGCGATATTTGCCTAGATCCATGTAGAACTTAGGAATCTTGGCCGTGGCGTAAGCTTCCCAGGCTTTGGGGCTAACGGCGACGAAGCCCAAGCCGGGAGGAATCATGAAGCCTTTCTGGGAGCCAGAACAGACCACATCCAGACCCCACTCATCCATGGGCACGTTGGTGGCACCCAAGCTAGTCACCGCATCTACAATTATCAAAGCACCATGGCCTTTGACATGTTTGTTGATGGTTTCTAGGTCGTTGACTACACCCGTGGAAGTTTCGCTGTGGGTGACCACTACGCCTTTGATCTGTTTTTGAGCATCCGCTGCTAAGGCTGTTTTAATGTCGTCGGGATTTAGGGGCTGGCCCCAGGGCGCAGTGACTTCTAATACATCTAGGCTAAAGGCTTTGGCCACCAGCGCCCAACGTTCGCCAAATTTACCGTTGTGGGCCACCAGTATCCGATCGCCGGGGCTGAAGAAGTTGATGATGCCCGCTTCCATGGCTCCGGTACCTGACACCGTGAGCATTAGCACATCGCTGGTGGTCTGAAAGAGCCACTTTAGGTTGGCGGTGACTTCGGCCATGATGGCGCTAAATTCGCCGCTGCGGTGCCCGATCGGGTGCTTGGCTAGGGCTAATAATACGTTCTCTGGCACTGGTGTAGGGCCAGGAATCATTAACATCAACTTGTTTTCCATGGTGCTTTCCTGGGTAAATTCTTGGCAGCGACGAAGCGACCGCCCAAACAGAAAGAACATCTTAGCGCGGATCGATTGCCTTTGGTAAGGCGCTGGAGGCGATTCTCCCAAGGAGAGGCTACGCCAATGGCCAAAAATCCCAGGCAGCCACGGCTAGCCCTAGCTCTCTACTCTCCATCCTTATCCTTTCATCGCCTTGTATATCAATTTAAAGGGATCGGAGTTAATGCTAAACTCTCCGCGAAAGGGATTGTCCATCGCACCGGTTAAGAAAATTAAGATACCGATAATCGCTGCCATCAGTCCGATCATAATGTATTGGATGAACCGTCGATCGTATACCAAAAACCAGGGGATCGCTAGATTGATCGCAGCCCCGGCAATGACTACGCCCCAAAGAGTTTCTGGCAAGCCACTAGTGACGCTGGTCAGGCGACTGTTTCGATATGCCATCATTTCATTGAATTTGGAGAGAGTCTCTGTATGAAGGGCTTTTAGAGCTTCGGTAGTTGGCTCAAAATAGGCTAGGTTGCGCTGAATTTCATTGACTTTGGCGATGCCCCCTTGGGGTACCACCCCTCGCCGTTGTAAGGGCCATGCTGTATCGATGATGTATTGGGTATAATCTTCGATCGCAAATTTGAGCCGATAGGCCGTGTCGTCTGGATAGGCAGTGGCTGACTGATGGAGAACGGCTAGGGATGAAGCTTCATTGCCCACATTGCTATTGATTTGCGAGAATTGTTCCCAAACCCCAACGGAGATCAGCCCGAGGGTAATGCCAAAAAAAACGCCGACCGTAGCCAAGGTAGTCACTACCAGGTCATTGAATTCTCCATCATTACCAGCAATTCGTTTGACCCAGCGCTCCGTTAAGCGGTGCCCACCCAGTGAAATTAATAAACAGGTAATGACCACTAGAGTCGCAAACAACCAATTCGGCAGATCGTAGACCCAATATAGATTCATAGCAACTCTCCTCAGCTAAACGACATAGTAAGCAACGAATTTCTAGGTGTGGCTTTAAAGTTTCTTTAACAACTCATTGATACCTAATTTCCCAGCATTATTCTGATCGAAAACAGAACCGAATCTTTTGGCACTGACCCGGCCATTGACCTTGATGTAGGCGGCAAGCGGCAATGGGATGTATTTATGTTCGATACAAACTCGATCGGCATTGGCAATGTAATAATCTACAAACTTTTTCACATGGGGTTTATTTAAAGACTTGCTATTAATATAGATAAACAACAGATGTGAAAAAGGCTGGTAAGTACTATTCTGGATGCTTTCGAGGGAAGGTAGTATAGGGCCTTTTCCTCCGTCAATGGGCACGGCCTTGACTTTGTCTTTATTGGCTGCGTAGTGAGCAAAAGAAACATAACCGATGGCATTCTGGTCGCTGTTGATGCCCTTCATGATCGTGTCATAGCCTCCGGCTAAGTAATCAATCCGGCTGACAAACTTGGCGTTATCACCGACTGTTTGGGAAAAATAGTCATGGTTACCAGAGCCGGCAATTGGCCCGAATAGTCGTAATGGCACTGCTGGGAAATCCGCACGCACATCTTTCCAACTGTCGGCCTTGCTGGCGAAGATTATATTTTGGTTGGGGACAGCTGAGGCGATGGGGGAGATGTTAGGGGTTGGTGAGGCTGTCGCAGCGGTCGCACCCGGAGATGATGGTGATGCCGCAGGCGGAGCATTCCACATTCTTCTTAAGTCTGCTACTTTCAGGCTATTCACCCAAGTATTACCTGGGTTTACTACTACGGTCAGGGCACCATAGGCGATCGGTAACTCCAGGAAATCAATACCCTTACCTTTGCATGCCACGATCTCTTGTGCCTGAATCGGTCGGGAGGCATTGGCAATATCGAGTTCGCCCTGGCAAAATTTTTGGAACCCCTTACCGGTTGAGGATCTATTTGTGGAGATTTCAATCTTGCTGTCTTTGTTTTTGATAAATTCTGCGCTAATTGCGGCAGTGAGGGGGGCAACGGTTGTCGAACCATCAATTTTGATAGTATTAGAGCCATCGACTGTTGTAGTGCTATTGCTACAACTGGCGTTTCCCAGCAACACTACACCCAGAAAGGCAGAAAACAGTAGGGTGTTATTTTTCTGTTTTTTGACAAGCATAATTTTTTTAAAATAAATTTAGACCAAACCTTCACAGATCCGATGCACTATTCCAATTAGTAAACATCCGAGGATCTGGGTTGGGGATCGTGGTGACTTCGGCAGTGGCTAGCCACCCTTGAAAAGAGTGACCACCCTTGGCAATGAATTTATTGAGGCTAGGGAGGCAGCGATCGCGGTAGAAGCCACAGAGGGTTTCGTAGGTGTTGGCTGTTCCTTTGTTCTTGCCCAGGGCTAGGTAGGCGATCGAGGAATCCGGCAACTGGGCTAAATTCTGTTGCCAATGCTGGATTGTAGGGATCTCTAGGTAGGGCAAATCGCAAGCCAAGAGCAAGATCCAGTCAGCGCTGGCCTGGCATAGGCTCTGCTGAAAAGCCAGCAGTGGGCCTTGGTGGGGCTGTGATTCTGTTAGATATTGCCACGCGATCGGTAGTTCGGGGCGGACAGGGCCAACGATGTAGACTCGATCTACGCAGGCGCTAGCTACTTGATGGATGCGCTGGATCAGGGGTAGACCATCTACCTCTAGGAGGGCTTTGTCTCGGCCCATCCGCCGACTTTGGCCCCCGGCAAGGATCAGGGCAATCACTGGCGGATTTTTTGGGTGAAGCCGGTGGCTTTGAACTTTTTGAGTTTGAGGGGAGTGGCGAGGTTGCTGGGGATGGAGATGCGCATTTCAAATTCGCTGGTGCCCGGTGGTACTTTTTCGATTAGTCCCAGGCGCGATCGGTTTTGGAGCACGATGTTATCGTCGGCATCGTAGATGCGACCGTAGACATCGGCATCGAATACGGTTTTGCTGGAGGGGTTATTGGCTTTACCCACTACTAGGTAGCAACTGGCCGACTGGGTCACACCGCCGCTAGTGACTGCGCCCTCGGCGATTTCTGGTGGACAGTCGCGATAGGAGAGATCGGAAAGCTTAATCTGGGTCATGGCCAAGGCCATGGGCATCCAGAGGTAGCTGAGGGCGTTGACCAGCAGGGTAATGCCGATCGCCCGTCGCCAAGTTGACCCGGCCCACAGCCCAGAAAGAAAGCGCCACATAATCTTGTACTCTCGAAAGTCTTCGGATCATAGCCTACAGACTGTCCCTATGACAAAAGCCGCAGTAACTAAATTACTGCGGCTTTTGTGGCCTTAATGGCGGGAAGTGGATTTGAACCACTGACCTTCGGGTTATGAGCCCGACGAGCTACCAGGCTGCTCTATCCCGCGTCGTTTTTCTCTCAACCCTCTAAATGTACACTACCTCGAAAAAAATAGCAACCCCCTCAGCAAAGATTATAATTTTGGGAACCGTTCTCCGCTGGCAGCTCTATCACCAAGACACAGGCGCGGGCGTGCTGCGCTCTACCATTTAGTAGCCTTATTTTTTGGCCATTCATCATATGTTTCATGCCCCCCTGACTCCCCAAGCCCGCCATCGAGCGGCCATTTGCCACTGGAGTGGATTGCTGTGGTTCCCGATCGAGATTGGCTTGTTACTGGTCATGGGGACGATCTTCCCAGAAATCAACCGGGATTTGAACCTGTTTTTTATGACCTTTTTCAGCCTCCCGGCGGCTGGCTTGTTCCTGGCGGGCGGGCTGCAGACCATGCTCTGGAAAGGTTGGCGGGCTAAGCACGAATTTATCGATCGAAGTGGCCGAGAAGCCAGCAATTTTGGTCTATCGGCGGCTCTTTACGCAACAGTGATGGTATTGATTACATTAGCTACCTGTGGCTTAGGAGATTCCTTCTTGCTACCAGTGGGCATGGTTGGTTTGTATTTATTACCAGCCGTGCTGTTTCTACATTTTTTGCTGGCGATCGCTGGTGGCGTGGTTGCTTGGCGGGGCAACTACTACATTTACCCTTGGACGATTCGCTTTTTTCGCTAAAAAGTCTATAAATTTTGGCATGCGATGATTTGTGAATTTCTTTATACCCAAGGGGTGAACGCAGGCAATGCGTCTGCCCCTAGTTTTTTTAGGTTGCGGCGCTCCAGGTGCCATGGAAGCCGAAGGCGATGGTTTGGGGGAGGCTGAGGCGACAGATGGGTTTGTCGCTGAGTCTGTGGCGATCGAGAATCCAGACTGCGCTGCTATGGTGGTTGGCGTCGTAGACCACCGTTAGAATCCAGCCCCCTTCAGGATTCTGAGGATCCGGGACGAAAATTGGCTCGCTAGGATAGCAATTTTCACCCAGATTAGTCAGAGTCATGGTTGATTGGTGGTGGTCGTAGCAACCGATCGCATCGAAGGCATCGGTTTCGGTGGATCGATCTCGGACATTCAGATAGCTATAGCGGTGCGGCTGCCCAACTTCTAATGGATTGACCAGGGGGAATTCGCAGGTGTAATCGCTCAGCAGCATAGACTCCGTTACTTTAGCCTGCTGTGGATCGATGTGCATCCGCCAAAGTTTGCTAGGCGCAATGGTCTGAGGGTGGCCGCTGGGGACTTCTTGGAGATATTGATTTGTTTGGAAATCCTCATAGCGGGCTACATCTAACAAGATCTGGCCGTGGGTATCTACATAGCTGTTGCCAAAATGCCATTGGAACCAAGATTCTGCTTCGCTCTGGCTGAGGAGGGTGAGGGTTGCTCGATCGATCACTAAGATCTGGGTTCCTCGCTCCGGCTGCCAGTTCAATGAATCGCTATAGGATTGCTGGCGGAACAATACTGGTAAGGGATTGAGTTTGACCGGTGAGATGCAGAACACCAGATATGGGCCAGCCATGGCGAAATCGTGAATCATCGGGATCCCCTGGAGGGGGATTTTGTTTTGCTGCTGGAGTTGGCCCGATTGATCGCAGCGGTAGAGCTGTAAATTGGTTTGGCGACCGAAGGTGACGCCAAAGTTATAGATCTCGCCGCTCTGGGGATCTACTTTGGGGTGGGCGGAGAAAGGTTGCTGCCTTTGCAAACCTTGTAAGTCGTCGAGACCGACGGTGGCTAAGGTTTGGCGATCGAGGGCATGGGGCCAGCCGCCTTCCCAGAGGGCGAGGAGGCGATCTCCTGCGGCCAGGACGGAGGTGTTGGCGGCGTTCTTCAGTTGATCTTTGCGCCAGAGGGGCTGGCTGGATTTGCGCCCGTAGCCGCTGTACTCAAATTTGCCGGATTTTTCTTCGGCCATATAACCCTCGGTTTGAACCATCCGGTAGGTGCCCTGGGCTTGGCCACCGGCAAAATGCACGGCCAGAATTGCCCCATCCCCATCGAACCAATGGGAGATCTGCTCTCCTTGGCGATCGAATAGCCCTGGCCCGTTGCGGTAGAGGCTGCCCTGCAAGTTGGCGGGGATGGCTCCAGACAATACTGCCAAGGGGGTGAGCGGAAATTCTTGGATGGGTTGCTCGAAGTTGGAACTCCAAGGTGCTGTGGTGGGTTTGGCTGCGGTTACCATGATTTTTGGCTGTCTCCTAAAGTTAGTGGACTGCCTAGTAGCTGCTGGCACCCCTTGTGGTTAATATTGTAGATAGTTTATTTTGGCTCAGCTATGCGCGGTCGTCGAGTCCATTTTTCTCACAATACTAAGGCCTATACTGGCAGGGGTTCTAAGCCTCGGATGTCCCGCCGCCGGGCTTTGCCCGCGCACTTTTTGGCCACCGAGGGCGATCTGATGGTGGATGGTGCACCGCCTCCTACGTCTTATACTGGTGCAGTGGATGAGTATGAGGAGTACGAAAATTTTGGGGAAGAGTTGCCGGAGATCGCTTACTTCTGGGATTAGCTTTTGGCTTGTGGCTGAGATAACATTCTGCAATCAGCTCGATGAGGTTTGAGGCAGTTTATGAGTGGTTCAATAACTCAACAAAATCGATTAGTGAGATTTGAAGAGGCGACTTCAGCAAGGACGATCGTTGCATTTTTTGCTGGCCCATTGAGACTATTGGCTGCTCGCCTACAAATTCCGGTTTACTTGGGCTACGATGATCTGGACGAAATACTGTTCGCTTTTTGGACTTTGCCTTCTGGACAAACTGTAACGCTCGGTCAGTATAAAGGATCGCCACAGGTTGGGGTGGATTTGTATGTAGATCCTAGCATTCAGGATGTTCCGGCGGTGGTATGCGAATGTTGCCAGCAACTAGAGATCTCATGGAATCAAGTCGTATGGTTTCACCCGGATTTTGAAGAGGCGATAGGAGCTTATGCAGTTTCGTCGGAAACGCTGGGCGTTAGCGAAGCTTTACCCTTAGCGATACAGGATAACGCCAACGATCAACCAGATGTTGAAAATGGTGACTTTCCTCTGCGATCAGAAACTTTTCAGAAAGTATCCCTAAGATATTATTGATTGATGGAGTGAGTTGATGATATCGATAGATGAACTTGATGACACGGCGTTGCTACTGTTTCCGTTGGATATGCCCGACCGCGATCGATGGTGGCATTTGGAGCAGGGGGATTTCTGGTTGGCTGTATGTAAACAAGTCCAAGAAATTCAAGACGACCGCATAATAGCTTTTGCTTATTTTGATGCTCATTTAAGTCAGCTGAATTTGGAATTTGCGAGTTGGCTGGAAGCTTGGTCTGAAGAACGATTGAAGATTGATCAGTACAAGGGTTTTTTGGCTGAACTGGTTAGGGATTTTCATATTTTAATTAGTGAATTCCCCAGGGGCAGTAGGGCCAATAATTTGGAAATAGCAATTAGCTACAATTATCTAGGCTTAAATATTTATACTCAAGCAACTAATCCAAAGGAGTGGGCAACAAGACTGAACGATCTGGGTACTATTTAGGGACTTCCATAAAGTAAATCACCCCAGCTTCATTCCTCGACGGCAGTAGCTGTTATTAACTGGCAAGAGTGGAACACTCTATTTTCTGGAAGTCCCTTAGAGGTGCAAAGTGCATAAAGCAAAAATCCAGATGTGAACATCATCACAAGCCATAACACACTCACTCAATCACTCGGAACATTAACATGCTTCGTAATTGCTCAACCTAGAGGAAATAGGGATTCCAGTGGGTTCAGGGCAGCAAGAATTGACTCAAAAGCGGACATGCCTTGTCGCCTTCCAGTATTGACAATTGAGCGAACAGCCGCAAACAAATCCTTGCCCCAATCAGAACGGAAACCATTGGTAATCTTTCTGAAGATCACACTCCATCTCAGTGCTTGCTCGCTAGAATTGTTTGTGGTTGGAACCTCAGGGTCATCCAAGAAAATAAACAAATTCTCTTGCAAATCCTGATAACGCTTCTGTAAACGAATTCCATCTTCTTGAGTGGGCTTCAGTTTTAATAACTCTTGCAAATCTCGGTTCAATCTATATCTGTATTGATAGCGAGTGGACTCCGTTAGCTCTGGCCATCTCTTGTGTAAGACTATGGCTCTCAGGATTAGCTTCCTCATTCTCGCTGAGAAAACTGCATCTCCTGGGGTGCAAGTTGAAATAGATGGTCAAAAATAGAACTGGCAGATAGAGCTAAAACCGGGTAAGAGTCTAGTATTGTGAGAATTGCAAAACACTTACAAAACTAAACACCCTACCCTTAAGATGATCATACCTGCAATCCTAGACCTTGAAAAGGCAATTGTGACGTTCAAGAATGAGAGCTTGCTATTACTAGAACTCGGCGGAGTTAGCAACTGGGATGGCAAAGTACTGCAAGAACGAGAACAATCCATTCGAGAGGCCGCAATGGAACTAGCTGGTCAATGCACCGCTTTATTGCTCAAGGCATTGAGCGAAGACCAAATGGCGTTAGATGTAGCTAATCAACGAACCCGAGAGTCTAGAGGATTCGGAAGCCAAAGCCAAGGAAAGAAAGCTGTAAAAGTGCAGACAGTCGGAAATGTGGAAGTAAGCCTTAACGTCAATTACGTCTTGAGCCGTTGCAGGACCAGAAACAACGGTAGAAAACAACCAGCTAAGACCCAAAAATCCAGAGGAAAAGAAAGTAGACAAGGTTTCTACCCATTTCTCCGGTGGTTGGGGATGGAAGAAAAGGTCACCCCGTTGGTGTGGTCAACAGTGGCTTTCTTTGGGATGATGAGTACTTCTTTTGCCATAGCTCGTAACCAATTGACAGAATGGGGAATAACCTTTAGTGAGCAACGTATTGAACGATTGACCTACAGTTTTGGAAAGGCTGGCATGCAATTGACCGAGCAGTGGATGGAAAAAATGCGCGAAGGTAAACTGCCAGTCGGTGAAACGTTTCGAGGGCAAAGAGTTGGACTTAATGTAGATGGAGGTCGCACTCGTTTGCGACGGAACAAAAAGGGGAAACCTAAAGCCAATGGCCGACGAGGCTATTATGGAGAATGGAAAGAGCCAAAACTGTTTACTCTGTATACCATGGATGAGCAAGGCAACAAAATCAACACCATAGAATTTCCGGTGACAAATGATGGCACCTTTGGAGGTATAGAAGCGTTTATGGACTTATTAGAGATGTATCTAATCAAATTAGGTGTAGTCCATGCCAACCAAGTACTATTAGTCGCTGATGGCGCTTTATGGATATGGCAAAGGATTCCAGCCTTATTAAAACGTTTGGGCCTAAAAGCAGAACAGCTCATCGAGCTAATTGATTTTTATCATGCTGCTGAACACTTACAGAAGTTTGCAGAGTTAGTCTTCAAGAAAAAGAAAGAGGCAAAGATATGGTTCAAGAAAGCACGTTCCAAAATGAGGCACAAATCATTTCGGAAGTTGTTGAAAGAAATGCAGCAACTTGTAGATATTATTGAAGATGGCAAGAAGAAATCCGATGCGAAGGCCAGTCTAGACTACTTTAGTGAACAACCCCAACGGTTTGCCTATCGACAAGTGAAAGCGATGAACCTACCAATTGGCAGTGGAGCTATTGAGAGCTTAATTCGGCAGGTGGTGAATTTGCGGTTGAAGGGGACTGGCAAATTTTGGCTCCATGAAAATGCAGAAATCATTTTACATGGTCGTTGTCAGTGGGCGGCAAGACAGTGGGATCGTTTTTCTCACAGTGTCCTGACAGCAGGGATTTCCTCGCAAGTCATGCAATCAGTATGACCATCTATTTCAATCTGCACCCTTGCTTTTAAAGCCATAAACTCTTTTTGCAAACGTGCCTGCTGTAAACTAATAGTACCACCAATAGATTTACTGAAGTCGCGCAGCATATGAAATACATCCGGTACGGTCGGACAATTCAAACCATCTAAAGCCAGTTTCACCAAGGCTCTAGCTCCATCACTAACCATGAAACGGCAATCCCATTGCTCAGGATTAAACCAGTTACTAATTTGATTCCACCAAGTCTCATAGGTACGATTTTCACACTCAACTTCGCTGAAGATGAAGCCACTAGACAATTCGATTGCTACTAGAATCGGCAAGCCAAAAAAAGTTTCGTCTGCTCCCACACAAATACTGACGGGAGTTTCACTGTGACATGCTTTGGACTGTTCCTGCTCATATTCGACTATCTTTGCTTTAACCTGCACTTCCATGGTTCTGAGAGCGCTAGGAGAGCAACCGATTTGTTGATCTAGGCGTAACAAATGAAAAAAATCGGAGAGACTGCCAGAACCCACCCCGCTTTTGATACCAAAGCTATAAATAACGCCAAATACCAACAGCCTTAACCACTCTTGGCCTTCCACCGTCTCCCAGAAGTGGGATTCAGGGTATTGTTGTCGTCTGAGTTGGCTGGTCAAATGCCTCTGGACACTACTTTTGGAAATCCCCAGAGCTTTGGCAATGTCTCTACAGCTGAGGTGGAATGCTTCTTTCCAGCATTGCAAGACTTTTTGACACCGTTCCTGTATATTGATCTTCATCGTAACTCTAGATCTAGTTAATCAAGATTACGATACTTGCCCTTGTGATCAATCGCATGGGCTTTCTTCTGGTTTTAATATTCATCTAGAGTGGGTAAGTGTCCCGCCTTAAGTTGCTACCCCTTGGATCAATTGGTAGATCAACGAGATCCGTTGATTTTTGAGGATCTGCTATTGCTTTGAGACCTGCCTTGTAAACCCAGTAGCTTCCAGGATTTTCCAGCGTATTGATAATAGCATTCACATCATAAGCAAATACAGAG
>JANMHS010000042.1:0-106511 GCA_031375385.1 Synechococcales cyanobacterium OTE_70_metabat_200 | reverse complement strand
CCTATACTGATTCCTTGCCAGTTCCCATTGCACGGAAAGAACTTGTCCACTAGGTCACTTAGGTTGATTTTTTCGATCTGATGCAGTATGAGTGGTACATCATCAACTCGTTCATTCCCAATCAGTTGTACCATTGGCTTTTTCCTTGAGGCACCCTACTTTTCTATTCTACATTCTCTTGAATTTTTTCCGCGAACCATGAGTGTTATAGCTTTAGTTTGCGATTGTTGCGGGGAGCTTGAAGCTAGATCAACTGAACGATCCCGAAGAATCCTTCGCTGATTTCAATCAAACTATTTCCTTATGGGAACGCTCCGTGATCGCCTACAATTTGTGGGCGCTGACTTCCAGCCGCACCATGGCCACATGGGTATATCCTCGATCGTCCATGGGCACTAATTCCAGATATCTAGACAAAAAATCATCGATAAAAAGATCCCGTGCTTTAGTTGGAATGCAGTGGGTAAAGGGCATCCAGGTAGTCCGAATCCAGCCAGCTAAGCCCTTGGCTCCCAGGTGAGTCATATCCTTGGCAACTAGCTGCAACCGATCGGCCTGCAATCCCACTGTCGCTAGCCATTGGGCATATTGATCATCGCCATGGAAAAAGTAAGGATTCCGAAAGTCTCCAAAGTACTGCCGCCAAGCCGGGCGGGCCGTGACCTCGGCCAAGACCTTGGAGAAAACCAAGTCGAATTCTTGATCGAACGTTAAGGCCCGAGCATCGATCGGCGCAAAGGCCAAATTGTTGGCCCGATAGTGACGGGCAGCATATTCCACCATTTCCACCGAGCGATCGGTGCCCAAAATACGACCTTGCGGCAATACCTTGGCGAAGTCCGCAGTGATTTTGCCATCGCCACAGCCCACATCCAATACTGCCTCAGTGCCTTGCAAATCTAGGTTAGCTCGCAGCTCCCTGGCCCACTTTAGTTGGGCATCGGAGTTCTGGGCATAATCCTCGGGGTTCCAGCGCATCAATTTTTCTCCATCTCTAAAGGCATTTGAAGTATCGATCATGTGATTGATTGCCCCAATATAATTGACCCTGCTCAAGCCTAGCCCTAATATTGAGCATCTTCATGGCTTCTGGATCGTCACCTTCAATTAATAACTTCATGGATAATTTCCAGCTCTGTCTCGATAAACTAGTGACCTTTTGTAGCTCGTATCCAGTGTATTCTCCATATTCAGCAAATGATTTAGCATCTGTGGGCGTGATCACGAGCGCTAAAATCCGATTAGTAATATTTTGTTGTTGGCGATAGGCGGCACATTGCTTTTTGCCTTCGCTACTAATTGGATACCAAGTGCCTTGAATGGCCTTGGGCATTTGGGGCGTGCCAATCTTGGCAATTGCTGGTGTGGCTGACATGCTCAGGGATAACAGGAGGGCGGAGATAATTTTCATGGTTCACTGCAATTTGTACATCAACCAGTCGGAATAGCTGGTCGATTAGTTCCTGCTCTGGGATTGTACAATAGATGTACATAAAATCCGCTGCGATTTAGGGGGCGATTGTGAAGAAGAAATATTCGATCGAATGGGCCAATGGTCAAGTCGTCTCCATCGCAGTGGATGGAGAGCGGTATGATGGCCTCGACCAAATTCCCGACCCCACCGATCGCGCCGAAGTGCAGCGAAGAATTGCCAAGGCCAAGCAGCGTCAAAAAAACAAAAAATCCTCACCGGCCCACAGCATCAATGGAATGGATAACTTCTCCAAATATTTTGCCATGGGCTTCCTGGCTATCTCGATCCTGATGTTTGGCATTACGGCCTTTGCTCTCCAATACGAGCTACGCAAGCAGGCCAGAGAAAAGCACGCACCGGGATTAGTCGTGATGGTACTCGCTGGGGAAGGTGATGGTGGCGAGCTGGTCTATGTGCCAGCTGTGGAGTTTGCTTTGCCCAATGGCAATCGTCAAATGTTCCAAATCTCCGAGGCCGATGCTCCCGATCCAGAAGCGTCTCCTGTGGGGAATCGCTACCAGAAAAATCAGGCGGTGAGTGTGGTCTACGACCCGAAAAAACCTAGTGATGGGCGGCTCAATTCGGGAGGTATTGATCGATGAATCTTGCCTGGAATTACTGGGGTCATGGGCATCGGATTCCTGATTCCGCCTCTGGTCATATTCTGGTCTGCACGCTCCCAAGCTAGATCCCGTTAGCGTGCAGGGCGAACCCGTTGGCCCTAGTCTAGGCGAAAGCCCGGATCGCCGCTAAAATGGTGGACATAGTCTCAGCCCGCCGCCATGTTTGTCACTACCAACCGCCCCGTTAGCAACATTCCCAGCGATCTGGTGGGAGCTATTACCGAGCTAAAAAAAGAACTCAACGCGGTGATCCTCGCTCACTACTACCAAGAATCGGAAATTCAGGACGTGGCCGACTTCATTGGTGACTCCCTAGAACTCTCCCGCCGGGCTGCTGACACCCCCGCCGATGTCATCTTGTTTGCGGGTGTTCACTTCATGGCCGAAACTGCCAAGATTCTCAATCCTCACAAGTTGGTGCTGTTGCCGGACCTAGCGGCTGGTTGTTCCTTGGCCGATAGTTGCCCGCCCGATCGCTTCGCTGCCTTCAAGGCCCAGCACCCCAATCACGTTGTGATCTCCTACATTAACTGCTCTGCGGAGATCAAAGCCCTCAGCGACATTATTTGCACCAGCTCCAACGCCGTCAAGATCGTCCGGCAGATTCCGCCGGAGCAGGGAATTATCTTTGCGCCCGATCGCAACCTCGGTCGTTATGTGGCCCAACAGGCCCAGCGGGAACTGGTGCTCTGGCAAGGTAGCTGCATTGTGCATGAAACCTTCTCGGAAAAGCGGTTAGTGCAGCTCAAAGTTCAGCATCCCAGTGCGGCGATTATCGCTCACCCAGAATGCGAAGAACCGGTGTTGCGGCAAGCGGACTTCATTGGTTCCACCAGCGCTCTGTTGAAATTCACTCAGTCGGACGATCGGCAGAGCTTTATTGTGGTGACGGAACCTGGCATCATTCACCAGATGCAAAAGGCCAGCCCTAGCAAGGAATTTATTCCTGCGCCGCCCGATGATCAGAGCTGCAACTGTAATGAATGTCCTTATATGCGATTGAATACCCTGGAGAAAGTGTATTTGGCTTTGCGCGATCGTAAGCCAGAAATCACTATGGATAAGGATCTTCAGGAAGCTGCGCTGAAACCAATTCTGAAAATGCTAGCTATGAGCTGATACTGGACCACCCCGTCAGGCTACGCCTGCCACCCCTCCTGCGGAGGGGTGCCCTGAAAGGGCGGGGTGGTCAATGCTGGATGGTTTCGCAAAAACGTCCATTACGCCTGATAGACTCTTTTTCACGTCGCTATCCCGTAGATGAATGATGGTCAAATCTAACCCCATCAAAAAAGTATCTCGTTGTGCGTCATAGTCAACTTTGTGATCATGGCTGCTGCCATCAACTTCCAGAACAACTTGCTGTTAGGCACAGTAAAAATCAACGATATAGTTGCCGATGATTTTTTGTCGATCGAAGTCCAGTCCAAGAAATTGTTTTCTCTTGAGTGGGTTCCAGAGCAACACTTCAGCTAAGTTTTCAGCGCGGCGCAATGCTTTGGCACGTTCTTTGAGGGCTGGGTTGTAGGGGAGTGACCTGTATTTTTTGGTGTCTCGCATAAAATTCGATTCACATCCCTTAAATACTCTTGTTCCAATACTCCAAGCCTGTCACAATGATGTCTTCTAGCCATTGCTGAAAACGTTCAATGAGATTGTCCTTTTCATCTGCATAAGAAAACTGAAATGGAGAATCAGTTAAGGGCTGAATGTCACTAATGTTATGTTCACCTTCTCCGGAATCATCTTTATGATAGGCACATGCAACACATACTAGCAATCCCTGATATTCATGTCCTAAGGCATGAAATGAAAGCAAAAGCGTTGTTGAAATTCCGATATCAATCACTAATTGAATCCAAGCATGATGGTTCCGAATATTAGCAAAATATCCTAATTGCTTAGCTGTTGTTACAACTTGGTAACGGTGGTAATATGCACGAGGATCACCAACAGGAGCGGGAACCATGAAGACCTCGGTTTTGTCGACAAAATCGCGTACAGATAGCTTGACCTCATCAGCAATCTCTTGCAATCGACTAGTAGCAACGTCAAATAGAATTGAGGAGAATTGTTCAGCCTTTTTACATCTTTCTTGAATGGAGGTTGATCGATTTTGCTGTAATTTATCAGCAATTGAAGAAATAATAATTTGTGTTCGTCGTGATTCTGACAAAACTTGTTCTGACAAGCCGAGACTTCTTAGAAAAGCTTGTTTTTGGCTTTTAGAAAATAGCTTTATTAAGCTGGACAAATTACCTTGGTCTGATTCTTCTAAGGCCGCGATATAGACTGCTCGATCGTCACGGGTAAGTACTAAAGGAAACCAATTAGATTGTATGAACACTAAGCTAGCTAAGCAACGAGCAACACGACCATTCCCATCCTGAAATGGGTGAATTTGAGTGAATCGATGATGCAACCATGCCGCCTCGATTTCAGGGGGGATTTGTTGAGCCTGATGTTGATGGTGTAGTGCAATCAGTCTATCCATCTCTGATGCGACTTGCTCAGGAGGACAATAGGCATGGACAGTACCATCCGATCGCAAAGGATTATTGGGTTGACGTTTCCAGTCACCTCTTACTAAAGAGACCTGAAATATATTGCCTGTGGATGGATCCAAGGCTTCTGTGCTTTCTTGGCTCTGAGTTAGAAGTTGATGTAGCTCCTTAACATAGGAAGTTGATAGTGTTCTTTGTCTACTGACAAAATCAAATATTCCTTCAATTGCAGCTTCTTGATCTTTGATGAGAGAAACCACTTGTTTGACTGGGCGATCAGTAGTCCCGTAAGGAATCAATGCTTCGTCAATTCCCTGTTCAATTAACAAGCGAGTAATGCCACGATCTATTGTGTATAATCGCTCAATGATCCCAGTTTCAATTGCTATTTCCCTCAGTAGCCTCTCATTGAAAGTTTGGAACTCTCCAGATTGACGCAGGCGATCAGCTTGCTCATACCAAACCGTTACTAGGGGGGGCAACTCGGAATTTGCTAGCTCCTGCCAGTTTGGTGGTAAATCTTCTATTGGTTCCCATCGCATAAAAGTTTGCTTGCACAGTTGTCTTTGCTATTATAACAGCGATCGGCCTTGGGTATGGTATCTTTCATGAAACTCTCACCGACTCAATGGAATATTTACCTTTTCGACCCGAGTCGGACAGTGCCTCATAGGGGTACTCCTGCCCTCATCAATACTGTTCGTGTGGCTGGAATCAAAACTGTTTCTCCTTTCCATTCCTGCCCGCTTAATGTCAATTCTCCAAGAATTTGACCAGACAGTACAACCTCATCTGTCGTAGCGCAATAATAGTATTCATAGTCGCCTTGAGCCAAATCCAACCATTCTGGATGCCGATGTATTACCAAGACATTGATTGAATCAGAGATTGTGCTGATAAAATGATTTCTGTCTCGATAGCTGAACTGCTTCACCAATTCAATAAATCTTAAACAACTAGATTGAGTGACAGGGATGTCGGACACAGAGGTCTTAAACAAAAATCGAATGTCTGGGAATTTGGTGGGAGATTCTGGATAAAGCGGAAGAACAAATTGCTGAAACCAATCTCGAATAAGATACAGGAATTCTGTCGGTTCAATTGATTCATTTTCAGAATAGGGAGACACAATATCTCTCAAGCTGAATATTGCATTATTTAATCTTGAGCTAAGTTTCATAAGACTACTCTGCCTGATTGACTGACAAAAGTCTGAGGAAAGGAAAAATCCCCATGTCGGCTAAGAATCTCACACAACCTGCTCCGAACCTTCTCTTATGTAAACTCGCTCTTGCGTCAGCCACGCTGCGTACTGCAATGACTGACGAATGTCATCCTGTTCCAAGTAAGGATAGTCTGCAATGATCTCTGTGATCGTTTTGCCGTTGGCAACCAAATTTACAACCAACGAGACCGGAACTCGCATTCCTCGAATACAAGCTTGCCCAGCCATAATGTTGCGATCGAACGTAATACGGTCAAAGCCAAACATAAGCTTTCTCCAATACCATTGGATCCTACTTCTAACATATCCTTGCGCCCTTTTGCAGCCGCAGCTCAAATTCTGGCGAATTGATTTTACTAGGCTTCGACCGCACTCTTAATGACCTTGCCTCAAACTATTGGAAATAATCACTTCCCTAGGTGAGAGAGCATCACTATCCATCCTTTAAAGACCGATCGATGTAGCCCATAATCTTTTCCAATCCCGTCTCGGCCTTTTCTACCATAGTGGGATTCCAAGTTTGTAATAGCCGATCGACCATCTCTATAAAACCGCCCACTTCCCGCTGCTCCGTGATATAAGCGGGCTGATGATCCATCTTGTCCAGATATTCCCGCATATTCGCCACTCCCACAGAATTTGGGAAAATCTCTGGGTCAAACATCGCTGCATCGTTGGGGCTATCGCCGATCGTCAGCACCTGAGCTGGTTTGATTTTGGGGAAATGCTTTTTCAATACATGCTGAATTCCCGTAGCTTTACTTTGGGTCGGCAACTTCAGATGGCATTGAATGGTGCTATAGGTAAAATCCATCCCCCATAGATCGCACTGGGCCTTGATTTCCCATAGATCGCTGGCCTCCAAACCGGCCAGATCGAAAGTCCAATCCGTCAACCGACAGCGATTATCCAAAGATTCTTTGATTTGGCTGTGGGTGCCCTGGAGTTGCCAATAGTGATCCGCTAGCTTCTCGCGGTGCTTGCCAATCTCCTTCATTTTTAGATTACCCAGGAGCTGACAGCCTTCCATGCCGTGGAAATAGCAGCCCCCATTTTCGGCGATCGCTCCGATCACCGGTAAATAATTGGCGATCGCTTCCACCCAGCCAGCTGATCGACCAGTCACCATTATTACTGGTACCTTAGCTGCTTGCAGTCGTTCCAGCGCCGTTAAGAGCTGGGAGCTGAAGCGGTGGTTGTTGGTCACGGTGCCATCAATATCCGTAGCAATGAGGCGAATAGAGCTGAGGTCGGCGCTGGCAAAGGGAGAGGGCGTAGTCATGGAAAAACTTTGAATTCTGCAAGTTCCCTAAGATTGTACAGACAATTTTGCCCGCCAAAAAACCGCTGCCCGAGAGCAGCGGCTTTTGTTTGCTGATAACGGAGCGGCTATTCGCCCACAGCTACCGGTGCATCTACCGGACTTTCTGGGAGAGTGGCAGTCGCGCCTAGGGCTGTAGGCTGGATTTTGACAAAGGCTTTATTCTCTTCATCCAAGTCCACAATGCCGGAATCACCATCGCTTAGGCGGCCCGAGAGCATTTCCTCAGCCAGGATGTCTTCCAGCAAGCGCATGATTGCGCGCCGGAGCGGTCGAGCACCGTAGGCCGGATTGTAGCCCTCTTCGATCAGGCGATCCTTGAACTTTTCGGTGACTTCTAGGTGGATACCCTTCACCGTCAACCGATGGAAAAGATCCTTCAGCATGATGTCCGCAATCAAGCGCACTTCGTCCTTGGTCAACTGTTGGAAGACAATGATTTCATCCAAGCGATTTAGGAACTCTGGTCGGAAGTAGTTCTTCAACTCTTCGTTGACCAGGCTGCGAATCCGGTTGTAAGTAGCTTCGGCCTTGTTGGCTTCGAACTCGAAACCTAGACCGCCGCCGCCTTTCTCGATCACCTTCGAACCAATGTTGGAAGTCAGAATAATCAGGGTGTTCTTGAAATCTACGGTGCGGCCCTTAGAATCGGTCAAACGACCATCTTCCAAGATTTGCAGCAGCATATTGAAGATATCGGGGTGAGCCTTCTCGATTTCATCGAACAGCACCACGGTGTAGGGCCGCCGCCGCACGGCTTCGGTCAACTGACCGCCTTCATTGAAGCCCACGTAACCGGGAGGTGAGCCGATCAACTTGGAGACCGTATGGCGCTCCATGTATTCCGACATATCCAACCGGATCATCGCGTCTTCGGAACCGAAGAAATAGGAGGCTAGGGCCTTGGTTAGCTCGGTTTTACCTACCCCGGTGGGGCCGGAGAAGACAAAGCTAGCGATCGGTCGATTGGGATTTTTTAGCCCCACTCTAGCTCGCCGAATTGCTCTGGAAACAGCTCTCACCGCTTCTTCCTGACCAATCAGGCGCTGGTGCAAGGTTTCTTCCATGTGCAGCAGCTTGATCGATTCGGACTCGGTCAGCTTGTTTACCGGTACGCCAGTCCAGGAAGCTACGATGTGGGCGATGTCCTCTTCCGTAACTTCCGGCTGCTTGGCATCAGGACTTTCGGTGGTAGCTTCGGCCTTTTTGGCTTGGGCGATCGCCTTGATCTCGGCCTTGATTTCTAGTTCCCGGTCTTTGAGCTGACCGGCCTTTTCAAAATCTTGAGACCGTACCGCATCGTCCTTGTCTTTCAGTACCTGACGTAGTTCCTTATCGAGTTCCCTAGCCGCTGCGGGCAATTGAGAGTTCAGCAGACGCACCCGGGAACCGGCTTCGTCTACCAAATCGATCGCTTTGTCTGGTAAGAATCGATCGGAAATGTAGCGATCGGAAAGTTCCGCCGCCGCTTTCAGCGCCTCATCTGTAATCCGCAGCTTGTGGTGTTGCTCGTAGCGCTCCCGCAGACCGTGCAGAATTTCGATGGTTTCTTCCACACTTGGTTCACCCACATTGACCGGCTGGAAGCGACGCTCTAGGGCGGCATCCCGTTCGATGTGCTTGCGGTATTCATCCAGCGTGGTGGCACCGATACATTGCAGTTCGCCTCGTGCCAGAGCTGGCTTGAGGATATTGGCTGCGTCGATCGCCCCTTCGGCGGCACCGGCCCCAATCAGGGTATGAACTTCGTCGATCACCAGAATGACGTTACCCGCTTGGCGGATTTCGTCCATGATTTTCTTCAGGCGTTCTTCAAATTCACCACGATACTTGGTACCGGCTACCAGCAGACCGATATCCAACGTGACGACCCGCTTATCTTCTAGGATATCTGGAACATCCTCAGCAATAATTCGCTGGGCCAAACCTTCGGCGATCGCGGTTTTACCCACGCCCGGTTCGCCAATCAGTACAGGGTTGTTCTTAGTCCGGCGACCGAGAATCTGAATTACCCGCTCGATTTCTTTGGCCCGACCAACTACGGGGTCGAGTTTGCCATCTAGGGCCATTTGGGTCAGGTTAGAGCCAAATTCATCCAAGGTGGGAGTCTTGTTGCCACGACTGGAAGAACCACCGCCGGGAGCTACTGCTTCGGCAGTTTCGCCGAGCATCCGGATCACTTGGGTGCGCACCTTAGTCAGGTCTACGCCCAAGTTCTCTAGCACCCTAGCTGCTACACCTTCTCCTTCGCGGATCAGGCCCAGCAACAGATGTTCAGTGCCGATGTAGTTGTGGCCGAGTTGTCTTGCTTCTTCTAAGGAAAGCTCCAAGACTCGCTTAGCCCGTGGCGTGAATGGAATTTCCACGGCCACGAAGCCGGAGCCTCGACCGATAATTTTTTCGACTTCGATCCTGGCATCTTTGAGGTTTACACCCATTGACTTGAGGACTTTGGCCGCAACCCCTGTGCCTTCACCAATTAATCCTAGGAGGATTTGCTCGGTGCCGACAAAATTGTGCCCCAGGCGACGTGCTTCTTCCTGGGCCAGCATGATCACCTTAATGGCTTTTTCTGTGAAGCGTTCAAACATGGCTTTTTTCCCATCACTTGCTGCTAGCCTGATTCACAGATTCTAACACAGGAGTTTTGCGATGCAAGTTCGGTAGGCGTTCGGTAACTGGCTGGAGTGGCTGGATTGGCGGGAATGTATAGAATTTAACCCGCCTTTAAGCTGTTGTTTCCATTCTAGGTCACGACTTTGAGGATCGCTGGAATTGCTTGGATGGCCGGCAGTTGGCCGATCGCTTCCAGGGCTTGTTGGAAGTTGGCTTCGGTGACTTCGCCGGTTACTACGACAATTTCCGCGCCTTTTTTGTTGACGGAGGTTTGCACGATCGATTCGATGCTGACATGATGGTCGCCAAAGGCCGTGCCGATTTTGCCGATCGTCCCCGGTAAGTCCAGTGTCTGGAATCGGACATAGAAGCGCCCCAGGAGTTCTGCCGGATTGGCCATGGTGGCATAGTGCTGGTGCGGACAGCGCAGCAGCGGATTCATTAGGTCGCCATCGTTCTGGCTCCGGGTGGCCCCAATCACCGCCACAATATCCGAGACCACCGCCGAAGCCGTGGCTCCAGCTCCAGCTCCTGGCCCAAAGAGCATCACCCGACCCAAGGGCTCACCGTCTATCAAGATGGCATTAAAGACTCCATTAACGCTGGCCAGCGGATGGGACTTAGCTAGCAGGCTGGGGTGGACGCGCACGGCCACCCGCCCATCGCTGCCTTTCTCGGCGATCGCCAGCAGTTTAATGACATAGCCTAAGTTATCGGCATAGGCAATATCTGTCGCGCCTACTTTGCGGATGCCATCACAACTGACATCGGCGCGGCGAATCCGATCGCCAAAGGCCAAGGAAGCCAGAATTGCAATCTTATCTCCGGCATCTAATCCATCCACATCGGCGGTGGGGTCTGCTTCGGCATAGCCTAGGGCTTGGGCATCGGCCAAGATATCCGCAAACTCGCCGCCTTCCTCGGTCATTCGGGTCAGGATGTAGTTGGTGGTGCCGTTGATAATGCCGGTGACCTTGGTAATGCGGTTGACGCTCAGGGACTGTTTGAGGGGCTGAATGACTGGGATGCCGCCACCCACCGCAGCTTCTAACATCACATACACGCCAGCTTCGTTGGCAGCGGTATAGATTTCGTCGCCATGGAGGGCGATCAAGGCTTTGTTGGCGGTGATGATATGTTTGCCGAGACTGATCGCCTTCAAGATCAGAGTCCGGGCCGGTTCGATGCCGCCCATCACCTCTACTAAGATTTCTACGGCTGGATCGCTAACCACTCGATCGAGGTCATCTGTAATAATGTTGGGGGGCAGGTTGACCGATCTTGGTTTGTCCAGGTCGCGCACGCCCACGCGCACAATTTCTACTTGGGCCAGTAGATGGTGACGACCGATGGGGTCGAGTAAAATCTGGGCGGTGCCCGCACCGACGGTACCCAGTCCTAACATGCCAATTTTCACCATGATGCGCTCCTTTTTGCTGATGCCTGGCCAGTTGCCGAAACTGTAAGATTATCGCATGGTCTTGCCTTGCTCAAAAAGGCTATTACTCATATCCTAGATGCTATACACCCAGCCATCACCGGGAGGTCTCCATGGCAGTCACCACTTCCCCCAGTTCTCTTTTCCAGCTCTCGGTGGCCCCGGCGCGCGTGGTGCGAGGGGATGACGCGGTCGCTGGCTCTCTGGATTTGATTAGGCAGTTGGGTGATCGGCCGTTGGTGGTGGGCAGCGAGACTCATTGGTCTGCCACCCAGTTACAGCCCCTCTGGCAGGACGACCGGCTCCAGATCCAGCGAGCTAGTTATGGGCCGGATTGTTGCGATTCATCGGTGGCGCGCTTGGCAGCCAGCGCTGCGGAACATCGGGCCAATGTAATTATTGGGATTGGAGGTGGTAAGTGTCTGGATTTGGCGAAGCTGGTGGCTCACCGGCTCCACTTGCCGATGGTGACAATTCCGACGAGTGGGGCGACCTGTGCGGCCTGGACGGCGCTCTCTAATATCTATTCGGAGGCGGGGGCTTTCTTGTCTGATGTGTCCCTGGCGAAATGTCCCGATCTGTTGCTTCTGGATTATGACTTGGTGGCTACGGCGCCGGTGCGGACTTTGGTGGCGGGGATTGGGGACTCGATCGCCAAGTGGTACGAAGCCTCGGCAAGTAGTGGGGGCAGCGATCGGACGCTGTTGATTGCGGCTGTCCAACAGGCGCGGGTGCTCCGGGATATTCTGTTCCAAAAATCGGCGGCGGCTATGGCGGATATTGGTGGCCCGGAATGGCGGGATGTGGTGGATGCCAATGTGTTATTGGCGGGGGCGATCGGTGGTTTGGGTGGTGCCCAATGCCGGACGGTGGCGGCCCATGCTACCCATAATGGTCTGACTCATCTCCCGGCTTGTCATGACATGCTCCATGGGGAGAAGGTGGCTTTTGGCATTTTGGTGCAGTTGCGGTTGGAGGAAACGATCGGGGGCAACCAGTTGGCGCTTACTGCCCGGCAGCAATTGCTGGATTTCTATGGCTCGTTGGCGGAGCCTCTCCAAGGGAGACTCGGTTTGCCTTGTACTTTGGTGGATCTGGGTTTGGGTAATGCAACGGTGGCGGATTTGCAGCGGGCGGCGGCGATCGCCTGTCAGCCCCAATCGGATATTCACCGGTTACCCTTTGCGGTGGCACCGGAGCAGCTGGTGGGTGCGATGGTCTCCACAGCTCCATTTCGCGGTAGTTTGGTGGTTGATTCTAGCCGTTGAAGAAATTGATCGCGGTCGCCGACGTATTCGATAACAGCTCGTATCCATCTACCTCACCAACCAAACCTGTCACCTTAGCCAGCCAAGGAGTAAGGAGTGATAGATCTGCAAAGTTTAAATGACCGACTAATGGCAGCGAGAGCTGTCTGAGATTGGCTTGAGATGCCAACCTGCTCGTTCGTTCGGCATCTTTGGTATAGAGTTCGGCCAGTTGTTGGCGAAGCTGGCGATTCTTCGGGTACCTGGCTCGATCGGACAGAATCAACAGCAGCGGCTGCTCAAGATTATCCATACCGATCGGATCTTTGATATAGCCATCGAAATTCACCGCCTTTAAGATCCGCCGGTCTTGCTCACAAGCCGCAAAGCTAGCTGTTCCCCCCGCCGAATGTCCAGCCGCAAAGATTCGGTGCCAATCGATCTTTTGATATAGCCAAGAGTTAGCATCGGCGTTCAGTTTGATCACCTCATCCAAAACCATGGATATATTCCTGGCTTGCTGCAGGATAATTTCGTTGAAAAGTGCATCGAAGTTAGCGACAGGAGGCCCGATTTTGGATAATACTTTGTATGGCTCCTTAATGCCAACAGCTGTTCCATCGTCGAGTAGCGTAATTCCACTGGAGCCGGGATGATTGATTCCTACTACAATAAAGCCCTGACTAGCAAATTCCAGTGCATAAAAAGTATTGATAAAATTGATGCCACCAAAGCCAGGCGAGAACAGCACCAGCGGAAAACCCATCGAATTTTCCGCTGGGAGCGCACCAACCAATGCAGGAGTCTGGATTCGACCGAAGTACCGTTGATGTAAAAGCAACTGATACAGGGGATTCTGGCCGGTGGTGAAGAATGATAATGTCCGATCAATGTCATCGATGTAAGGACTGGCGATTCCTACCACAGCATCCGTTGGATACCATACCTTAGCGATCGCTCCTGGCTGGTGGCTAATCCTCTCACCATTAGCATCGAGCTCATGCCAAGTTAAATTGGTTGTCCCAACTTTCCACTGGCCTGCTGGCTGAGGAAAAGGATTAGCTGAAATTATCCAATAAGGCAGTAGGAAAATTCCAACAACAACAGCCAAAAGGCCAAAAAATATTGCAGTCATTATGGCGTAAAAAGAGATAATTTCAACCATCCTCCCACATCATAGCGAATCCTGTCCCAATCGCTCCACCAGAACCTGTCGGTAGCATAGTCCAATCCCTGTGATGTGGCCCAACACCATCTAGGGAGGTAGGTATGCTTCTCCTTGGAGACGCAAGGGCCGCTATCAAATGGGTTGTTTAATTGATCGAGGGGAGTTCCTTGGTTGTGACTTGGCGTTTGGTGATATCGATGTCTGCGACGAAGCGCTTGTTGCCGGAAGAATAAATTACCAGGCGATGATCGAGACCTTTGGGTTGGACGAACAGGATGTTATCAATACCCTTAATGATCTCAATATAGTTGGCTCCCGATGGATCGGAGATGGCGATTTGTTTGCGATCGAGCGTGTTCAAGAGCTTATCGCCATTCGTATCCTCCGTCACCTTGATGTACCAAAGGGCTTGAACTTTAGCAATCCGACTTGGTTCCTGGGCGGACTTAGATGGGACTTTTTCACCAATTTCTTCCATCTCCAACAGCCGAGCATTGTTATTGGGGAGTAGCTTACTAGCGGAGAGATCGTCGCGATGGACGAACATGTAGTTGCGGATATCGATCGAACCTTGACGACTGCCATATTCATCGGAGCTACCACCGGACTTGATTTCTCCCTTAATCTGCTTCCAGATACTTTTTTGCTCCTCATTGGCTACATAGATGGGAGCGTAGAGGTAGGGCGTGCCATTGATTTGCTGAAAACCACTCATCCAGACTTTCTGGGGGGTTGGCAAGGAAGAAGGTATGGCAGATTGGGATATGGACTTGTTGTCCGAGAGGTTGCTACTGCGACAACCGGCGGTCGTCAACGCCAGACCAGCACAGACTACCAACAAACACCAGCCTTCAAACATAGGCTTTTTAGACATGGACACTCACTCACAATGTGGAATTTTCCTCAATCTACAGCAGGAAACCCGATCATTCCATAGAGGAATGCTGGACACTGACCTCAATGACACCAATGGTAGGTAGGGGCACGGTGCCCCTACCTACCATTGATTCGGTGGTTTATGGATATCCGCTGACTGTAGTCCTTATTAAAATCAGCCGATGATTAGGTTTACTAATTTGCCGGGGACTACGATGACGCGCTTGATTTCCTGATCGCCGATCGCTTTTTGGGCAATCTCCGATGCTCGCACGGCGGCTTCTAGTGCCGCATTATCGCTAGTGGCGGGAACTTGGATGGTGCCGCGCATCTTACCCATTACCTGGATGGCGATCGTGATTTCATCGGCGATCAAAGCTGCTTGATCGACCACGGGCCAATCATGGGTGTGTATGGAACCACTATAACCACTGATTTGCCATAGCTCTTCAGCCATGTGGGGGGCAAAGGGAGCCGCCAATAGGAGCAGCGTCCGCACACCCTCCGCATATACCGGCGAATTAGTCAGCTTGCTATCATTCATCGCATTGGTCAGCTTCATTAGTTCCGAAATTGCCGTATTGAATTGATAGGCTCCGCTCAGATCTTCGGTGACAGATTGGATGGCCTGGTGGATCGATCGCCGCAGATCTTTCTCTGGCTTGGATAGCTCATTAACATTCGGAAACTCTGGGTTGAAGGCAGTCACCAACCGCCAGATCCGATTTAGAAAGCGCGATTGACCTTCCACATCCGCCTCATTCCATTCCAGATCCTTCTCTGGTGGAGCCTTGAATAGCACGAACATGCGGGCCGTATCGGCTCCATATTTAGCTAGCACTTCCTCCGGATCCACGCCGTTATATTTAGATTTGGACATTTTCTCGAAAGATAGTTCCAGAGGATCGCCGGTTTCCGGATCTTTAGGTGCGCTGCTATCCACCTGTTGGGGTGGAATATACTTGCCGGTTTTAGGATTTTTGTAGGTAATCCCTTGCACCATCCCTTGGGTCAACAACCGTTGAAAGGGTTCATCGAAGCTCAGGAATTTGCTCTGACCGTCGCCACCATGGTCTCGTAGGACTTTAGTAAAAAAGCGTGAGTATAGCAAGTGCATCACGGCGTGTTCCACGCCACCCACATACTGATCTACCGGTAGCCAATTATTCACCACATCTGGATCGAAAATCGCGTCTTCATTTTGAGCATCGGGATAACGTAGAAAATACCAAGAAGAATCCAGGAAGGTATCCATCGTATCCGTTTCTCGCTTGGCTGGTTTGCCGCAGCTCGGACAAGGCACATTCACCCAATCCGGCAGATTGGCCAAGGGGCTACCGCCTTTACCGCTAAAAGCTACATCTTCCGGCAGGGTGACGGGCAACTCCTGAGCGGCAACGGCTCCACAGTCGGGGCAATGGACGATCGGAATTGGGACTCCCCAATAGCGCTGGCGCGAAATTAACCAATCTCGCAGTTTGAACTGCACCTTCGCTCGCCCGCAGTGCCGCTGTTCGGCCTCCGTAATAATTTGCTGCTTGGCTGTTTGGGAATCCAATCCATCAAAAGCTCCAGAATTAACCATGGTGCCCTGTTCCGTAAAGGCTGCTGGCAATTCCCCGACCTCCGTATTAGCCGCAATAATCACCTGGGTAATGGGCAACTGATATTGCTGGGCAAACTGGAAATCACGAGTATCATGGGCCGGAACGCCCATCACTGCCCCGGTGCCATAGGTATACAGCACATAGTCGGCAATCCAAATGGGCACCGGTTGGTTATTCAAAGGATTGACTGCCAGGCCACCAGTAAAAACGCCACGCTTCGGGCGATCTTCTGCGGTTCGATCGATATCACTCTGGCTCTGCACTTCGGTAATAAAGGCATCTACCGCTGCTTTTTGCTGGGCCGTGGTGACCTGGGCAACCAGCGGATGCTCGGGGGCTAGCACCACATAGCTGACCCCAAAGACCGTATCCGGACGAGTGGTAAAGACCACCACTTTTTCGGTGCTGCCCTGCACCGGGAACTCTAGCTCCGCACCCACCGATTTGCCGATCCAGTTGGATTGCATCAACCGGACTTTTTCTGGCCAGCCGGTCAATTGTTCCAAGTCGTTTAACAACTGGTCGGCATATTCCGTAATCTTCAGGTACCACTGGGTCAGGGATTTCTTTTCCACCAGGGCCCCAGATCTCCAGGAACGGCCGGCGCTATCTACTTGCTCGTTGGCCAGCACCGTTTCATCGATCGGGTCCCAGTTGACGAAGCCTTCTTTTTGGTAGGCCAACCCGGCCCCAAAGAATTTCAGAAAAATCCACTGAGTCCAGCGATAGTAATTTGGCGAACAAGTGGCCACTTCCCGGTCCCAGTCGATCGAGAGGCCCAGTTTTTTCAGTTGGCCGCGCATGTGGTCGATGTTCTGGTAAGTCCAGGTGGCCGGATGGATCCCCCGCTCGATCGCGGCATTCTCGGCGGGCAATCCAAAGGCATCCCAACCCATCGGATGCAATACTTCGTGGCCCTGCATCCGCTTTTGGCGCGCTAGTACGTCCGTGATCACATAGTTCCGCACATGGCCCATGTGTAGGTTGCCCGAGGGATAGGGAAACATCGACAGGGCATAGTATTTGGGCTTGGTACTACTGGTGTCGGTGGTGGCTAGGTTGTGCTCGGCCCAATGCTGCTGCCATTTGGATTCGATCGATGCTGGTTGGTAGGTGTTTTCCATGGTTGGAGAAGGTGAGGGCCGAGACCGTTGTAGTTCGATCTCTAGATTAGCCGAAAATCTCTGTTTTCTCATGAAAAAACCTCTCTGCCAAAGAGAGGTTGGAAGAAGCTATGATCGGAGAAATCGATAGTAGCCAATTATTCTGTTACTTATCTGGAGATAAGCGAGTTTCAATTACCTCATCGATCAAGCCATATTCCTTGGCCTCATAGGGCGACATGAAATTATCGCGATCCATATCTTTTTCGATCTTGGAGATCGGCTGACCAGTGCGTTGGGCATAGATACCATTGAGCTGATGACGTAGCCGCAGAATTTCGCGAGCCTCGATTTCGATATCGGTGGCTTGCCCCCGCGCCCCGCCGGAAGGCTGGTGAATCATAATCCGCGAATGGGGCAGGGCCAACCGGCGACCCTTGCTGCCGGCCATCAACAAGAAAGAACCCATGGAAGCAGCCATGCCTACACAAATTGTCACCACTTCAGATTTGATTAGCTGCATGGTATCGTAGATCGCCAAGCCCGCCGACACGGAGCCACCGGGGGAATTGATATACATATAAATCGGTTTGGAATTGTCTTCGGAATCCAGATACAGCAGGTAAGCCACGATCTGATTGGCAATGCCATCATCTACTTCTTCCGAAAGAAAGATGATTCGCTCGCGAAACAGTCGCTCGTAGATCTGAATCCACTGCTCGTAATTGCTACCGGGTAGCTTGTAAGGAACGCTAGGAACGCCGATCGGCATAATGAATCTCCTGAAATGACTATGTTTTAGAGCTTTGTACTACCGTATCGATCAACCCATATTCTAGGGCCTCTTCCGGCAATAGATAGTGAATGCGCTGCATATCAAGATTGATTTGATCCTTGGTTTTCACCGTATTGCGGGCCAAAATATCGGCCAGCAGATCGCGCTTCTTCTTGACTTCCTCCGCATTTACCTGGATATCTGTCGCTTGACCGCGTACCCCACTATAGGGCTGGCTCAGGGCGATCATGGAATGGGGTAAACAAGCCCTTTTTCCTTTCTTGCCCGCCGCCAAAATAAACGCCGCTAAGCCCACGGCCTGCCCGAGACAGATGGTGTGAACATCCGACTTGATCTGCTGCATGGTGTCGTAGATCGAGAGCGCCGAAGATACGGCCATAAAGCCAGAGCTTTCGTTGGCTTGGCCCGTGGCGATCGGATCCCCATAGGAGTTGATATACAAATAAATTGGTTTACCCGCATCCTTGGAATCTAAATACAGCATGGCCGATACGATGGAATTAGCCATGCCAATGGTCAGCGCCTGATTGAGGAAGATAATACGTTCCTCGCTCATCCGCGTGAAAATATTGACCCACTGCCATTGCTGGCTACCGGGGATCTGGTAGGGAACGCGCATTGGCGATTCGACAGCCATAGTTTCTGCTCCAAATTGCGAAGTTTATACGCCGACGGGCACGGCAGTAGGTAGATCTTTAGAGCTTTCCAGCACTGTGTCGATCAGACCATATTCCTTGGCTTCGGGCGGGGTCATGTAGAAAGTCCGCTCCATATCCTTCGAAAGTTGGGTGACGGACTTGCCGGTATTCTTGGCCAGAATGGCTAGCATGGCAGCCTTGTTATCCAAGATTTCCTTAGCGCGAATCTGAATATCGGTGGCTTGACCGCGGCCCATCCCAGTTTTGGACTGGTTGAGCACGATCGTGGCATTGGGCAAACTAGCCCGACAGCCTTCGCTACCGCAAGAAAGAATCATGGCTGCGGTGCCCATGGCCTGACCGATGCAGATGGTATGAATCTTGGGCTTGATGTAAGACATGGTATCGCAGATGGCAAAGGCTTCGGTTTCCTGGCCGATCGCCTCACCGCTGTACCAAGAAGTCCCGGTGGAATTGATATAGAAATAAATCGGTTTCTCGGGATTATCGAACTGCAAGTACAGCAACTGGGCAATAATCAGCCTGGTGACATCGACTCCGAGCTGGCGCTTGTACTCATCGGCAGAAACCAGCGGCAGGCCCAAGTAAATAATCCGCTCCTTCAAAATGAGCGAAGGCAGATCTGGTGGTGGCGTGCGGTAGGCGCTGTCACCGTAGTAAGGAGCTTGAACCATGGGTATTTCCAACAAAAATCTTACGTTCCATCTTAGCTTGCTGCTGCCAGGGGGTGTTAGGTAGATTTCCGAAGACAATCTGTCCCGCTGGAGACTAAAATGAGCTGGCCTTTCCTGAGCATTTTCCTATGTCCGATCTATCTCCGTTGGCCCCTTTGACTCTGGTGACTGGCGCCGCCCGATCGGGCAAAAGCGACTGGGCCGAGCGGCTGGCCCAGAATTTTACCGGGCCGGTGACCTATGTGGCCACGGCCAAGATCGATCTAACGGACACGGAATGGATTGAGCGGATTGACGGACACCGCCAGCGTCGCCCGGCCCATTGGCAACTAATCGAAAGTCCCCCAGACTTGGCGGCGATCGTCAACGCCGCCACTGCCGATCGATGCTTACTGATCGACTCCCTCGGCACTTGGGTGGCCAACTTTCTGGAGGACTCCGAAGAACTTTGGATTCAGGAAAGCGATCGATTCCTGCAATCCCTCCGCACAGCTCAGGGCTACATTATCTTAGTCTCCGAAGAAACGGGCTGGGGCTTAGTGCCAGTCTATCCTTTGGGGCGACTGTTCCGCGATCGGTTGGGAGCTTTGACTAGGGCCGTGGGTTCGATCGCCGATCCGGTCTACCTGGTCACGGCTGGCCGAGTATTAGACCTAGCCAAACTCGGTCAGCCCTTGGATTCTCCACTTCTTTAGCTGAAAAAAGCCCCTGGGGCGCTAGGGCCGCAGGGGTCAGGGAAATTGAGTAATTAATTAACTACTTAGAACAGGAAAGTGGTGCGAATTGTACCTAGGAATAGGGTGGAATTAGCGCCACTGGTTGCTCCCGTGGTAGAAGCTCCACCCACATTAGGATTGAAGATAACTACTAGACCGGGTGTGATATACAGATTGTCACTGACCTTGTACTTGTAGAAACTTTCCAGGTGAATGGGGGTATCTTTGTCCTTGCGGGTAGCGATCGAACTGCTAGTTACACTAGGCGGCAGACCCAGCACAAAGCCTAAAGTGCTGCCTTTGCCACCCACATCATTGAAGGCTAGGGTCGCCGCTGCATTAAAAATATCCGCGCTGCCCCCCGGTACTCCATTATCACGAGTTGCATTTGTCAAGCCAGCCCAACCCGATAGTACGACATTAGGGCTGAGCTTGGTGCTAGCCAGTAGCGAAAAATGGTTGGCTACGGTTGGTGCTCCACTAAAGGGATTATTAGCAAAGGAACTGCCGGTATTACCAGATACACCAGCACCATTGGCACTATAAGAACGGGCGTAAAGAAAGCCTAGATCTAGATTTTCATTGGGGCTGTAAGTAAGCTGAGAAAAAATCAGATTGGAACCACCAAATAAACCACCGCCAGTAGGGCCACCGCTGGGATCGGAGGCAATATCATCCGGTAAACCTGCGGCCGTGCGCAATAGTGGCACACCATAGCCTACGGCAACTCCAAATTCTTTACTGAACTTATGGTCGATCGTCAGGCCGGCTCCTTCCCCACTCAGGCGATAGATCGGGTTGAAACGGCCGAAGCGACTAATCGCTCCGAGACCAGCTGGTGCTAGTACTGGGTTGAAGTTCTTAGCCAAATAAGTATCTGGCTCGTTACCCACGGTGTTGCCAGTGATCTTGGTGTTCGGGCCGAGTGGGAATTGATACTGGAGCAAGTGGAGGTATTCGGCATTTGCCTCATCACCTTCATACCCAAACCGTACTAGGGGAGTGTTACCACCAGTAGCACCACTAAATGTAGCGGTGTTTCTAGCCTGGAGACGAGTGGTCAACAGATCCTTGCCAGTGAAGGTGGTTCGCAGATTGAGACGTACCCGGTTGGTGAGTGTGGTGTTGGTGCCAGTGGCAGTGCTCGGGGCACCGGCCAGACCATTCAACCCAATAATGACTTCCCCTGCTAGCTTGGTGGTGGTCGAGAAAGTGTTCTGGGGTTGCTGAGCCAGTTGGGTTTCTATTTTAGTGACCCGATCGCCCAGTTCACCAGCTTCTGCTCGGAAAGCGATGGCCAAGGTCTTGAGCTGGTCCAAATCTTCCTTCGATACGCTGCTTGGCGCTGTGGCCAGCTTTGCCTCCAGCGCTTCTAGGCATTCGCCCATCGCTGCGTTGATTTGCTCCTTAGAAGAACTGCGATCTAGCTGGGCGCTGCTGCAACGATAGCGGCTGTTCAGGCTTTGGAGCGTTTCTAGGGAAGTCGCTACTTTTGGCGCGGCAGTGGTTGGGGCGATCGCATCGCTACTACTAATGGATTGTTCTGGTGCGTTGGCTAGGCTAGAAGCGGTGACTGGGACATTAGCAACTGCCGATTCGGGCTGTACCATCTCCACCGTATCAAGGGCACCGGGTTGGCTCGCCGTTTGGCTGGATTCTAAGGCTTGGGCTGCTCCGCCGGCTAAAACACAGGCCGTAACAGCAAAAATACCAGAGAAGTGACAAAAAAACTTAGACATTGGAAAACTCACTCACATCAAGAACATTGGTAGGTATTGCTTTATACAAAGTAAAGGAATACCTTGTTACGTTTTGCATCCCAAGTTACAAATTAGGGACGATCTAGCTGAATTTTGTTTGAAGTATTATCCCAGATTTAATCCTCATGGTGTGCAAAACGCTCGAAGAGGAAGTCTAGAGCGTTATTGCGCAGATCTATATACTCCTGGCTATCCATAATGGCAGCTCGATCGCGGGGTCGACCGAAGGAAATATCGGAGATTTCTCCAATTCTGGCGGCGGGTCCATTGGTCATCATCACCAGTCGATCGGCTAAATAGAGAGCTTCATCGATGTCGTGGGTGATCATTAGCACCGTCACCCGATGCTCCTGCCAGATCGCCAGCAACTCGTCTTGGAGCTCTTCTTTGGTAATAGCATCCAAGGCCCCAAAGGGTTCATCGAGAATCAGCACCTGGGGCTGAATGGAGAGGGCGCGGGCGATCGCTACCCGCTGCTTCATCCCCCCTGAAATTTGGGTGGGCCGCTTGTCCTTGGCATCCATCAATCCCACCATTTGCAGGTGTTCGTGGACTAGGGCTTTTTTCTGGGGCTCCGATTTCCGGCCATGCACTGCATCCACGGCCAGATAAACGTTCTCATAGACCGTCAGCCAAGGCAGCAAGCAGTAGTTCTGAAACACCATCATCCGATCGGGACCCGGCTCGGTCACCACTTCGTTGCTGAGGATCACCCGACCGGAAGTGGGAGTATTAAAGCCCGAAACCATGTTGAGTAAGGTGGATTTACCACAGCCGGAGTGGCCAATTACGCAGACAAATTCGCCCTCTTGTACCTCTAAGCTAATATCATCCAGAATGGTGACTGGCCCGTCGGCCGAAGGATAGACCTTCGATACTCGATCGATTCTTAGGAATGCTTCCCCGGCGGCGGGTTCCGCTGAAAAGGTCGCTGTGGTCATAGGTTTTTTTACAGTAATCATGGAAGGAGACACAATGTTAACGACGGACGGCAGCTTCGAGATCTAAATTAATTTCTTTCACTGGGAAATTACGACAAATACTTTGCCTTTCTAGATATTCCAGCGGTCGATCGGGATCGAACACGATGCCATCGAAAAGGTAGAAAGAGCTACGGTCTGGTTCCACGCCCACCTGGCCGAGCTGCCAAGAAGCTTCGAGGAACAGATCTACCCGCCGTACCCGATCGAGAATTTCCACCCAATTCTTGGGGAAAGGGCTGATATTCCACCGGGCCAACTGAGTCAGAATCCACAATCCTTCTACCCGGCCCGGACAGTTGGTGTTTTCCACATGGAACTGGTGGAAGCGCGGCATCCTGACCCCCGGATCTGCACCATGCCGTCGGTAAGGGCCGACCAAACTGGGCAGGATGTGCTGTACTGGTAAATCCAGGTAATTGGATTTGCTGAGGATATTGACCATTTCCGATCGATGACGCGGTTCGTCGCAATATGCACAGGCTTCCAAGAGAGCTTTGATCAAAGCCATCATCGTGTTGGGATGCCGCTGCTGCCATTCCTCCGTGACTCCGAGCACCTTTTCCGGATTGCCCGCCCAGATCTCCAAATCTGTAGCGATCACAAAACCAGTACCGGCGGCTACCACCTTAGAACTCCAAGGCTCTCCAGCACAAAAGCCATCAATGCGTCCCTGCACCAGTTGCTCGACCATATCTTGGGGGGGCAACGTGACCAATATGACGTCTTGATCCGGATCGATACCACCTGCTGCTAGCCAGTAGCGCAGCATCAGGTTGTGCATGGAACATTCGTGTACCACCGCAATTTTGAACAGGCGATCTTGGTTATGCACAATGGCCATTTTGAGGTCATTCAGATTCCGAATGCCCATTTCGAACATGCTCTGACTGAGGGTCACCGCATTACCGTTGCGAGAGAGTACCAGAGCCGTAGAAGTAGGTACAGAAGGCGCGCCATTCATCCCAATGGTCAAAGCTAGGGGCATCGCTGCCACCATCTGGGCCGCATCCAACTGGCCGCTGGTCACGCCCATGGCGATCTCGTCCCAACTGGTGGCCTTCTTTAAATTCACCTGGAGTCCATGTTTGGCAAAAAAGCCCTTTTCTTGAGCGATCGCCATGGGCGCACAGTCCGTTAAGGGCATAAAACCCAGATTGATTGTGGTCTTTTCCAACTTTGTGCTGACTGCTGCCATGGGGAAGCTTTTTTGCTCGGCTTGCCGTTTCTTGGCCCGCTTCTGCTGGTTCAAGAAGTTGATGATTTCACCCCGCATCGGATAGTAATCTGGATGCTTGACCACTTGCATCCGCTGTCTGGGGCGCGGTAGATCGACGTTCAAGATTTGTCCGATATGGGATTCCGGCCCATTGGTGAGCATGACTACTCGATCGGAGAGTAGCAGTGCTTCGTCTACATCGTGGGTGACCATCACCGTGGTGACTTGGCTTTCTTCACAGATTTTCATTAACTCTTCTTGGAGTCCGCCTCTGGTCAAGGCATCTAAGGCTCCAAAGGGCTCATCCAACAAAAGTAGCTTGGGCCGAATCGATAGGGCCCGGGCGATCGCTACCCGCTGTTTCATACCGCCAGATAATTGGTTGGGACGCTTATTTGCTGCAGGGCGCAGGTTCACTAGCTCAATATGTTCTTCAACAATATCTCTTCTGCCCTTTGGCGGCAAATGGCGATAAACTTCATTAACAGCTAGGGCAATGTTTTCCCGCACAGTTAACCAGGGCAGCAAGGAATAGTTCTGAAAAACTACCATCCGATCTGGCCCTGGTTCATTTACTTCTCGGCCTTCCAAGACCACACCACCAGCTGAAGGCCGCTCCAAACCGGCTACCAGGTTCAAAAGTGTAGATTTCCCGCAACCAGAGTGGCCAATTAAGGAGATAAACTCACCTTGCTCGATTTTTAAACTGATACTCTTGAGTGCAACGTATTTGCCCCCGTTATTGAGATTAAATACTTTATCAACGTGGTCTATTTCTAAAAACATGACACATTACTATCAATAGGGATACGGACTGGGAAAAATATTGCGGCAATGAGGAAATTATTTCTGGTCGGCAACTACTATTTTGGAACCAATGAAGGCCACCAACCGATCGAGCAGAAAGCCCATGATGCCGACATAAAATAGACCAACAATAATCCGATCTATATAAGTGTTGGAATAAGATTGCCAGATAAAAGTCCCAATCCCTACCCCCGAAGCCAGCATTTCGGCGGCCACGATCGCTAGCCAAGAAAGGCCGATCCCAATCCGTAAACCAGTGAAAATGTATGGCAAGGCTGCTGGCAATAGAATTTTAAAGAAATAATTGGATTTAGATAGCTTGAGAACGCGCTTAACATTAATATAGTCTTGAGGAATTTGCTGTACGCCCACTGTGGTGTTGATCAGGATTGGCCAAACCGCCGTAATGAAAATTACAAAGATCCCAGCCAAGCTGTTATCTTTCAATGCAGTCAACGAAATCGGTAGCCAAGCTAGAGGTGGGACAGTTCTAAGTACTTGAAAGATGGGATCCAAGGCGCGGTACATCACCTTACTCGAACCCACCATAATACCTACAGCAATTCCGACAACCGCCGAGAGAGTGAAGCCGATAAAAACCCGTTGCAAACTAGCCCAAATTTGCAATGCTAACCCTTTGGAATTACCGCCATTGTCAAAAAACGGATTGACAATAAAGGGATCCCAAGTTTCTTGAATAACTTGAATTGGCCCTGGTAGACCTTTGGAGCCAACCGGGCAAAGGAGTTGCCAAAGTCCTAGAAATAAGATGGTCGCTAAAATTGGGGGGACAAAAATAGCAATTTGTTTTCGGAAAGATTTCACTAACTGTTGTGGGCCAATTTGCTTTCTTGCCGAGCGTGCGTTTGTACTGAATGCCATGGCTATTCCGAATGAGTGATAGTTGGTTTGGGCTAGAGAGTGTTTGAAAAATTGGTTTGAATCCTTTGGGGGTTTAGCCTAGAAGAATCCAGCCAGAAAGCGCTGGATTCTTTTGTGGATAAAGCTTTCAAGAAACTTTTCAAGCACTCTCTTAGGTATGTAAACTTACCTACGCTTTTTTGATCTTGAGAGACTTGAGGTACTCTTCCGGTTTTTCCGGATCGAACTTCACCCCATCAAAGAATGTCTCTACCCCGCGCGAAGTGCTCTTTGGAATTTGGGCATCGGCTACTTTGATTTCTTTTGCTGCTTCTTTCCACAAATCTTCGCGGTTGACTTTTTTGATGAGTTCTTTCATCTTAGCTACTTCGCTGTAAGCCGGAGGAAGCTTGCCCCAACGCTTATTTTCTACTAGGAACCACAGGTCATGACTCTGATAGGGGTAGGAAGCATTATTTGCCCAAAACTTCATTGCTTCTGGGAATTTCTCTACTTTTGGCCGCCCATCGCCATAGTCGATCGTGCCTTGGATCCGTCCCAAGATGTCCTCTACCTTCACATCAAAGTATTTGGGCCCAGCAATAATCTTGCACATCTCTTCATGGTTCTTGGGGTCATCACACCACTGTTGGGCTTCTAAAACAGCCATCAACAAAGCTTTGGTTGCTTTGGGATGCTTATCTACCCAATCCCCCCGCATCGCAAGGGCTTTTTCGGGATGATCCTTCCATAATTCCCCGGTCACCAAGGCAGTATATCCAAGTTTTTGATTTACTAACCGGCTGTTCCATGGCTCCCCGACACAAAAAGCTTCCATCGTGCCAGTCTTCATATTCGAGATCATCTCTGGCGGTGGTACCGGACCCAGACTGACATCTTTTTCCGGATCCACACCATTGGCCGCTAGCCAGTAGCGCATCCACAAATCGTGGGTGCCACCAGGGAGAGTAATGGCAACTTTAAAATCGGTTTTACCAGCTTTTTTCGCTTTATCGATAGTTCCTTTCAGATCACCCTTGAGCGCAACCTTTGATTCTTTGTAGGAATTTGCCAAGGAAATAGCTTGACCGTTCGTGTTCAGCCTAGCCAAGATATACATGGGCAAGGGCGCCTTACTTTTAGTACCACCCATCGACATTTGATAAGGGATCGGGGTGAGCAGGTGTCCCCCGTCAATCCCACCGCCAGCTGAACCAGTTTCCAAATTATCTTTGGTCGCAGGCCAAGAAGCTTGCTTCAGAACCTCCACCTCCGTCATGCCATATTTCTGGAAAAGGCCTTTCTCCTTCGCAATAATTAGGGGAGCCGAATCGGTCAAGGCAATAAAGCCTAGCTTTGCTTTTGTTGTTTCCAGTCCACCGGCTGCTGAAGCACCAGAGGCACTTGCTTTTGGCGATTCTTTACTGCTGTCACTAGAGGTTGTGCTACAGGCGTTAACAAGAATGCTGCCCGCTGCTGCCGCGCCGGCCGTAACAATAAATTTGCGTCGTGTAAACTGATTCATCTGTGTCTGAGATCCCCAACCACTAAAATAAAAATAACTCTGTTCGATGGCAACATTATTGATTTTGCGACTAACCTGAAACTGTAACGGTTAATACCATTTGCGTCTTTCTATTAAGAAAAAACAAGCCCCTGCGCCAGTGCCGATCGACCATATAAAAACTGTAAATTTAAATACAAAAATCAAACAACTTGCTGACAAATGCTGTCCAACCAAAAAACCGTAGTGATCGCTACCATCTACCAACAAAATCTCTAGGTAGAACGCTTGATCTTTGAGTTTATATGTACTATGATGATTGTGTAGTCAGCCGGTGCTTGGCAGCGGTCTGGTTGAAATCTTTGGGTGCTCGCCTTCACGACCTTCAGGCTTTCAGGAGCTTTACCTATGCCACTCATCAAAAATCGTCCGACCCTTGTTTCCCAGCATCCGCTGACCCGCTACGTGTCTGGGGAATCGATCGCCCGCTTGCTCAATCGACCCCTCCCGGAAATTAAGCGGATTGATTGCTGGCGGCACGTCATCCACGTGGTAGCCCCGGGCCTGAGTACCTTCGTTAGCTACGCGGATCTACCCCCCTTGCTGGGCGTAGCGGCCCCCGTCGCGGCGGATGTCCGCATCTGGCGGCGGCGCTGGCGTAGCCAAGAATACCTCGCCCCACGGTTCTGGAGAGAATTCTATGGCCAGAAATTATCTGCCGCAGGGGATTTGGGTGAAATGTCGGCCTGGGACGAACTGATCGCCTATATCTCCTTTGGTTTGACTGGGGCCGATCGACAGTACTTGGAATCCATTTGTCTGGAAACTACCCTGCGGCTATCGATTAGTGCGGCTTGAGGAATTAACCGATCCAAGCTGCGTTTAGGTTAGCTCCAATGATAATTCGTAGCTCATAGACACGGAGACACCACGACCGCTGAAGGTTCCTTCTACGGGCATCGTCAACCGGGAATAGGCACTGGCCGCTAAGGCCACATGGCGATCGGCCACGGCCAACCCGTAGGTGGGGTCCCAGCCCCGCCAGCCGCCACCCGGTAAATAGACTTCTACCCAACCATGGAGGTGGTTCTCGGCGATTTCTGGATTGCCTAGCTCGTAGCCGCTGACAAAGCGAGCTGCTAGACCCACCGATCGACAGACTGCCATCATTAACTCCGCAAAATCTCGGCAGGAGCCGCGCTGCTCTTCCCAAGTAGTGCCCGCCGCCAGCGGCCCACCCAGATCACGGATTTGATAGGTGCAGTGAGTGTGGATTTTCTCGGTAATTAATTTCACAAAGTTCAAAGTATCGCCAGCGGATTCTTGCAGGCAGCGGCGGGCCAAGGTATGGATGATCGGGTCGCTGGTGGCCATTAAATAGGGCTGAAGCTGCTTGGCCCAGCTCTGGGGATAGTCGATCGGCAATTGGCCAGCCCAGGGGGCCAATAGAAAATTGAAGGGGTTGGTGCAGAGGGTGGATACCTGCGATCGGGCCGTGAAGACCGATTGGTGCGTGGTTTGATCGTCGAACCATACTTGAGTCGGGCTATTTCCATCTAGATCGATCCATTGGGAGCTCCCGATCAGCAGAGGTGCGACGGTCAAAGAAAAATTATGCAGAGTTTGGGCCACATCACAACGAGGCCGTAGGCGCAATAAATGAGGCTGAAGTCTCACTGCTTCGCTGTATCTATAGGTGGTAATGTGCTCGATATTTAAGTCCATGGACTCCTGACGATCAATAGAATCCTCTAGCTTCCCTTAGGCAAGAGGGATCCAGGGGAATTCCAGGGCAATTATTGACTAACCCGACCGCTGCCAACCACTTCACCGGCACTATGCTCGAAAAAGGTCTTAGAGACAAGTTCACCAGCGTGATTCAATGATAGCTGCATTCCATCCAGAAACTCATGCAGACCCCGCGTGATGATTTCCTCCAGCGTAATGAACTCCAGCTCCGATCGGAGCTTACCCAGTTCCCGCTCTGCCGGGTTGCACCAATGACCTAAACCATTGCCAGAGATCCAATGTAATGACTTTTCGGCTTCCAGCAAACAGAAGAGAATGGAGCGCGGAAACTCTCGATCGAGAATCAAAAACTCTGCTACCCGCTCCGGCGCGATGCGCTGCTGGGTTTTGCGGTACATCTCGTAGGCGCTGGTAGATTTCAGCAAGGAAATCCATTGCAGTTCCTCTAAGGAGGTGCCCACATCTCGCACCGAAGGCAGCAAAATAAAGTACTTTACGTCCAAGATCCGCGCCGTCTTATCGGCCCTTTCCAGCAGCTTGCCAATGCGGCCAAAGTGCCATCCTTCATTGTGCGACATGGTGGCATTGGCTACCCCTGAAAAGGTGTGGCTAGCCATTTTTACCTGGGCGAAGAAGCCCCCCCAATCGGTGGAATCTTCGCTGGTAGCGTAATCTTGTACCATCAGATAAAAATCATTGAGATGCTCCCACATTTCTGAGGAAATGACTTCCCGGATCGATCGAGCGTTCTCTCTGGCCATTTGCAGGCAGGAAACGATCGAATTGGGATAGTCCCGATCGAAGGTCAGGAACTGCAGCACATTGGTTTCGCTGGCCACCCCATAGCGCTGCTCGAACAGGTCTAAATCTCCAGTGGTAATCACGATCGGCTGCCACTGCTGGGGCATATCCAAAGGATTATCCAAGGAAAGGTATAAATTGACATCCACAAACCGGGCAATATTTTCGGCTCGCTCCACATAGCGATTCATCCAGTAAATAGCATTGGCCACACGACTCAGCATAGTTAACTCCGTTCCTCGCCTAACACCCAAGTATCTTTGGTGCCACCACCCTGTGAGGAGTTTACCACCAGAGATCCCGGCTGCATGGCTACTCTTGTCAGTCCACCGGGATTGATATAGATCTGTTTACCGTAGAGAATATAGGGCCGCAGATCCACATGGCACCCGGTCACGCCTGTCGGCAACATGGTGGGTACCCGCGAGAGGCACAGGGTCGGCTGGGCGATATAGTTATGGGGCTGAGCCTGGATTTGCGCCCCAAAAATCGCTCGTTGGTCGGCGGTAGATTGGGGACCTACCAACATGCCATAGCCACCGGACTCGGCCACGGCCTTGACCACCAGCTCCTCCAAGTGCTCTAGCACATACTTCAGGCTAGCTGCTTCCCGGCAGCGGTAAGTGGGTACGTTATTCAGAATTGGGTCTTCGTTCAAATAGTAGCGAATCATTTCCGGTACGTAGCTATAGACAGCCTTGTCATCGGCGATGCCCGTGCCGATCGCATTGGCAATGCCCACCCGGCCTTGGCGATAGATTTCCATCAGGCCCGGAATCCCCATCAGGGAATCGGCCCGAAAGACCAACGGATCGATGAATTCTTCGTCAATTCGTCGATAGACCACGTCTACCCGTTCCAGCCCTTTGGTGGTGCGCATTTTTAGCAAGCCATCTGCTACCACCAAGTCACTATTTTCTACCAATTGCACGCCCATCTGCTGGGCTAAAAAGGAATGCTCGAAGTAGGCAGAGTTATAGATACCGGGAGTCAGCACTACCACCTGCGGCTCCAGAATATGGGCTGGTGCAATGTCTAGCAAGGTGGCCAAGAGCTGTCCAGGATAGTCATCTACGGGCCGAATGGCCATATTTTCAAATAACAGGGGGAAGGTTTTCTTCATCACCCGGCGATTTTCTAGGACGTAGGAAACACCCGAAGGGCAGCGCAGATTGTCTTCGAGCACGTACCATTCCCCGGCTCGATCCCGTACCAAGTCGCTGCCGGTAATATGGCACCAAATGTTTTGGGGTGGTTTCAGATCCAAGCAGGCTCGTTGGTAGCCAGTGGCCGTTTCGATCAGGTCTTGGGGAATAATTTTGTCTTTCAGGATATGTCGATCGCCATAGATATCCACCAGAAAGGCATTGAGGGCGGTGACTCGTTGGGTCAGACCTCTTTCTAGCTTGGCCCAATCCTCAGCGGAGACGATGCGCGGAATGATGTCGAAGGGTAAAATCCGCTCTTGGCCGGCACTTTCTCCGTAAACATTGAAGGTCACGCCCATCTTGAACAGAGTATTCTGGGCGAGTTTTTGTCGCTGCTGGACTTCGGATGTGGTCATGATCGTCAGCCGTTCCGTTAGAAGCTGGGCTGAGGTGCGGGGTTGGCCGATCGCCGTGAATAGTTCATCGAAAAAATCACCAGGGTCGTAGTCTTGGAGCACTAGCGCTCCTCCTTGCGTCAAGATATTCCCGACTAGCTGCAACTAGTCACTGTTAAATAGATAACTGGAAGACCTCTACAAACATTGTTACGTAGGATACAAAAAACCGCAGAACACGTGGAATTACTGGCCTGTGAAGAATATTAAGAAATCATGTAGTTCTCATCAAAATAATCTTTGGTATCTATGGCAACAACCAATTTGTTAATGGGATTGCTAGAAATATAAGTAGAGTTGTGAGGATTATGCGATGTTTTCCCTGGTTTCTTATCCAAAGTTTCGGGATACCCCTAGTGTCCGTTTTTTCGATGTAACAATTCCCGATTCCAATATCCGCGATCTAGTCGTCCACAACGGCCCTGCGGTCAGTCCTCCCGATACTACGGAGGGCTATTGGCAATTCTATCTCCATCCCCACCAAGAAGACAATTTGCTGGCGGTGACTGGTGGCCGCACCTTTTATTTAGTGAATTTTAGCTGGAGCTACCCTTTCCACATTGTTCGCCTAGAGGCCAATGGCGATATTCTCCGCATTCCCCCAGGGACTTTCCATCGATCGGTCTCAGATCCGGAGGGTTCGACGGTGCTCAACCAAGCAGTGCGCGATGATCGAGCCACGGTCAAAGGCGAGTTTCGGGTCTACAATAGCCAATCCATCCCACTGCTGCTCAAGACCACTTCCGATTCAGCTCCGCTGCCGAAGATGCATGGGATGACTTGGTGAAGATTAATCGTCTGGGATTAGGACAATCATCAGTACTAATTTCTGGCTGAATTTAAGCACTGTAATTTTCGCTACTTGTCAAATATGCGTTACATTACTTAACATGGACATGCACACTCATTCAGAGAAAAAAATGGATCTGCCGCTGAATCTGACTTTAGAGCAACAGTTTAACCTCAAAATTTATGAGTCACAGGTACGTAGTATGAGTGCCGATCAGGCCCAATCCTTGCTGCTGGAGTTAATGCGGCAGCTAATGGTCAAGGACAACGTTGTCAAGCACCTGATCGCAAAGGTCTAGTCCTACTGGGCCTTGGTGATATTCCTTATTTCTTCCATGACTATGGAGGCACGACAGTACCACTATGGTTTAAAATCACCCCCAGATCCGTAGTGCCAAGCTTTTTGCCGGCATTTCGATCGATAGAGTCCCTCTCCAGACAATCCAGTATCCAGCGATCGCCACAGGGGAGCCAACTGATCCAATAAACCATAGCCACCCAGGTTGACATAGTGAACCCACCAATTTGCTAAGGTCGGCAGCCCTACCTGGCCCACAATCTTCGCGACCAACACCGGATTCGCCAGAGCCATCGCCAGCATGGTGCGCGACAGCGCCGGGAACTGCACTATATCCTGCAAGAAGGGCTTCAGCACCGGATCTCCCAGCTTTTCCATGGCCCGGAAAGTCATCGAAAGTAGCTGATTGATCCGATCGGCTTCAATCTCTTGGCCCACTGGCACGCTCATCGATTTCTGAAACAACCAAGTCACCGATAAATTCGGTTGATAGGGCTGGAGCGATCGCAGATCCCCCGCCGCCAGAAAATCCTCCCGTAACGCCTCATTCAGCCCCGCCGTCAACCGCCCCAAATGGCGCAGCATCGACCCAAAGCCCCCGAAACTCAGCGGCGACTGTAAACCACTACTATCCCCCACTTGTAATACTCGTTGCCAAGGCGTTTGCAGGGGTGAATTTTGGTAGGCCGGAAAAAATCCCATCAATATTCGTTGGAAATCTACTTCTCCTAAGTCAACCCCCTGATACTCCGGCAACAGCGATAGATAATCCTCCAGCATTTCGCTGAAACTAGGTCGCTGGGGATCCGCATCCGCATAGGTGAACATATAGGTTGTGCGCCCGGAACGGGCTGGGAAAGCCTCCCAGAAATATTGGCAATGATTTTGGATCGGCCCGAAAGTATAAATCAAGTCTCCATAGGGCTTATCGGGTAAACCTTGGGCGCAGCCCCCCACCACCATGCAGACTCCTTCTGGAGTGAGGGAACCCTGGGTAATTTGGCGAGCCTGCTTCGCGATCGGCGAAAAGTGCCCCATCATATCCAGCAACAATCGACCGCTTAGCTGCACGGCACCACAATGTAATAACAGACCATCGCTGTATAGCTCCGCCCGATCGAATCCCGTCTGCTCCAGCAGCTGACCACCAGCCCCTAAGAACCTTTCTTTCAGCGTCGATAACAAAAATACCGGATCCATTCCGATATTCAGAATGTCCTTGACCCACAGTTCTATGCCACCATGGAAGCCCACCCGTGCCGGATTGTATTCTGTGGCGATCGCTAGCTCCAACTCCGCCTCTGTCAGCAAGTCCAGCTCCAGCAGAATTTCTAATTCCCGCCGGGACACGTTCCATTCCTGGGCGCGCCCTTGGAGCTGACCCTGCTCTATGATCGCTACCCGCCAGCCCTGTAGTTGCAATGCTGTGCCAATTAAAATCCCCAGGGTGCCACCGCAGATCAGCACGTCGAAGTCCACATCACCCAATTTCTGGTCGCCAGATTCCCTCACCACTTCTGTGGCGATTTGGGGTTCGTTGCGGTAGCTGTGCCAGAATCGATCGATCCGTTGCAGTTGGTCGGGCAGGGTGGCTGGCAACCGAGCGGTGTTCAGCAAAGACATGGAGAGGAGGGAGAGATGGCTTCGTCATTGTAACAACTTTGTTACAATGGGGTAGTGGATTGCCCTTGGAGCATATGGAAACTACCGAACTGATCGAAATCATCAAAGCCGACTACGCCAAATTCCCAGAGGCTCAGACCTACAGCATCTATAGTCCCGCCGTCTATTTCAAAGATCCCATGTACGACTTTACGGGCCTAGGTCAGTACCAAAAAATGATCGGTTTCATTACCACTTGGTTCAAGAATCTCCGCCTCGAACTCCACAACATCGAACCGATCGCCGCCGAAGCCAGCCAGGAACTGATCAAAACTCGCTGGACGATGAGCTGGGATGCGCCGCTCCCCTGGAAACCTCGGATTTCCATTAGTGGCTGGAGCGAACTAACGATCGATAGCAATAGATTGATCGCATCCCACATTGACTACTGGGATTGCTCCCGGCTGGATATGCTCAAACAACACTTTGTTTTCACCAGACCTTAGGCTTGCTGATTCTTCTGTCTACCAAAGAATAGATAATAGAATAAACCATAAGCAACTAAAGTGTAGGCCAGATCTACAATTGGTGCGTCCGGTGTGGTGATTCTCCAGAGTGAAGGGAATGGCAATGCTGAATCCCGTGGGCTGAAGAATAATACCTGCAAATTATTGGCAGCATGAATACCCATGGCTAATTCTAAACCATTATCTCGGATTGTGATAGCAGCCAGAGCTGCACCGATCGTAAAATAGCCCAAGGCCATCAGGCTACCTCGCTGCATCTCTGGATTACCTAAATGTGGAATCATGAAAAGGATACCATTGGCGATTATTAGTGCTATCCGATTCTTCATTAGCAAAGCCATGCCTTGCATCAGATAGCCTCGAAAAAACAACTCTTCGCAAGATGTTTGGATGGGAGTTAACACCAAGGCTATTGGCAACATTATCCACCAGAGACTGGTGTAGGACCAGACAAAGTTGCTGGGATTCAATAGGTATCCCAATCCAGCATATCCCCACATAATTAAATTCCAGACCAAAGCACCCAGGAGCATTCTGCGCCATTGAATTGGGGAGTTGGCACGAATCAAACTAGAAAATTTCCTTTGATGGATCGCAACAATGGTTATAAACAGACCGATCAAGGTGATCGGAAAGGGTAAGTTAACGGAAAGATAACCACCGATCGATGGAGTCTTCATCAGGTCGGTCATTTTTGTCACTATTGTTTCTGCTGGTAAAGATCCGTCAAGTGGTATCTTTAATTCAATGAGCACAAATACCAGAACAACTATACTGCCTAGGATTGCATAGAAAGACAAAATTAGGGGAATACCAATTAAGTATCGCCACCAGTTGTTTTTACCTTGATTGGCCGCAGCTAGAAAATTTTGGGTCATAGGATGGTGTGGCGATCGCATAGTGTTTCCGTTGGTGCAGCCTCGCCTTTGGCGATAGAAAAATTAATGAGCAGAGATTATAATCTAATTCATAGGGTGACTATATCATCATCAGTCGTTGCTACCAATTCTTTTTTGGTGGCATGACGACGATAAATAGTGGTTTTGCCAACTCTAGCCCGAGCGGCGATCGCTTCCATACTCATCCCATCGAAGCCAACTTCAGCTAGCAGTTTTAGTGTTGCTTGCAACATGGCTTGATGGCTTGATGGATTATTGATCGGCATTAACCCCTATAATCACAGTGCACTCTCCGAACATCCTATCTCACTATTTCTCATGCCTCCGAAAAAACGCAGCGCTGTAGACAGGCCAATGGCAGCTCAAGCTGCTGGTACTGCTTCAGGACAGGATCAATTATCGGAAGTTTGTTCTGCTGAGGTGATGACAGATGCCGTACTTTTTCTAGTACAAAAGTTTTGGTTGATCTATAATCTAGCTTGACTAAGTGGCAGAAAACTTACGGCGGCTCTGATAATGAAGTGGTGCAATCGATCGAACAAAATGTGACATTATTACTCAAACAACTCACAAAAATAGATACTAGTACGGATAAGTCTTGACAATGCTGTGGTATTATGAACTTGCCCTCTGCATACATCAACTTTTGCGGTGGGATCTGTTGGCGGAAGCGACTAGGGTATCGTTGGCTGCTCAGTTGTGGATGCTGTTCGAGGATTTGGATGAAGATATTGGGAGTTCGATGTTTTTTTGTCGATCGTTGAGGTTGCTGGGTTGGCTCCGGTAGTTTTTTATTAGGATTGTTGCTTGGTGGGTCTGGAGGCGCGTTTTACGGAAAAATAATGATTACACATTCTCCAACTGAACTCGTCTTCTTTTAATATTGAGATAATATTTGTAACGAGATGATCCCAACTGCTCTTCACTGCTCTTCAATGGCAAGAAAGTGTGCTTTGATTCAGTTATTCTGAATGAGCAGAATTGTCTGAAATATTCAGTGAATATGTAGACCTTTTTAAGATGGCATCTATAGTTAGAGGAGGAGTGTAAATAGAAGCTGATCGCAAGTATTTTTGCCTATAGTCTCAACTTAACCTAGGTTTCAACTAAGGAGATTGCTGCATGCCGACTACACCGACTTATCCTGGCGTTTACATCGAAGAAGTTTCCAGCGGGGTTCGCACCATAACTGGTGTTGCAACGTCAGTTACAGCCTTCATCGGTTACTTCAAACGAGGACCGATGGGTAAGGCCACCCAAATTTTTAGCCCAGCGGACTTTGAGCGAGAGTATGGTGGGCTAGATGCTTTAAGCGAAGCCAGCTATGCCATTCAGCAGTTTTATTTAAACGGTGGCGGCGAAGCCTGGGTTGTTCGCACTGCATCGGGTAGTAATGTGGCGAAGATTGCCATCCGCAGCGGGAACTCCGGGGATGCGGTTTTAACGCTCCATGCAAGCAGTCCTGGTGACTGGGGGAATTTTTTGCGGGTACGGATAGATGGTAGTAGCATCAGCAACACAAAATTTGACTTGACTCTTTCGGAAACCAGCGGTGATGGGACAGTGCTGCGGCAGGAGACATTCCGTAACCTGGTGATGGGTGCTGGCAACGACGGCGTGAAAAGCGTCCTGAACGACCCGATCGGTGGCTCAAAGCTGGTAAGCGTCCCAGAAAAGCACCTACAGACGACAGCCAACCCAGCGGGGATAGACAACGCAGCAGGGGCAATAATCCCGTTGATTAGTGGCACACTGTCAGATGCATTTACAGTGGTGCCCTTTACAGCTATTGCAGCTATTCCATCTGGGCGTCAAGTCAAAGTGACCATTGGTGGAATTACTGCAATCGCAAATCTTGGCAAGGAAGTGTTTGCAACTTTAGCAGAAGTGCGCGATCGCCTCCAGGCAGGAATACGTGCCGCCCGCCCAGACAAGCGAACTTTCGCGGAAGCAGTGGTGGAAATTTATACTATCAGTGCCACAAGCGCAAAATTGCGCGTGCTCGCGGGACCTGGAGCGCCAGAAAATATTGTTGAATTTTTACAAGAAGGTACGGATACAACTGGAGCTGATCTGAAGCTACTTACCAATGTGATCAAGAATGTACAGATGTATAAACCCGCTGCAGAGATCACTAACACAGGGCAAGCAGCAGGTACTTCTGGAGTAAATGGGACTATCCCTGATGAGGCAGCTTTGCAAGCAGCAATTTTGGCGCTTAAGGATGTCAGCTTCAATCTGCTTTGTATTCCTCGTACGGCAGAGATGGATGATACCTCTGCGATCGCCGTCATTTCTACAGCACTCAACTATTGCGAACAGCGGCGCGCCTTTTTCTTACTCGATCCGCCCAAGTCGTTAAAGACAGTTCAAGGCATCAAAGACTGGTTGAACACTAATAGCACCCTCCGCACTCGCAATGCTGCCACCTATTTCCCCCGTGTGCAAATAGCCGACCCGCTCAATAACTTTCGTCTGAAGTCCGTTGCATCTAGCGGCACTTTGGCGGGGGTGTATGCCCGAACCGACAGCGAACGGGGCGTATGGAAGGCACCAGCCGGAATTGATACCACATTGCGTGGTGTACAGGTGCTGGATTATCTACTGAACGACCCCGAAAATGGCACACTCAACCCGCTGGCAATCAACGCCCTGCGCAGCTTCCCGGTTTATGGCACCGTGAGCTGGGGTGCGAGAACCCTACGCGGAGCCGATGATCTGGCGGATGAATACAAATATGTTCCGGTGCGGCGATTGGCTCTGTATTTGGAAGAGAGCCTGTTCCGGGGAATGAAATGGGTTGTGTTTGAACCGAATGATGAGCCATTGTGGGCACAGATTCGTCTCAATGTTGGCGCATTTATGAACAACCTCTTTCGCCAAGGCGCATTTCAAGGTAAAACCCCGCGCGAGGCTTACTTTGTCAAATGCGACAAGGAAAGTACAACCCAGAATGACATCAATTTGGGCACTGTCAACGTTATTGTCGGCTTTGCTCCACTGAAGCCTGCGGAGTTTGTGATTATCAAGCTTCAACAAATTTCTGGGCAGATTGCAGTTTAGGAAACTTATTGAAGGAGTTAAGGAATTATGGCGCAATTTACAGTCAATGCCCAACGATTTGACCCGTACAAAAACTTCAAGTTTCGGGTGAAGTGGGATGGAAAATATGTAGCGGGAGTGAGCAAGGTTGGAGCACTCAAAAAGACAACTGAAGTGGTCAAACACCGGGAAGGCGGCGATCCCAGTAGTTCTCGCAAGTCTCCCGGAAAGACAGAATATGAATCGGTAATGCTGGAACGTGGTGTCACCCACGATCAGGAGTTTGAAAAGTGGGCAAACAAAGTATGGAATTTCGGCTCTGGCTTAGGAGCAGAAGTGTCACTGAAGGATTTTCGGAAGGATTTAATTATTGAGGTTTACAACGAGGCCGGACAATTAGCGATCGCCTATAAAATTTTCCGCTGCTGGGTGTCGGAGTTTCAGGCACTCCCTGATCTCGATGCCAACGCCAACGCGATCGCCATCCAGCACATTAAGCTGGAAAACGAAGGCTGGGAACGTGATTACGAAGTAGCAGAGCCGAGTGAACCGTCGTTTAATGAACCTCCCTAATCAATGAATCCTCTTGCCACAGCCGAGCTTTTGGCCCTTTGGGAACGGGGACTAAGCCAAACATCGATCGAGAGAAGCCTCGCACTGATTACCGCTGTTTGTCCTGACCGCTCTGGCGAACAGGTCAGGCGGCTCAGTATTGGGCAGCGTGATCGCCTACTGTTGATCCTGCGGGAGCAATTGTTTGGTTCACCGCTCGTCAGTATCGCCGTATGTCCAGCCTGCACCGATCGGCTGGAACTCAATTTTTCGGTGGACGCGATCCGTTTACCCACCACCGAGGTACCAGAGATGATCGAGGTGCATCAAGCAGGATATCGGATGCAGGTACGGTTGCCCAATAGTGTCGATCTATTGGCAATATCGGAATACCAAGCTATTACTTTGCCGGAACTCCGATGGTTATTGTTGCAGCGCTGTTTAGTAGAGGTCAATAGCGAATCAGAAAATCAGGAAGCAATTACGATAACGGAGTTGCCGGAGGAGGTAATCGAGGCAATTTCAGCCCAACTTGCTATAGCTGATCCCCAAGCCGATATTCAACTTGATTTGAGTTGTCCAGCCTGTGGACATCGCTGGCAAGCCCCCTTTGATATAGGGTCATTTCTATGGAGCGAAATCCATGCCTGGGCCGTAGGGCTATTGCGGGAGGTGCATTTGCTAGCATCAGCCTATAGTTGGTCGGAGTCGGATATCTTGGCGATGAGCGCCCAGCGGCGGCGGTGGTATTTAGAAATGGTCAGTTCAGTATAGTGGAGCCTGAAGCATGAGCGATTTTTTAACCAATTTGGTAAGCCGTAGTGTGAACCGGGTACCTGTAGTGCAACCAAGGTTGGCATCACGATTTGAGACGCAGGCTGCCATACCTGGACTTAATCCAGGAAGTTTTGCAAGAGAACGGTTGGATCAAGTCAATTCAGAGTTAGTGGAATTAGAAACAGCAGACTTGTCTGATACGGGAGTACCCGTCCTCCGGGATCGGGAATCAGCTATTGCCACCCAGCCAACCCAACCTAGACCTAGAGAATTCAATCCACCGAATGGGATGCCGCAACAGAGCCAAAATACTGCTCAATCAAAAATGATCGCAGCCCAACCCGTAGCAAATAATGCGATCGAGAGCAATGCTATCCAGCAGCAATCACCCGAAACTGCCACTCTAATCGAATCCAGTATTGTCAGCCCTCAACCTTTATTACCATTCTCGGCTTTGTCCAATCCTAGTCTCCAAACAGCCGTTCAGCCATTGGGTAGTTCAACCGCGCCCCGGTCACAGGAGGCCAGCCCCAATGCTGACTCTTTGATAGAAAGACAGGATATAATCCCCGAGAACCTTCAACCGGTCGCATCCTCGATCGAGGCTAGCATCCGAGTCCAGCCCCAAATTACACCGCACCTTGAGTCACACCAGGTAGAGTTGCCAGCCACCGCCTCGCCACCGCCGACCATTCATGTCACGATTGGCCGCATTGAAGTTCGTGCTCATACTGCATCTGCCCCCGCCAAACCAGCTCCCCGTAGCTCAGCACCCGCACTGACGCTCGATCGATACCTCAGCCAACGATCAGGAGGCCAAACATGAGTAATCCTCGGGCGATCGAAGCAGTGACTTCAACACTGCGCTTTTTACTAGAGCAAACGCTGAAGCCGCACGTTCCGGATGTCTCGGTTACGACTTATCCGCCCGATCGGGCATTTGATAAAAGCAATCTCAGCAACCGCGTCAATCTTTTTCTCTATCACACCACAGTTAATGCTGCTTGGCGCAACCAAGACTTGATGCCGCAGGTTCGCCCTGGTGAAACGGCACAACCCCCCTTGGCGATTAATTTGCATTATCTACTGACCGCCTATTCCAAAGATCAGGACTTTCCCATACCTTTGAGTCATCAGCTCTTGGGGCGATCAATGAGTTTTTTGCATGATCATTCAATTCTTTCAGGTAAAGACATTAAAAATGCGTTGGCTGCGAGTTTGGCCGACCATGATTTATATGACCAGATTGAGAAGGTGAAGATTACACCCCACAACTTGTCCCTAGAAGAACTGTCGAAATTGTGGATGATTTTTCAGACTGCCTATCGTGTTTCTGCCTGCTATGAAGCCTCCGTGGTCTTGATCGAAAGCCGTCATCCAACCAGTGCACCATTACCTGTCCTACAGCGGCCCATGGTGCAACCGGATTTGCTACCGCCCTCGCCTTATCCAGTCCTCGCAAAGGTATTGCCGCCTAATGGTCAGCCTGCGGTGCGACTCGGGGAGCAACTAATTCTCAAGGGCTCCCGCTTAGATGCTGGTACACCACGATTGCAGTTTAGCCATCCTCGGCTGCAAGCAGATGTGCCGATTCAGATCGTGAATCAAAGTCCAACCCAGCTAACGGTGAAGCTGTTGGATGTTGCGGATGACCCCACCGCCGAGCGCTGGGTGGCTGGGCTGTATGGCCTGACAGCAATATTTCGCCCGATCGGCGCACTGGATGCTAGCAGCGATCGCACCACAAATGTGATGCCGATTGCGGTTGCACCCCGCTTGACTGGGCTAGCGGCGACGACGGCGATGGTGGCCGGTCGCCGGGTGGTGACGTTCCGGGCTAACTGTAGCCCGAAGGTGCGATCGGGGCAACGAGCCAGTTTGGTTTTGAGCGATCGTGGGGATGGGGCGGTGCTGTTACCGATTAGCAATCAGGAACTAATCGCCAAGGCTCAGGCTCCCCAGGTCGAGGGTGGGCCAATTATCCAGACTGATACGCTGGAATTCGCCGCAGGTGATGTTCCGGCGGGCACTTACTTTGTGCGTCCCCGTTTGCGGATCGATGGGGTGGATAGTCTGCTGGTGCAGGACTATGCTGCTACACCGATGGTTTTTATTCCGTTCCAGTCGTTAACTATTCCTGCGTGATTGCTATGGATGATCTAGCTGCCGATAATCTTGAATCAACTGGCCTAGAGAGTTGGCAAGACCAGAACGAGCAATATCTGGCGATCTCGCTCACTTGGCTGCGCTTGAAACTGATGCAGCAAATTCTGGCACAGGAAGGAAAGCTTAAACAAGCTCCAGAAAAATCAGGTGCTGCCGATCGGCAAACTACAAATAAGCTTGCCCATTTGCGGGCGGCCCTAGAACAAGCTGCCCAAGCTGAGTCACCTCCAGCATTGGTGCAATTAAGTCAGCAATTTGGGTTGACGGCCTTTGAGCAAGACACGCTGCTGCTCTGTGCGGCAATGGAATTTGATACGCGCATCGCCAATCTCTGTGCGCGGGTTCAAGATCAGTCCCAAAGAACTTTCCCGACCTTTGCACTGGCGCTGGCGTTGTTTGATGATCCCGCTTGGGATGTGCTGTCGCCGGAACGACCTTTGCGTTACTGGCGGTTGATTGAGATTAATCAGCCGAATGCTCAGCCGTTGACGACCAGTGCGCTGCGGGCGGATGAGCGAATTGTCAATGCGATTAAGGGGTTGAATTATTTGGACGATCGCCTCAGTCCACTGCTGATGCCATTCGAGGTAGTGGGGATGGATCAAGGGCTGCCCGCCTCTCAACAGCTTTTGGTGGAAGATACGTTGCAGCGGCTGCAGGGGCATCGATTTCCATACTGGAACGCTCCGCGAACGCCATCCCTGATTCCGGTCTTTCATCTGCTGGGCAGTGATCCGCCGAGTAAGCAGTTGGTGGCGGGACATTTGGCGCAGCGGCTGGGGCTTTATCTCTACCGCTTGCCGATCGAACTGTTGCCGACCCAATTGGCGGATCTCGAAACCCTGGCAAGGCTGTGGCAGCGGGAAAGTCTGTTGCTGCCGATCGGGTTGTACATTGATGCCTATGAGCTGGCGGGGGCAAACGAGATCCAGGCGCTTCAGCGATTTTTGGCGCGGAGTCAGGGGTATTTTTGGCTGGATACGGCGGAGGTGTTGGCGCGGTTGGGACGGGAGACGATCGCGCTGGATGTGGGGAAGCCGACACCGGTGGAGCAGTGTGAGGCTTGGGGGGATTTGCTGACGGATGAGGATCTGCCCCAGCGGCTGGCTGGACAGTTTGATTTGAGTTTGCCGACGATTCGGGCGATCGGGACTCAACGGTTGGCCCATGGGGGAAATTCGGTTTGGCAGGCTTGTCTGGCGGCGACGCGGAAACGGCTGGATGCGTTGGCGCAACCGCTGGTGGCGAAGGCGACTTGGGCGGATTTGGTGGTGCCGCCGGATGTGGGGGATTTGTTGGGCCAGATTGTGGCGCAGGTGCGGCAGCGCAGTCTGGTGTACGAAACTTGGGGCTTTCATCGGCGGATGAATCGGGGATTGGGGATTAGTGTGTTGTTTGCGGGGGAGAGTGGGACGGGGAAGACGATGGCGGCGGAGGTGTTGGCGAATGATTTGGAGTTGAATTTGTATCGAATTGATCTGTCTACGGTGGTGAGTAAGTATATTGGGGAGACGGAGAAGAATCTGCGGCGGTTGTTTGATGCGGCGGAGGATGGGGGGATGATTTTGTTTTTTGATGAGGCGGATGCGTTGTTTGGCAAGCGAAGTGAGGTGCAGGATTCTCACGATCGCTATGCAAATATTGAGGTGAATTACCTGCTGCAACGGATTGAGTCTTATCGGGGGCTGGCGATTTTGGCGACAAATATGAAGGATGCGCTAGATTCGGCGTTTCTGCGGCGTTTGCGATTTATTGTGAATTTTCCTTACCCGAGTTTTGATGAGCGTCGTATGATGTGGAGTAAGGTGTTTCCGGCTGAGACGCCGACGAAAGGGTTGGATTTTGATTATTTGGCCCGGTTGAGTTTGACGGGGGGGAATATTCATAATGTGGCGATTAATGCGGCATTTTTGGCGGCGTCGTTGCATACAGCGGTGACGATGCCGTTGGTGTTGCAGGCGGTGCGGGTGGAGTTGCAGAAGCTCGATCGGCCGATTAATGAAATTGAGTTGCGTTGGCAGTCGTTAGAAGGAGCCTAAGGTCATGGATAGTCCGAATATTGAATTGCATATCGATCGGCTGATTCTGGATGGCATTGAGATCTCTAATGCTCAGCGGCCTTTGTTGCAGGCGGCGATGGAGGCGGAGCTGGGGCGGTTGATGAGGTCAGGTGGGGTGGGGGCTGGGTTGAGTGCGGGTGGGGCGGTGCCGAGTGTTGTGGCTCCGGCGATTCAATTGTCGCCGGAGGGTAGTCCGGTGCAGTGGGGGCAGCAGATTGCTCGATCGGTTTATGGGGGGATGGGGGCATGACTCGTCAGGCTGCTACGCAAACGAAGTCGCAAACACCGACTACTTCGCCACTATCTGAGGGTGGGATTTTGCAGCGGAAGGGTGAGGGAAACAAACTACCGCTTCAACGTCGCGCTACACACCAGGATGATCTGGTTGAAATCCCTCCGATCGTGGATGAGGTGCTGAGTTCTTCTGGTCAACCGCTCGATCGAGAAACTCGTACCCTCATGGAATCGCGTTTTCAGCATGATTTTAGCCAGGTGCGAATTCATACCAACGCAAAAGCTGCAGAATCGGTACAGGCGGTGAATGCGAACGCCTATACAGTGAAGCAAGATATTGCTTTTGATATAGGCAAATATACCCCAGCCAGCCGAGCTGGAAAGCGATTGTTAGCCCATGAACTTGCCCATGTCGTACAGCAAAGTCGAGGGGGTAGTGATGTTTCTGGGCTTGCTTCAAATCCTTCACTGGAACAAGGAGCAGATCAGGCAGCAACAGCCTTAACCCAAAGTCAAGCACCTGTCACTGTAGCTGGCTCCAGTGCGCCTGGATTAGCGTGTCAAGGCAATGCCGATCTAGAAGACTTGAGGAAAAAATTGATCCAGCAAGGAGTTTTGCAACCAGAAGCCCCAGATGCTACACAGACTCAACCCAAAATCATTTGGCTAGGACGCAATCCGGGTGGGCTTTTGGAGCAAGCTGCACAGGAAGGGGCAATTCAGATGCAGCAAGGTAGGCCAATCAAACTGCATCAGGACGGGCACCCCGATGCAGACAAAATAAGACAGGCGTTTCCTCAATTGAATCCTCAATCACAGTCTGCTCAGCAAATGGTGGCCAAACCACTCAGAAATCCCTTGCTACCTAGCGTCAAGTATGATGATAGGCAAAACCTGTTGGATCAAGTTTCACTCATTCAAGGCATTACTCCCTCACCGACTGTCAAAGGAACTTGTACGGTTTTGGTTGAGGGGACGCTGAGGCAACTCACTCAAGCTGAGGTAGACGACATTTACCAGAAAACAAGGGAGTTCATTAGGGATGGGTTACACAAAGTTAAAAGCAATGCAGAAAGAGCACAAAGCCGATATCAAAGCCAGTCAGAGATTGATAAAAAGCACTATGTTGTTGCCCCAATCGTCCACTTTTTAGGTGGGGTTAGAGATCCAGGTCCATATCTACTGGCTGAAACTGCAAAGGCGTTATCAATGGCGGCGGCAGCCGAAGCTGCACTGAATTCTAATAACTTTACCCAAGCTGCGACTCTTCTAGCTAATAGCGAAGCCTCTGCGGCTAAGGCGACAAAACTATGGTTAGCCTATTTTGAAGGAATCATCGGTTCGGGTGAAATGACAATAACCGTCCTCGAAGTTACTCGTGATGTTTCCTTTGGCATCGCGATTGCAGCAGGGGCGATCGTTGCTGCACCCGTCGTTGCAGCGGGAGCTGGGGCTTTGACAGGTGCGGTAGGGTTGAGTGCGACGGGGTTGACTGCAACAGGACTTACGGCTTTGGGTACGGGAGGAGTAGTTGCCGCAGGTGGTGCTGGATTACGAGCAACGTCTGCGGCCGGGGGATCTTATCTAGCCCAAGGGAAGATTAATTGGAAAGATGTGAAAGAAGAAGCGAAGAAGGGAGGAAAAGAAGGGTTTGTTGCAGGTGCTACCGCTGGGCTTGCGCCGGGGGTAGGTAAGGCATTAGGAGTAGGCGCAGAAGGTGCAAGCTTTGGTCAGAATCTGGCGCGTCGTGCGGCCAGCGAAGGAATTGTTAATGCCAGCGGTGAAACTGTCAACGCTGCTCTAGAAGGAAAATCTGTCAAGGATTCCTTCAAAGCTGGAGGGCGTGGTCTTGTAACTGGGGTAGTTGGTGGTTCACTCGGTAGTATCGGAGGACGAGCGGTTGCGGGTAAACCCCTCTTAGAAAAAGCAATTGGTGCCGGCGTGGGGGGCGTTACGAGCGGGACAGGTGCCCTGCTTGCAGGTGGCTCACTCGAAGATGCAGAGAAATCGGCTCTAATTGGAACAATCAGTGGAGCAAGTCTGGCTGCAGCACAGCACCCTGGAACTCCATCCAAAAAGCCGCCTCAACTCACGCAAGGAGAAAATCCACCGATTACTCCCCCTTCACGGCAACTCATGCAAGGAGAAAATCCACCGATTACCCCACCTTCACGGCAACTCACGCAAGGAGAAAATCCACCAGTAACGCCTCCTGCTCGACAACTCACGCAAGGAGAAAATTCACCAGTAACGCCTCCTGCTCCACAACCTGCTGTCAAGACTTCGGCAACACCTAAAGCTGAGACCTTAGAGACTGAGACACCGGCAGCCAAGATCATGGCTCCCAAAAAGGCTGAGATACCGGAGGCTGAGACACCTGCAACCAAGACCGAGCCGATGAAGAATCCCACCACAGTAGAAGAGGTGACTAGTCGGATGGAGCAGCTGCGGAACGACAGCCAGCTCCTGTCTGGCGCGGCAAAAGCCGATGAAACGAAGGTCCGTGATGCTCATAACCAGTACAAGGAAGCTAGTCGCAAAGCCGATGATCTTTGCAAAAGCACTGAGGCTGGCGGGCAAAAGGCACTCACTCCGGAAGCCGCCGAGCGGAATCCCGCCTTGAAGGATCAGGTCTCCGAAGCGCAGAAGCTCCGCAAACGTCTGAACAAAGCGGAGAAGGAATGCAACACAGCGGAAGCAGAGTACAACAAGCTCAAAGCGCAACAGGACGTGCGCTACGAGCAGATCCGCAAAAACAACGCGGAGGTCGAGAAACTCTCCAGTCCTGAGTTGGCGTTGCCGCCGATGCAGCGCGGAACAGTCAACGAGCTGCGGGTGCTCAAGGAAGAGGGCCTGTTGGGAATCAAGCCACAGTTAACCGTTCGCGATCCTAAGACTGGCGAGTGGGGCGTGACAATACCCGATGGCGTCAGGCCCAACGGCCGAACAGTGGACGTCAAAGACGCAGCGAAATTATCGGAAACGCAGCAACTGCGCCTGCAACGTGAATACTCGCGGCAGAGGGGCCAGAAGCCGGAAATCATTACGGGGACAAAAACAAAGGTGCCTGCGGAAATGGAAGAGAACTACATCATTCGGCGTCGCCCGGATCTTGGGCCTCGGTAATTTTCTATGGAGCTGTTGCTCAAGCTTTTCTCGATACAGCCTCTCGACCGCAATGCCGCCCAGAAAGCGATCACATAGATCTTGTAATGCGATCGCCCCTCCTTGGAACCCCACACCTCCGCAGCAAAAACCTGCTCCGCCGTCAAATCCAACTCTGGAAAGGCTAAAGAAATAATGCGGTCGCTGTGTGAGGGAAGTGGCGATCTTGGAAAAAAAGGGGAGATCGTCGTAAAATTTCGTGGTTGAGCGATCGTTAGGGAGAGTGCGATCTCAATGAGGAAGAGAGAGTGATCGCGGGTGGGTGGCTTGGATAGGAAAACATCTCTTGCTTAAAAGGAAAAGGGGTGAAAATCAGGCTGTTTCCCTTGCTCCTTCCATTTGCCCCAAAGGACGATTGACCTTAACCTTCTGTTGCCATAGCAAGATAAACCATTGGGATTTTGTTAGCCTACTGTTTAGATGAGCAAGGGGTATTGAGTTCATGACACAGCGATCGACCACCCAAAAACAAGCAAAATCGCCTTTCACGCCTGCCTCAACAGGACTGTTGCAACGCAAATTAACGATCGGGTCAAGTAATGATCCGTTGGAATTAGAGGCTGATCGCGTTGCCGATCGAGTATTGGCAGCACCAGCAAATTCTACTATTGGTACTACCTCACCTCGTATCCAGCGGTTTACAGGGCAGACGAATGGACAAGCCGATATGGAGGCACCTGCTAGCGTCGATCGGGTCTTATCCAGTTCAGGTAGGCCGCTTGACCCAGAGTTGCAGCGAGATATGGGGCAGCGGTTTGGGCATGATTTTTCGCGGGTGCGGGTACATACAGGGGGGGAGGCGGCTCGATCGGCCCAGGATGTGAATGCTAGTGCATATACCGTGGGACAGAACATTGTGTTTGGTAAGGGGCAATTTGCACCAGGGACACGTCAAGGACGGCGATTAGTTGCCCATGAGTTGACGCATGTTATCCAGCAAAGTGGCACTAGTAAATCGATCGCACCAAGCCGCCCCACAGTCCAGCGTGAGGTGCCTAAAAGCGATGCCGAGAAGAAATCTCCAGACAAGCAAGAATCTGGTGAAGTGGTAGTTGAAGGGTTGAAAACCGTGGCTGAGCAAGCCAAAGACAACAACCCGCAGGTGAAGAAAGTCATCATTGAGCCGATCGAGAAAAAGCTCGAAGGCGAATGGAATCACCTTAACACTGGCGAGAAGGCTGCCATGATCGGCTTAGGTGCAGCCACATTGGGCATAGCAGGCGGCGCAATGCTGTCCGATCGTGGTGGTCGCAGACAATTAGAGGGTCTGAATCTAGCTACGCCATTCACTTTAATACCTTACGTGCCGTTCAGGAGTTTTAAATACACACTACCTAGTGGAGACAGCCCAGATAAGCGTTTGTTCAAATTCGAGACTAGCTTCAAGGCTGATGACTTGATTAACCTTCGTACCAAAGCCCTCGGACTGCCCCAGATGTCAATTGGGGTCAACTTACAATGGGGATATGACCCTGCCACTAAGCGGTTGACAGTTCTCGGTGGTGATGCCAGCTTTGGTTTTGTGCCAGGCTTGTCGCTCTCTGCTGGTACCTATAAAGACACCCTTCGTCCACCACAAACCGTTACGGAAACGGAAAGGCAGATACAAGTCAAAAAGAGCCTTCCGAAGTTCGACAATTCGCCACCTATTCCCGACGTGCGCATCATGCTCAACGTGGATTTGATGAAATTCAAACCAGGCGAACTGTTGCAACAGATCGGCAGCTTCTTTCGACCTGCTACTCGACGATAGCCAATTTAGATTTTAATGTGACATTGACCAATCATCTCTCTTAAACTTTAAACCTGATTCAGGAGAACCATCATGCCACAACAAGTCTCAATGGGCGCAACCCTCCAATGCAACCCCTTCGGCCTCACCCCCAGCACCCTCATCGTCACCCCCCAAGGCACCCCCAAAATCGCCGGAGCCACCCTCGCCGCCACCATCATGGACTTCGCCCCCATCGCCAACATCCCCCCCTTCGGCATGTGTACCTCCCTCGCCAACCCCGCCGTTGCCACCGCCACCTCCTCCGCCCTCGGCGTCCTCACCCCCATGCCCTGCATCCCCAACCCCATCGGTCCCTGGACCCCCGGAGCCACCAAATGCAAAATCGGCCCATTCCCCGCCCTCACCAACACCTCCACCTGCAACTGCGCCTGGGGCGGCATCATCACCATCACCAACCCCGGCCAAGTCAAAGTCCAAATCGTCTAACCCCAGACAGGGATCCCCAACCCGCCTAATATGCTTCTGCCAACAACCTTAGATGTAACGTTATGCTACACAACAAATACATTATTTGTACTTACATCACAAATTATCAACGATCGCATATTCCCAGCAAAGTAGCAACGATAATTCATTAGCATTAGGGTTAAATTGAAGCCCTCTTGCCGCCAGGAAGAATCAATATGACTGGACTATCCAACTCTCCCAAATTGATCAAAGGCGCGATCGTCTCGATCGACCCCTTCAATCCACTGGCAAGTGTGATCGTCTTTCAATACAACCCCGACACCCTCACCCGTACCCTCCAGCCCCAAGGCATGACCGGCGAAGGCGATCGCTCCGAAGTGACCCGCCTCAAAGGTGCCCCCGTCGAAACGATCAAACTAGACATCGAAATCGATGCCACCGATCAACTCGAACAAGGTGATCCTCAGACCACCCGCCTGGGCATCTACCCACAGCTTTCCGCCCTGGAAATGTTGCTCTATCCCAAAAGTTCCCTCGTCATCGCCAATACGATCTTAATGGCCGTTGGCACGATCGAAGTGATCCCCCCTACAGCGCCTTTTACCCTCTTTATTTGGGGTGCAAAACGTGTCTTACCAGTTCGGATCAACGATTTCAGCATCACTGAGGAAGCCTATGACATCAACCTCAATCCAATTCGAGCTAAATCATCCTTGGGTCTTAGAGTATTAAGTTACAGCGATCTCTCTATCACCAACCCCAATTACCACTTATTCCTGGCCCATCAGATCGTCAAAGAAACCATGGCAACCATCGGTAGCATTAGCAACATTAATAGCGTCAGTGGCGTTCGGATCAATTAACTCTCCCCTTTCGATCCATCCTCTAAAGTCATCTGAATCATCCATCTGTGAGGTATTTAGTGCTCGAATATACCAGCCGCTACTACAACCTGGAAACCGCCCAATTCACCACTCCCACAGGCCGCATGATCGCTTACAAGCGCCGTCGTTTCCTGCCGCCCAATACCGCCCAACCGGCCCTCGCCGAAATCAAAGTCGTCGCAGGCGATCGGCTCGATATCCTCACCGCAAAAGTCTTGGGCGACCCAGAACAATTCTGGCAACTGTGCGACATGAACAACGCCATGAACCCAATTGACCTAACTGATCCCAGCGGTCGCACCCTCCGGATCGTCCAGCCCCAGCCCCAGGTCAATCCCACTCCACTGCCACCGGGCAACCTACCGGGGGTCTAGGGCCATGTTAGATTCGCTACTGGGGACAAGAGTAACGTTATATCTGGGCCCGGCGATCGCGCTCCCAGCTCCAGCGCCCATCGTCGAAGCCCTCACCGCGATCGAAGTGACCCAAGATGCAAACGGGCGGGATGGCTTTCAGCTTACTTTTACTATTGGGCGCGGTGGCATCCTCGGGGTAATCGACTATCCTTTGTTAGCCAATCCCTTATTACGTCCCTTCAGCCGCGTCGTCATCCAAGTCTGGTCAGGAGTGATCCCCCAAGTGATTATGGACGGCTTCATCACCAACCATCAGGTAACCCCCAGCAACCAACCCGGCCAATCTACCCTGACTGTCACTGGCGAAGATATGCGCGTGGTTATGGATCTGCGCGAGTTCTGCTTGCCCTACCCTATGCCCGTAGAAGCGCGGGTAGCGATGATTTTGGCGAAGTATGCCATTTACTTGGGCGCACCGCCCATTATCATTCCAGCGATCGTCCCCGACGTACCTCTCCCGATCGAGCGCATTCCCATCCATGCTGGGACTGATCTAGCCTATGTGGAAGAACTCGCCCGTCGAACTGACTATGTTTTCTATATCGAACCCACGCCAATACCCATGGTTAATATCGCCTACTGGGGCCCCGAAAACCGGCTATCGATTCCCCAAGCTGCCCTCTCGGTCAATCTCGGGGCCGAAACTAACGTGGAGTCCTTTAGTACTCAATACAATTCCCTAACCCCGTCCACAGTATTAGGTACTATGCAGGAAAAACAAACCGGTGCAGTAGTGCCGATTGCCACCTTTGCTAGTCTGCGCCCCCCTTTGGCTCCCTTGCCGACAATGCTGGTGCAGCAGCCCTATGTCCGCAGCACCCTACCGCGTGAAACAGGAGATAATCCCACCTTGGCTTTTGCCCGGGCTCAGGCTGCAACCAATAAATCCTCCGATGCGCTAACGGCCAGTGGCGAATTGGATGTATCACGCTATGGCAACATTTTACGGGCGAGAAGATTGGTGGGCGTCCGGGGGGCTGGTTGGTTGTTGGATGGGTTTTATTACGTCAAGCGTGTTACGCATAGTATCAAAAAAGGACAATACAAACAAAACTTTGCGATCGCTCGCGAAGGTTTCGGTGCAATATCACCTGTAGTGCCAACCTAAGGGGGAAATATCATGCCAGATGGAACGGGACAGCATAAATTTTATGGGAAATATCGAGGTACGGTAGCCAATCCTATTGATCCATTATTCAAAGGACGGGTCTTGGTTTTGATGACCGTTGGGGGAACGCCGGTTACCGTCTGGGCAGAAGCCTGTACACCCTACGCAGGGAATGGTGTCGGGTTCTATGCTATACCCCCAGTGGGGGCGGGCGTTTGGATCGAATTTGAAGAAGGGGATTTAGAAAAACCCATTTGGACAGGCTGCTGGTGGCGGGCTGGAGAAGTATTGGCGATGCTGAGTCCCGATTTACCCATGCCCACCTCTATCACCTCACCCAATACAGTGGTTCTGCGAACGCTCACCACTCGCCTCAAGCTCGATATGTTGACTGGGACAGCAGTGTTGGAGAGTCTGATGCCGCCTGCCACGCCTGCGACACCGACCCAAGTAAAGTTGAGTCCAGCAGGCATCGAGATCAAATGTGGCATTAATACACTGCGAGTTACACCCTTAGGCATTGTGCAAATGTAGCACAGGATTTGAGAACAGCCATGATGCAGATTGACTATCCGTTGCATTTTAACCTACAAGGCCGCACTGCTAGTACGACCTTGGATGAACACATCCGTGACTTAATTGAGCAGGTACTATTTACCTCGCCCGGTGAGCGGGTCAATCGTCCTACTTTTGGCAGTGGTGTTATGCAGTTGGTATTTGCCCCCAATAGCGATGAACTGGCTGCGGCCACCCAGTTTTTAGTGCAGGGATCATTACAGCAGTGGCTGGGCGATGTGATTCAACTGGAGGCGGTGAATGTACGGAGCCAGGATGGGCTTTTGCAGGTGACGGTGCAGTATATGGTGCGGCGATCGCAGCTTCGTCAAACCGCACAGTTCTCCCGTGAGGTATGAGATGGCTATACAGTACCGATGCCAAAACGAAAAACGACGACAGTTGGTGAAAGATGATCCCATCCTCAATGGTATCGACTTTCTCGAAGTGTTAGATTTCGAAGCCCCAAGTGGCAGTCCGCCACAGCAAACGCTGTTAGTGCATTTGCTAAAGCCTGTTCCCGCCAGCTTCACCCGCAACAATATCCAAATTACCGGAGGGGTGCGGATATCCCCGGTGGAAGTGCTGTGGGCATTGCCTGCGGCGACCCTCACATCCCCGCCCGTTAGTGTTGCTGAACAGACATTTTTTACCGCTCACCTGGGTGCAGAAGCCCCACAAGTCCTGATCCTCAGAACGGATTCTAGTGGGGATTATTCTACTTACCGGCTTTCCCTCCGCACCTCTGCAACCGATGCGCAGCCACCTACAGGTTTTGACCTGCAACTTTTTGCGGTGGACTTTTCCTTTAAGGTCGAATGCCCTAGCGAGTTTGACTGCGAAGCGATCGCGATTTGTCCGCCGGAGCAGTTACCAGAACCCCAAATTGACTATCTAGCCAAAGACTACAGCAGCTTCCGACGGCTGATGCTCGATCGACTGAGTGTCATCATGCCCAACTGGCAGGAGCGCAACCCCGCCGATCTGGGCATAGCCCTAGTAGAAGTGTTGGCCTATGCAGGCGATCACCTGAGCTATTACCAAGATGCCGTTGCTACGGAAGCCTATCTTGGGACGGCAAGGCAACGAGTCTCCCTGCGCCGACATGCGCGGTTGCTGGACTATTCCATGCACGAAGGCTGCAATGCCCGCACCTGGATCACGTTGGAGGTAGCAGTCAACAATGTGTTGCTGTCTGCACTGAAGCCGAGTGCATTGAAGGTGGAAGCGGCAGCAGTCTTCCTCACCCAGTTTGACTTGCAACGGGGTGCAGTTTCTTTTGCCCGACAGGCTGCGGCGATCCAGTCCGGCACAAAGGTATTTGAAGCACTGCATGATCTGGCACTGTATCAATCCCATAACCGCATTCATTTTTACACTTGGGGTGATGAGCAATGTTGTCTACCCAAAGGAGCAACGCGCGCCACCCTCAAGGATAATCCCGCTAGTCGGCTGCAACTGCGAACAGGGGATGTGCTGATTTTTGAAGAGCAACTCAGTCCAGAAAATGGACTAGAGGCCGATCGGAATGTGACCCGACGACAGGCGGTTCGTTTGACAAAGGTTCACCCTGAAGCCACTTTGATAAAGGACGAAGAGCTAAAGCGTGATATTCCCTCTACCTTGCTGACGGATATATTGACTGGGCAGTCCTATGTCGAAATTGAGTGGCATCTCGATGATGCTTTGACATTTTCATTGTGTTTGTCAGCAGTTATTGGCAAGACTGTGGTAGAAGATATCAGTTGTGCCTCTGGCAATGTCGTGCTGGTAGACCATGGACACACGATTAGCGAATCGTTGCAGCCTGCTACTGTCCCCAAATCAGGAAAGTACTCCCCACAGCTTCAGGAAACAGATATCACCTATGTCTTGCCCTATGACAATCGCCAAGCTCGCCAACGTTCAGCCACAGATGCCCTCCAGCAAAATCCTCAAAAATCACGGGCAGCAGCATATTTAACCGCGAATGGCGATCGCTGGACAGTGCAACGAGACTTGCTCAATAGTGGCCGATTTATCTCTGATTTTGTCCTAGAGCGAGAAGACGATGGCCGTGCCTGCTTGCGGTTTGGCGATGGTATCCTGGGCCGAAAGCCCGTGAATGGATTACAGGCCACCTACCGAGTTGGCAATGGGCCATCGGGAAACGTGGGAGCGGAGGCGATCGCGCATTTGATCGCCGCCCCATCCGGGATTCTCAACGTCCGCAACCCTCTCCCTGCGACCGGCGGGGCAGTACCAGAATCCCTCGATCAAGTGCGTCTCTATGCACCTCAGGCATTTCGCACCCAGGAAAGGGCTGTCACCGAGGCCGACTATGAAACGATCGCCCTCCGCCACCCTGGGGTTCAAAAAGCAGCAGCTACGCTGCGCTGGACGGGCAGTTGGCACACCATGTTTGTGACAGTCGATCGCCGGGGTGGCTTGGATGTTGATGCGGATTTCGAGACGGAGTTTCGCGCATTTTTAGAACGCTACCGCATGGCGGGTCAAGATTTAGAGGTGGACGGCCCGCGCTACATACCTTTAGATATTGCTTTTACCGTTTGCGTCAAGCCAGGATATTTTCGTTCTCAAGTTAAGAGGGCATTATTAGACACCTTCAGCCGCTTTGATTTTGCCGATGGTCGGCAGGGCTTTTTTCACCCTGATCGCTTTACCTTTGGGCAATCCCTTTATCTGAGCCAGATGGTGGCAGCGGTCATGCAGGTGCCAGGGGTGCGTTGGGTCGATACCGAAGATGTCTTGCCCAAATTCAACCGCTTTAAACGATGGGGGCAAATGCCCAATGGCGAAAGGCTAGCTGGTGTCATTCGTTGCGATCGCTTAGAGATTTTACGGCTCGATAACGATCCCAATGCACCGGAAAACGGCAAGCTGGAGTTCTTGATGGAGGGCGGATTATGAGCGGAACATCAGACACCAAACTTGACACCTGCGATTGCTGCAAAGATAGTTTTAATTTACCCATAATCACCAATCGCCCTGGTCTGCCTACGCTCTCCTACCGTAAGGGCACCCATTCTACGTTTATGAAGTGGCTGCTAGAGAGGCTTGGCAGCTGTGAGGACAGTCGTCCTCTCCTATCGTTAACAACTCGTAGTACTGATGATCCAGTGATCGCCCTATTAGATGCTTGGGCAACCGTTGCTGATGTCCTGACCTTTTACCAAGAACGCATTGCCAATGAGGGCTTCTTGCGTACGGCCACAGAGCGGCGATCGGTACTGGAATTGGCGCGGGCGATCGGCTACGAACTCAGCCCTGGTGTGGCCGCCAGTACTGTCCTAGCCTTTACCGTAGAAGATGCTGTGGGTGCTCCCGGACAAGCTCAGGTTCCCAAAGGCACTAAAGTCCAGAGTTTTCCCGCCCAGGGGAAACTGCCCCAGACCTTTGAGACAGCGACAGGGATTGAAGCAAAAGCAGAATGGAATGCCCTCCGGCCTCGCTTGACCCAACCTGTTCCCATTACCCTCGATAGCAATCTGCTCTACCTCAAAGGTGTGAGCACCAGTATTAAGGCTGGAGATTTGGCGCTACTCGTCATTAATGATCAGCCCAGGGTAAAACGAGTGATCAAGGTGGTGACCGATATTGCAGGCGATCGCATTCGTCTGGAATTTGCCCTCAATCAATCCCCACCCCCTTTCTTCCCCCCAGCATTTTTATCGACGGACTTTGCCACTGTCACCCTCGATCCGGTGCCCTTCTCACCTGCTCAAGTCCAAACCCAAATTCTGCAAAAAACTTGGCATGACAGCGATCTGGCAACGTTTCTTACCCTCAATCGCTGGGAGCAGGCGGAACTGCTGAAACAAATTGCCACGCTCAAATCTACGGTTCCTAAAGTTCCGACCGTGCAACTTTTTGTTTTTCGCACCACTGTCAGTTGCTTTGGGCACAATGCACCAAAGTGGTTGAGTTTGCCTAAACTCCGCAGCGAAAATCAACGCGGTACTGACCCTTACCTACTTTCCTGGGACCAGGATCTTTCTACTCTTGTTCCATTTAATCCACCGATCATCCCAGTCCCGATAACTATAATTCCGTCTTTACCCAGCGTTGCCAAAAACTCTCAAGGGGTGGATTATGCCACCACGGGCAATTCAAATACAAAGGTTTATTTAGAACGCAACGTGTCGGAAGTTTTGGCAGGTGGATGGGCTATTTTTGAGGCTTCAGGGGGAACTTCGCGCGCGGTCAAAATTGATGCGGTGAGTGAAGCCTCTCTAGCTGACTTTGGTACGAGTGGCAAAGCTACAGGCTTGGATCTCACAACTGATGACAAACTGGCATCCTTTAAAACTCGACAAACTGTAGTGTCGGTGCAAAGTGAATCGCTGCCGCTGTCTCTCGATCCTCTAGAACTACAAGCTGCTTCCAGCTCAATCGCTACACAGGTTCCCATCGAAACTGATTTGGCGATCGGTACCAGTCGCCTTGTTTTAGAATCCCTGACGCTGGGGCTGCAAGTTGGACAAGTCGTGATTTTGATGGGTGATCGCGCCGATAATCCCGGTGTGCGGGGCAGCGAAGTCCTCACGATTAAAGCCATTACCCACAGTCGGGGATACACAATTCTGGACTTCAACCTCGGTATGCAGCATAGCTATCTGCGTAGCAGCGTTACCCTCAATGCCAATGCGGTTCGGGCGACCCATGGTGAAACAGGGTATGAAATCCTTGGGGGAGGCAACGGGGCGATCGGTCATCAGCATTTCACCCTCAAAAAGCCACCCCTGACCTATACCGCTGCCACCAATGCCAGCGGCGGCCAAAGCACCTTGGAAGTGCGAGTCAATAATATCCTTTGGTCAGAAGCGTCGTCCCTATATGGGCTGGGCGCACGGGATGAGCAATACATTATCCGCCTCGATAATGATAGCAATCCCACCATCACCTTTGGCGACGGTGTCCAAGGCGCACGCTTACCCAGCGGCACTGAAAATGTGGTGACAACCTATCGTACCGGTATTGGACTAGATGGACTGGTGACAGCAGGCAGTCTATCGTTACTGCAAACCCGTCCCCAAGGCATTCGCGAGGTAACCAATCCCTTCCCCGCAACGGGTGCCGCCTCGCCAGAAAAGTTAGATAACGCCCGAACCAATGCGCCATTGAAGGTGCGAACCTTGGAACGTATAGTCTCGCTGACTGACTTTGCAGACTTTGCCCAGGCATTTGCAGGTATTGGGAAAGCGCAAGCGATTGCCCTTTTCACTGGAGAGCGGCGGCTTGTTCATCTCACCATTGCAGCGGTGAACGGCGATTTGGTAGACCCATCATCTGACCTCTACCAAAACCTGATCGCTGCGATTAATCGGGCACGAGACCCTGTCCATCCTGTCCAGATCGCTAGCTATAAACCCCTTTATTTCAAGCTAGTTGCCAATGTCCAAGTTGATGCCCGCTATCTCAAATCCCTCGTTTTTTCTGCAGTTGAAGCTGCACTCAAAACGGCATTTTCTTTCCCAGTTCGAGCATTTGGACAGGTGGTGACCGCTGCAGAAGTAATTACAATCATCCAGCAAGTGGCAGGTGTGGTTGCTGTGGACTTAGATACGCTCTACCTACCGCCTGCAACTGGGGGACTAAATCAGGTGCTCCCAGCCACGATCGCCCATTGGAACGTGGCCAAGCAAACGATTGAGCCAGCAGAGTTACTACTGATCAATCCTGTCGGAATTACTCTGTTGGAGATGCAGCCATGACCCAGCCCGATCGCCTCTACAATCTTCTGCCCGCCATCTACCGCCTGCGGGATGATGCCCAAGGTCAACCCTTGCGCGCATTGATGCAACTGTTGACCGAAGAACTGGACATCGTTGAAACCGACATTGCTGACCTGTACGATAACTGGTTCATTGAAACCTGTGATGAATGGGTTGTGCCCTATATTGGCGATTTGTTGAGTGTCCGGGGACTACACCCGATTGAGAAAAGTCCCTACAGTCAACGGGCATGGGTTGCCAACACCCTCAGCTATCGTCGTCGCAAGGGTACAGCCTCTGTTTTAGAGCAGCTTGCGCGGGATGTCACGGGGTGGCCTGCCCGTGTGGTGGAGTTTTTTGAGCTACTGGGAACGACACAATATCTTAACCACCTACGACCTCAGAACCTCCGCACGCCCGATCTCCGTGATCTCAATGGACTAGAACTATTAGATGGCCCCTTTGATCACATTACCCATACCGCCGATGTCCGCACCATTCGCCAAAGCGAAGGCTGGTACAACATTGCCAATATTGGGCTGTTTCTTTGGCGGCTCCAGAGCTATCGAGTCACTGGCAGCACCGCCCACAACATTGGGCCGGGGCGCTACACCTTCAATCCCCTCGAAATTGATGCACCATTATTTACCAACCCTGACACCGAAACTGAAATCGCTCATCTCGCAGAAGAAATCAATGTGCCCACGCCGATTCGTCTGGGAGCATTCTATGGCGACCTTAAGGCATATGAAGCTTTGCCTAGTGGCGATCACAGCATTTATTATGGGCCCGATCGCAGTCTGTTTGTCAATTTGAAGAGCATTACCGATCCACCAGGTAATACTCCCGCTTCTATCCGTTGCTCTAACCTCAGCACCTGGAATGATCCGGGCTGGACTCCTCCTCCCAGTGGGATGATCGCCATTGATGTGCGCAACGGTCGCTTAGCCTTTGACCCAGCAACCACCAATCCAACAAAGGTGCAAGTGAATTACAGCTACGGCTTTAGCGGTGATGTGGGCGGTGGACCCTACGATCGGCAGGAATGGCTGATGCGATCGATTGAGGAAGCAGAGGTAACAGATGAAATTAGTTGGTTGGTTGGTGTTGCTCAATCATCGTCAACGCCTCCTGGTGTATCCTGCATTTTTTCGACGTTGACAGATGCTATTACTGCATGGAATAGCCAACCAGCAGGAACAGTGGGGGCGATCGCCATCATGGATAGCGGCACCTATGAAGCACCTATTCCTGTGATTAAAATTCTCCCTGGCAGTCGATTATGGCTCTTGGCAGCCAACTGGTCGGAGCAGGAACCATACTCACCCACTACGACTCAGTTGAAAGGCAAAGTGGGAAGTAATTCTGTTGTAGTTGTGGAAGACATTCCAGGTACACCACCAACTCGCGAGCGCGGTCAACTGCAGGCGGATGGATTGCGGCCTCATATTCGCGGTGACATGGTTGTGCATGGAGATATTTCTGAACCCTCTCTATTACTGGGCGAACTCATTCTTAATGGGTTGCTGATTGAAGGTCAACTGACGGTGCAGGCGGGCAATTTAACCCGACTCCGCCTAGATCACTGCACACTCGTACCTGACAAAGGAGGACTGCTGGTGGAATCGAATGATGCTAACAGCGAACGCAACGAGGAACTGGAAATTCATCTCGATCGCACTATTATTGGGAAAGTGCAGTTACCCGAAACAGTACCCAAACTCAGCATTAGAGACAGTATTGTCAGCGGTGGAACAGCTCCCAAAGATGTTGCAATTGATGCTGTCAATACGACAGTCAGAATCCAAGCCAGTACTCTTTTTGGTACCAGTCAAGTGGGTGAAATAGAGGCTAGCAATAGCATCTTTACTCAGATCGCAACTGCTCGCCGTACTCAAGAGGGTTGCGTTCGTTTCTGTTATGTCCCAGCGGGATCCCGCATGCCCCGTCGCTATCGCTGCCAACCGCAGTTAGCGATCGAACAGCGGTCAGCGGCACTGGGACTTAGTCCATTGCCTGCTGCTGAACGGAGCTTGGTCGTGGATCGGGTAAAACCGGAGTTTACGGCTGAATCCTATGGACAGCCAGCCTATGCTCAACTTAGTCTGGGCTGTGCCATAGAGATCCTTACGGGTGCAGAAGATGGCTCTGAAATGGGGGTCTTCGACCACCTCAAACAGCCCCAGCGAGAGGCTAATCTGAAGATTGCTTTGGAGGAATATTTGCGTTTTGGACTGGAGGTGGGACTGATTTTTGTAACTTAGCTTTTCATGATCTGATTGTAAGGTAACCTGATTATTAAAGTAAGGAAGACTATAGATTATGGCCGGAGATCATTCTCGATTTACTTTCAATCCACAAAAGCATTACTCCGGTGTGTTGATGCAGCAGGGGCGTGTCCAGCTTGATTCTGACTGGAACGAAGCTCAGGAAATTAGCGATCGCCGCTGGCGAGCCGAAACACTGGATTTGATAGGACAAGCAGCAGTTCCCGAAACGACCCCTGATGCCTTCCGTATTCAGTCTGACGGAACAGGTTCCTTCACGATTGGCCTAGGGCGTCTGTATGTCGATGGTCTTTTAGCAGAAAACCATGGGCTAGAGCCACAGTATAATTCGCAGCTTGGTGAACTATATGGTACCAAGCCAATACCGTATAATCAGCAGCCCTACTACCCAAATCCACCAAGCATCCTACCTACCCCTGCTGGAAAAACTGACTTGATGTATCTCGATGTATGGCAACGAGAAGTTACCATGCTGGAAGATCCTGCGATCCAAGAAATTGCCTTAGGCGGCCCCGATACAGCCACTCGCTTGCAAACTGTTTGGCAGGTGAAAACCCTAACAGATGTGGGTAAAGATGGTGGGGGAGCGATTACCTGCGGTGCTAGTATTCCTGCATGGGATGCACTCACTAAACCCTCTGCCGGGTGGTTGACAACGATCGCCAATGAGCCACCTAGAAATACAGATCCCTGTAACATTTCGCCCAATGCAGGTTATCGAGGCGTAGAAAATCGCTTATACCGGGTAGAAGTTCACGTGGGTGGCCCACTGGGAATGGCAAAATTCAAGTGGTCGCGAGATAATGGCTCGATTGTATCGGCTGTGGAGAAAATTGCATCCGGGGGCGATCGCCTTACGGTTCGACGGATTGGACGTGATGCGGTATTGCGATTCAAAGTGGGCGACTGGGTAGAGGTATTGGATGATAACGTGGAGTTTAGCGATAATCCAGTGGGGCACTTGGCCAAAGTTATTAACATTGAGGAAACTAGTCGAGAACTAGTGATTGCTCCGCCCATTCCTGCCAGCTTCAACTTTCCCACAAACGCCACGACTCAGGCCACCGATCCGACTCGCCACACCCGCGTTCGCCGCTGGGACCAAAAACACGACCCCGATGGGTTGCTGACGGTTAGCGCTAGTGCGATCGACATCGAAGATGGTATCAAGGTTTCCTTCAGCGTGGATATCGCGATCGGTACAGATTTCAAAGTAGGAGATACCTGGGTGTTCGCCGCCCGTGCCGCTGATGCTTCGGTGGAATTGTTGGATAAAGCCCCACCACGACGCATCCTGCACCACTATACCCGCCTTGCCCTGGTCACGGGAGCTGGTGCACAGCCATTGATCACCGATTGTCGCCCCCTCTTTCCGGCAGCTCGTTGCTGCATCGTGGTTCGTCCTGGAGAAGATATTCAAGCGGCAATTAATAAGCTATGTACAACAGGGGGATGCATTTGTCTCGCTCCTGGAATTCACCAACTAAATAAGCCACTGTTGATTGACGGCTGCAAGAACTTGACGATTCAGGGTGTCGGCAATGCCACTCGCCTGATCTACAGTCCCCCGAAAGCTAATGCCAATGCCGCGATGGTTTATGTGGTGGGCCACAGTCAGAATATTAGGCTAGAAGACTTTTTGGCATTCGCCAGTGTGATGGGTTCATTGGTGGCAATAGATGAAGATAGTCGGCTGATTACCCTGGATCACCTCACCCTCATCAACACTTTAGTAACGAAATCAGAGAAACTGCTATCTACCTGCATTTTACTGGGAAACTGTTGCCATGTATCTGTGACGGCATCAACACTGTTGGGTAACGTTGGAGTACTGCAAGCCGATGTAAAACGGCTTCAACGTCTGCGGAAACAAATTGCGTTGACGCGATCGCCTCAAACGCCTCCTAACCCAACCCTAATGGCCACGGCTCCTCCTCCCACCACCGTAGTTTCCCTCACCGAGCTAATGTGCCATAGCAATACCTTTTATGCGCTCAATATCGGCGTTTTTTTAGAGGATGCATTAGACGGTTCGATTATCCGAAATCGGTTTCAAGGTTTTCCCTCCGATTTGCAATTGGGCAGGACAAGGAATGTACAGCTTGTTAGTGATCAAAGTGACATATTTATTCAAATTGATCAGCTGTTGAGCCTGTTGGCATGTGCATCTGTGGATTCACCACTGAACTCAGTTTCTCCTATTGGAATAGTTGCCCGATTGCTAAGTAAATTCGAAATTACAGATAACCAGATAAACTCACCACAGGGGATTTTTCTCGGGTTTGCTCGTCGGGTAAACATTATGAATAACCGCATTGAGTTTGAGCATTCGCCGCAGGAAGAGATAGATAGATCATCTAACCTTGCTCTTCTTGAAGTCAAGCCAAAACCAATCGCCGCGATCGCGATTGGTTTTGGCTTTGAGATGCAAATTCAAGGCAATTACATCCACGGCACGACAAAATATACGGCGAGCACGCCGTCAGGGAATATAGCGCAGGATTATTTGAATAGTCGTACCGATACGGGTTATCTGGGTATTGCGCTTGGCACAGTCCGAGGTATTACAATCGACGACAATCATATCCATGCTACGTCAGGCATTGGCATGGCGAGTTGGCTGCGCGAGCACAAGTATGTGCGGGGTGCAGAAATTTATCCCAAATCGCTGTTGCGGATCTTAGGACTAGGACGGGCTTGGCAAGTATTTGTGGAACTAGCCTGGGTGTTTTGGCAATTCATTCAAATTGCGCGGCAGTCGCCAACGAATGCGGCATCAAAACCTAGCCTGACCCGGCCCGAATTTGCGATCGAACTGGTCAAAGGATTGGTGACGCTACTAACTGCACCTGATTTAATTCCTAACTTTATTGGGAAGGCCACGATCGCCAAAAATGAGATGCAGGTCAGTCGCTTTGGGATCTGCTTTTCCAATATTTTCACCGTCGGTGGACTCCAGATTCTGGGCAACCGCATTAGTGGGTTCACTGAAACAGGCATTTTAGTACATCCCTGGCTCAGCGTCAGCTTCCCTGACCTCACTGCCCAACTGCTGTACTGCGGATTGGAGTGGATTCTGGGTGTGTTGTTGCTGTTGCGAGATGCCCTTGATGCCATGCTCAAGGGCAAGCCGCCAGTGGCAACTACCGGGGCTGGCAGCTGGACAACCACCGAAATTGGCGTTTCCCTGGTGTCTTGGATAGTGTCCTTCTGCGCCAAATACTGTAGTGGGGAACCCACCGGTGGTGAAACTCCCAATGAGGGAACGCCCCCACCATCGCCCTCCGAAGACCTCAAAGATGCGATCGATGACTTACTAAATAACCTGGATTTGGCGTGGCTTGACGATCTCGTCAACCAATCCTATGTCATTGATGGTAATACCCTGCGCGGCAGCGGTGACGGCATTTGGATCGGCATTGATGGCAGCCAGATCAGCCACAATCACGTCACCATACATCCTGCAAATACAGCCCCATTTGAGACAATGATCCTCGGCATTGTGATGCGGCAACTGAGCCAAACCATCAATACTTTGACACTGTTACCCCTTTTTCTAATAGAAATGGACCGGGATCTCATCCTGTTTGCTGCACTGTTGCTGAATCAGACCCCTGCGACAAGTTTGAATCTCCCGATCGCTGACCTGAAAACAATCATCGAGACATTTTTGCGAACTTTGCCATCCACATCACCCTTGCATCTGCCCACCGACAACCTAAATACGGCGCTTCAAGCTCAGCAGCCAAATGAAGATGCAATTAAGGCGGCACTGGTCGCACTACTAAACGCGATCACCCAAAACACCAAAGGCTATGGCATTGCCATGATGGGAGCCGACATGACCTGCATTCACAATCAGGTTTACGGCACCACAAGCTGCGGGGTAGAAGCCCTGACCCGCAGCGCAACTACCGGTAATTTTGCCGCTGGTCGCCAATCTCCTTCTGTGGTTAGGCATCCTGCGATCGCAGGCATTTGGCATTTCTCCAATATTCTTAATCTCTCATTTGAGATCCTTGCAGAACCGAAGCCAGGTAGCAAAACCACTGCTGTACAACCCAAGGGTAGTATCGGGCGATCGCTCCACCTTATTACCCTGGTTATTGCCCAGTTCCTGCTCTTGTCTCGGAAAGATCGGGGGCTACATGTTCAAAGCAATACTGTAGAGACAGCCTTAGCCTATGGGATTCGGACTCTCGATGTGACCGGTTTAGAAGAAGTCTCTATTTTGGATAACACCGTCAAGAATGCAGCGAGGTATGCAATTGCTCATCAATCTTTAATTAATCAAGATCAAAAATGTTACGTCAAAGTACACCGAAATACAGTCACTCGAACTAATGAGGTATTTGATTTTCACGCTATTATTAACAATGGTTCGGACAGTTTTTTTTAGACATGGCTGAAACCATGATTCTATCGCGACATTGGCCCTCACCCTAAATCCCTCTCCCAAGGAGGGAGAGGGACTTCAAACCGGCTCCCTCCTTGGGAGAAGGGGTTGGGGGATGAGGGCAAGCCATCGCAAAATGTCCGAACCATTGATTAACCCTCAACAATAAATTCCCATGAATGACCAATTTTTTTTCCTGTTCTCCGGACTGATCGGCGTCAACAACCTGGCTGGAACCACGCTCATGTCTCAAAACCACGGCACTGCGGTAAAGCTTCATGGCCCTGCAGTTGCCATTATTGGTTCGACAACAGTCAGTATCACCGACAATCACATCATTACTAACTGGGAATTTGCGTTTTCCGTTGGAGCTAATAATGGCTTGTTTACTGATAACCTCACCAACAAACCCAACTTCTTCGTTACCCCTACCATTCAGCAAGATCCCAATATTATTATTGTTTGATCTGGATTGTTAATTTATCTTTAGGTAAGTCCCATGCCCGAGCAAGATCCCGCTAATCCTCAACCATTTATGAGCTTCCCGTCTGAAGTCGTGCGTCGGCGACTTGATGCCCGACTGAAATCTCTCCCCATTCAAGATGCCATCCGCCAATCCCTGGGCAAGGAACTTGGCAAGGTTCTCAATGCCGAAACCCTCAACACCACCTTTCGGGATCTCGTTACCGGGCGTACCAGTCTCGACCAATCGCTGCAACAATTAGCCACCACAGCCTCCCAGGTGCTCGATACTGTTATGCAAGCAGAGCAACAGCGATCGGACAAAGAAACCCGCATCATTCAAGAACTCCAAGCAGCATTACAGCAAGATAAAGTCTCACACGATCGCAAAAATTACGTTGTCCAGGGACAGGTGATGAACGAGCGCACCCAGGAACCACTTGCCGGACTCTTGGTGCAAGCAACGGATCAGGATGATTTTCTGGGCTTAGCCATCACCGACCAAGAAGGACGCTTTGAAATTGACTTTGACCCAAAAGACTTTCCGGAAGGTAGTGAAAATCTCCTCAATGTGATGCTCCAGGTGGGAGTCGATCGCCAGACCCCACTCTACAAAATCGATTCTCCCCTTGTCGTTTGTCCCAAAGAACCCACCTTCACTTCCATTATCTTGCCCGCAGACCAATCTGAAATCGCTCAGCAGCTGATAGCGCAAAATCAACAGAGTTTTGGAGATCAATTACAGACCGCTACTCGGTCAATCGCCAACACCCAATATCAACACATTCAGGCACAAGCAATTGGCAATGCTCTCAAAACAGAATTAACCCAGTTTTTGAATAAACCTGAGTAGCTACGTAACCTTATTAGCTTTGCCCGTGGTGGTTTTTATATTTATGTTGAGATGCGATCGGGCTACTCTATTTCCTCCAGTCCCACGGCCATTAAATAGCCTCTGGCTCTTTCGGTCAGGGGATATTGGTTCACTAAGGCCCAGAATCTTGGGCCGTGATTGGCTTCCAAAAGATGGCCTAGCTCGTGCATGACCACGTATTCTTGGACGAAGAGGGGCATCTTGGCTAGGCGATGGGAAATGCGGATGGTGCGGAGCGCGGTGGTGCAACTGCCATATATGGAGTTTTGGTCCATCGACCAGTCGATTGAGACCCACTCCAATTTGTTCTGATAATAATCGCGGTTCAGCCTGCGGGCGATCTGCTCCAGATCCTGGCTGCTGAGCTGTTGCTGCTGGTTTTTTTTCTCGATGCGGCTCTGGAGCTTGGCGATAATCGGGGCTAGCTCGGCATCACTGCAACCGGCCGGAGCCGAGATCTCGATCGTGCCGTTAACCACTGTGGCGCTGACGGTTTTGGCTCTTTTGGTACTACGGGTAACACGGACTTCCATGGCTTTTGGGGGCTGGCATCTTCTCCAAGAGCCCATTCTAGCAAAATTATTGCAGCCTAGAGACCCACACTGATTTTGACCACCTTGACCTGTAGCCGATCGAGCACTTTGAGGGCGCTAGATATTCTTGTTTCGCCCGTGACCGCAGCGCAATCTTTGGGCCGGGATTGACATTTGCCCAGGGGCATCCCCATCAAAAAACTTACCCCCAGATTTTCGCGATATCGATCGAGCTTGCTGTTACCTTTGAGCAACATTCCGCCATAGTCCCAGCCAAAACCATAAAATTCGAACTTGCCAAACAGCTTTTGCATCTTGCTCACGGGCATTCCAGCGGCTATCCCTGCGGCAGTATGCCAACGCGGATCATAAATATGCACAGCGATCGCCTGCTGCCGACTCGCATCTTTCCACAGCACATCAAGGATAATTTTCTCACCATTCATCACGCGCGTAGCAGGGTTTTCAACCTCTCCTTCCGGCCCTCCGTCTACAAAATCCGTTATTTGGGCAGATTTGAAAATGCTGGACAGCTGTTTTTTGTTGGTAGTCTTAGAGATTTTCCCAACCCGTCCGCGCGCAATCAAATAGTCAGTATTATTCTTGAGCACATCGGCGGGCTGGCCCTCTTTGGGCATCGCTAAAACTGTGATGGGTTGGCTCCAGGACAAACAGAGCAAGGAAATTAGCACTAAAGGCAAGTTGGGCTTCATTGGATTGGTTAATGTATGGCTGCAATATAAATTGATTGTGATTGCTGCAACATGGTTCCGCTGGAGTTCACAAAACTCTAGAAAATCTCTGGTGTGGCCATCCAGCGATCGGCCTGCAGATCGATCGACCCATTCGCTTTGAATTTAATCCCTTCCTGCTCCAGCAGATTTCTTTGCAGGTGGTCGCCACCTTCACGGGCGACGGAATAGGAGATCTCCCCCTTGGCATTCACCACCCGCTGCCAGGGCACATTCGATTCCAGTGGCACTTTATATAGGGCATAGCCTACCAATCGGGCTTTGCCATAAAGTCCGGCCAAGTCAGCAATCTGCCCATAGGTCGCTACTTTACCCAAGGGAATCCGCCGCACCACATCATAAATCTTGGTGTATTTGGAAGTCTTTATTGTATCCATAAGGTGATTTTTATTGACTAGTGAGAATGCTAATCAAGATGCCCAGTATGGGGTTTAGATCGTCAGGAATTGTAAACAGCTTAGTATCTTGAATGATGATATGTCCCACAGCATCCAAGCGACCAAATCGCCAAACATCACCAATGGTTACCACCCCATATACCGTTTCTAATTCCCTTGCCTGAGCCAGGGCAATCATTTCTGCTGCTAGCTGGGTAAATCCTCGGGTTAAATCATCCTTCTTTGCCTCAATCACCACCATCGATCCACTTAGCCGCAACAGATAATCTAAATTACCCTTGAGCCAATTGTTGACATTCAATGGATACTCGATTCTCAACTGGGCCTGACAATGCATCGCCACCTCCAGCAGAATTGGAGCTACCAAGGTTTCCCGGCGAGCTGTTTCACTGGTCAGGCTGACTACTGTGAGCGATCGCTCTAAGCGACTCTTCAATTCACTCCCCCAGGGCAAAGGTGGTGTAGCCATGGGTAGTTCTAGGCGGGATAACACCAGCTCGTATCCTAGGTCAGCCAAGATTTCCTCCGGCTCTGCATTCATCTCAAAGTAGGAACGGAAGGAATAGGATTCACCCTCTTGCAACACTTTGAACTTAGCCATTTTTCTCTTTTGGGTTGTTGTTCCTCTCAGTTTAGTCGAAGTCTACCCCGCTGCCGTGAAGCGTTCGCGTAGCGTCTCTGACAGAGATAGCTATCCCGAAGGGAATCGCCGGAGGCAACAAGTAGCTCTTTCGACCAAAAATGTTAAAATTCCTAAACCCAAGGGAAAGCCTATATGTCCACCGAACTTCAAGCCGAGTTGCAGAGCGCCGTCGAACAGCGGCGGAACTTTGCGATCATCTCCCACCCCGATGCTGGTAAAACCACCCTCACCGAAAAGCTATTGCTGTACGGAGGTGCTATCCACGAAGCCGGAGCCGTGAAGGCCCGCCGCGACCAACGGAAAGCCACCTCCGACTGGATGGAAATGGAAAAGCAGCGGGGTATCTCGATTACTTCCACCGTGTTGCAATTCGGTTACCGAGGCTTCCAGATTAATTTGCTGGATACCCCTGGTCACCAAGACTTTAGTGAAGATACCTACCGCACCTTGGCAGCGGCGGACAATGCGGTGATGCTGATCGATACGGCCAAGGGCTTGGAACCCCAGACTCGGAAATTATTTGAAGTCTGTAAAATGCGCGGATTGCCAATTTTTACTTTCATCAACAAGCTCGATCGACCGGGCCGAGAGCCATTGGAGCTACTGGATGAAATCGAACAGGAGTTAGGTCTGGAGACCTATGCAGTGAACTGGCCGATCGGGGGTGGCGATCGGTTCAAAGGCGTTTACGATCGACAAGAACAGAAGGTTCACCTCTTTGAGCGTTCTGTCCATGGCAGCCGGGAAGCCAAGGATACGGTTTTTGAAGTCAACGATCCGCGCCTCCAGAGTATTTTGGATGCGGAGCTGTACACCCAACTCCGGTCGGACTTGGAGCTGCTGGATGGGGGTGGTGCGGAGCTAGATTTAGAGGCTATTCATCGGGGCCAGATGACCCCAGTGTTCTTTGGCAGTGCTATGACTAACTTTGGGGTGGAGCTATTCCTGAAGTCTTTCTTAGACTATGCTCTGCAGCCCGGTAGCCGCGCATCGAACCGGGGCGACATCGCACCGAGCTACCCAGAATTTTCGGGCTTTGTGTTTAAGCTGCAAGCCAATATGGATCCGAAGCACCGCGATCGGGTGGCCTTTGTCCGGGTTTGCACTGGCAAGTTCGAGAAAGACATGGCAGTCAGTCATACCCGGACGGGCAAAACTATTCGGCTATCGCGACCCCAGAAGCTCTTTGCTCAGGATCGGGAATCGATCGATGAAGCCTATCCGGGGGATGTGATCGGTCTCAATAATCCGGGAGTATTTGCGATCGGCGATACCATCTATACGGGCAGCGATAAGCTGGAATATGCGGGTATTCCTTGTTTTTCGCCGGAGCTATTTGCCTATTTGCGCAATCCCAATCCTTCTAAATTCAAGCAGTTCCAGAAAGGTGTGACGGAGCTGCGTGAGGAGGGTGCGGTGCAAATTATGTATTCCAACGATGATGCCAAGCGCGACCCCATTTTGGCGGCGGTGGGCCAGCTCCAGTTTGAGGTGGTGCAGTTTAGACTACGCAATGAATATGGAGTGGAAACTACTTTGGAGCCCCTGGGCTACTCGGTGGCCCGCTGGGTGCTGGATGGCTGGCCTGCTCTGGAAAAGGCGGGACGACTCTTCAACACCATGGTGGTTAAGGATAACTGGGAGCGACCGGTACTGCTCTTTAAAAACGAATGGAACGTTGGCCAGTTGGAGGGCGATCATCCGGATCTGCGTCTGAGCCGGATCGCACCCGTTGGTGGCTTTAGCTAAATAATAGCTACGTGTTTTCATCGATCGAAAACCACAATATCAATAAAGTTAGGGGCAGGTGTGCAATCTACCCCTAACTTTGTCGATCAATTTACAGCATTTCTAGTATCCATAGATCTCAATTTCGATCGCTCGGTAAATCAAAGTCGATCGAAGGCCCCTGGGGTACAATCCGCGACGGATTCAACTCTGGCAAGCCTCCATAGTAGAGTTGCTTCACATGATCGATACTACAGACCGATCGCGCTCCTGGATGTTGATATAGATCGCGGCAATAGTTCCAAAGGTTCGGAAAATCTACCAACCGCCGGATATTGCACTTGAATAAGCCGTAGTAGGCTAGGTCGAATCGAAACAGCGTCGTAAACAAACACCAATCGGCCAAGGTGATTTGATTGCCGCAGAGATAGGGCTGGGCTGCCAAAACTTTGTCCCAAAGCTCTAAAGCCTGGAATAGCTCGGTTACTGCCTCCTCGTAGGCAGCTTGGGAAGAGGCGAAGCCACTGCGATATACGCCGTTATTAATGGGCTGATAAATTTCGTCTATTACTCGATCGATCTGGCTGCATAGTTCTGGGGGATAGAAATCGATCGCTGCAGCGCCCACCTGATCGAAGGCTGAATTGAACATTTGGATAATCTGGCGAGATTCATTATTCACAATTTGATCGGTTTGTTTGTCCCACAGTACGGGCACTGTCACCCGACCACTATAGGTGGGAGCGGACTTGACATAGATCTGCCAGAGATACTCTGCGGAATTGACCGAATCTCTGATACAGCCGGGATAGTCGGAGAATTTCCAGCCCTGATCGCTAATCACTGGATCGACGATCGATAATCCAATGATCTGCTCTAGGCCCTTCAGCTTCCACAGCAGCGCCGTCCGGTGTGCCCAAGGACAACCCAAGGAAATATAGAGATGGTAGCGCCCTGCTACTGCTGGCAAGCCACTTGTGCCATCGGTGCTAACCCACTGGTGAAATTGGGTGGACATCCGCCGGAATTTGCCATCTGCTTCTCTTTCGGTCCATTCTGTTGTCCACTTGCCATCGATTAATTGTCCGAGTGCCATGATTTTCTCCTGATAATTACAAAAATAATTCGCTAAATGCGTAAGCTGCCATGCTAAAAGCGCCATATGTATAGCTGCGGTGTAGCGATATTCCTTGGATATTGATGCCCGCTGCTCCCAGTGCTACAAAGAGAGGCAGTAAATGCTCTGCGGTGGGATGATTTTCTTGGGCATAGGGAGCTAATTGGCGATAGTGGAGCAGGTCTTCCCAATTTGCTCGATCTATTGTCTCTGCCAACCAATTGTCAAATTCTTTTACCCAGGGGAGTGGTGGGGCATCCTGTTGGGCGGTGAAGGCCGATAGATTGTGGGTGGCGCTGCCACTGCCAATAATCAGTACTCCCGACTGCCGTAATGGGGCCAATGCTCGGCCTAGTTGCCAATGATATTGAGGATCGCGATTCTCCCCAGGAGAGGCTACGCCAACGGGCTGGACTGATAGCTGCGTTACGGGGATATCTGCATTAGGATAGGCTAAAATCAGCGGTGTCCATGCGCCATGGTCGAAGCCACGGGTGGGATGGGTTGTAGCGGAAATTCCGGCTTGGGTGAGGAGCGCGACTACTTGATCGGCCAATGCCGGCGCACCGGGCGCGGGATAGGAAAGTTGATATAGCTCTGCTGGAAAGCCCGAAAAATCATAGATTGTTCTGGGCTGCGGTGCGGCGCTAACTTGGGGTTTCTCTGTTAGCCAGTGGGCCGAAATGACTAGGATTGCTTGGGGTTTGGGAAATTTTTGGGCCAGGGAGCTGAGAAATTGACCGGCGGCTCCTGGCCGCAGGGGCAAATCCGGGGCGCCATGGGAGAGAAAGAGAGTAGGCAGGCTGTTCATAGGGATCGAGGGATGTACAGCATTGATTGTTAGAACAGTTCTAATTAGAACTAAATACCAGGATAGCTTGCCCATTTTTTGCTGTCAAGATGCTGGGAAAACTAATCTTGGAACGATTGGCGGAGATGGTGCAGTAGTCTTTGGAGCAACTCCAACTCCGATCGATCAAGTTGCTCAAAGCGTTGCTGGAGGTGAGCGATATGGGCAGGAAAAACCTGCTCGAAGGTTTTCTGGCCTTGGGGAGTCAGCCGGACAATCACACAACGCCGATTGTCTAATGGCGTCTCTCGCCGGACAAGATCTTTTTGAATGAGTCGATCGATCACTCCTGTTAGAGTCCCTTTCGTGATCAAAGTCTTCTCTCCTATTTCCCCCATCATCATGCCGTTAGTATTTCCCAAGGTGGAAATCACATCAAACTGGGCTGGGGTCAGATCGAATTGCCGAACGTGGTTTTCGGAGTAAGCTGCAAAGGCTTGGTATGTCCTGACCAACTCCCGCATGGTGGGAATGAAAGCCTCTGGGGCAGCTTGCAGATCTGGTGGTGTTTCAGACATGAAAACAATTTAATTGAAACTGTTGGAGTTGTGTTTTGGGGTGCCAATTTAACGCGGTACTCCTTGGTTAGCCCTCTCCCAAGTTTGGGAGAGGGAGCCTGAGACTTCGCTTGTGGCTCTGGTTCCCCTTCCCCCCCAAACTTGGGGGAAGGGGCTAGGGGATGAGGGCTAGATCAATTTTGCCCGAAGAGATTAATATCCAAAAGCTTAAGAGAATCATATTGATATCAATGCAACGACTACTGCGTCGGCAAAGTATTAGCAGCAGGGCCGTTCTCTTTGGGAAACTCGCACTTGACTTCGATGTTGAAGCTGCCTTCAGTAGAAGCCTTGCCCAGAACTGGTAAACCACCCTCGCCTTTGATAGACAGGCTAAACTTGAGGGTGACTTCCTTAACTTCGACATCACTGAGTTGACGAAATGCACCGAGCGCGTAGCGGGTGTAGGCGCGAATTGTATCGTGAACCTGCTGCAACCGAACCGTGGTATCGGCTCCGGGTCCATAAGACTCTCGATCGCCCTTAACCCCCTCTGGAATCGGTGCCTCGGTATCAATAATCCTGTACCGCTGCACGCCCATATCATTTTCGACCAGCAACTCAATGGGTTCGGACATAGAACACTTTCCTTCAAATCTTTTGTCTGATAGTCTTTGAATAATACCTTAACTAGGACAATAATGGCCCGGTACGCTCTTGTTATTGGCATTTCGCAAAACACACCTTCCCTTGGCTCACTTTCTAAGACGGAAGGAGATGCTCAAGCGGTTGCCGCCCGCCTGCGTGATTACGGTAATTTTCAGGTTGAAGAACTGACAGGTCAGGTGACACAAGACGCTCTGAACAACGCTCTGACGAAGTTTCTAAAACTCGCTGAGCGAAATGAGGCATTGCTATACTACACCGGCCATGCGATCGCTGTCGAGCAGGGACTGGGCCAACGAAAAGCCTATTTCGCTCCCTCAGATTGCCAGATCATCTCGAACGGAAAAAGTGTGACAGAGCAGCAAAAAGGCATTGCGTTTGATGCTTTGAGCGAGGCCATAACTAAGTGCAACCTTTCGAACTTGATCGTACTATTGGACTGCTGCCATAGCGAATTTCTGCTACAAGCAGCGCTGGTTAAGGAATCCTTCTCCGGTTTTGGCAAAAAGGATTACGCTCTGATCTCGGCTTGTCGCGATAGCGAGCAGGCTTATGCAATGCACAGCGATGAACATAGCCTGTTTACGGGTGCCCTGTTGGATGGACTGGCCAAGGAACGCTCTGAAGCCGATAACAAGATTAAGGTAGGCGGACTTGCGGACTTTATCGCCACCCGGCTGCAAGGGAAAGGTCAGGAATCTGTGTTTCTTGGTTACGGGCGATCGCTCTGGCTGGTGCAATATTCAGGCCAAGTTGGGCAGGCCCCGTCTCCCTTTGGAGCGCGAAGCGCTATCGATGCGGATGAAACCTGTCCCTACCAGGGCTTGAAGTTTTTCACGGCGGACACCGCCAAGTGGTACCGCGGGCGCGATCGCCTAGTAGACGATCTGCTGCAAAAGCTAGACGAATCGGCCTTCGTGCCCGTCATTGGGGCTTCGGGCAGCGGCAAGTCTTCACTGGTGCGGGCGGGCTTGTTGCCAGTGTTGCAAGAGCTTGGCTGGGAGATCCTGGGGCCGATTCTACCCGGTGGTGGCAAACTGAGTCCCGCTGGCAAAGTGGCGGATTTGCTGCTGCTCAAGTTTGACGAACCGGACGAAGCGGCGGAAATAGAGGCGTTGTTGGATGAGGGGAATCTCTGTGAAGCAGTACAGCGGTTACCAGGAAAGCAGCGCCTACTGATGGTTATCGATCAGTATGAAGAACTATTTACGCGCGTAGATTCAGAAAAAGCGCGGCAGTTCGTGCAACTCCTGGCTGGGGCGGCAGCGGAGACCGCCGGACGCTTACGCATTGTTACAACTATGCGGGCCGACTTCATGGATCGGTTCTTGGAATACCGGGAACTGGCCGACCTGGCCACCAAAGACCGGATCTGCTGGGTAGGGCCGATGGACGAAGCCCAGCTAAGGGCTGCGATCGCCGAACCCGCCGCGATCAACGGCTATCACCTGGAACCGGGTCTGTTAGAACTGATGGTGCGGGACGTGGAAGCTGAGCCGAACAGCCTGCCGCTGTTGGAATTTGCCCTGACGCTACTGTGGGACAAGCGTGATCGGAACCAGCAGTGCCTGACTATCGATGCCTATCAGATATTGGAACGGTTTAAAGGGGCGCTGAATCAACATGCGGAGGCGATCTTTAACGAAGCCGGAATCCAGGACAACCAGGATATCTACCAAAAACTGCGATTGACTTCTGATGAGGAACGGCAGTGGGCGCAGCGCATCTTCCGTCGGCTGGTGCGCACGTTGCCTGGTACGAAAGACACCCGCCAAAGGCAATTGCGCCGCGAGGTCCTGGACTTAGGACGCTGCGAAACTGACCGCAAGGTTATCGAAAGGGTGCTGGGCAGGTTCGAGCAAGGTCGCCTTCTGGTGGGAGTTGAAGACGAAAGTCATCTCCCTTCCATCGATCTGGCCCACGAGGCGTTGATCGAAGGCTGGCAGCGCTTTGCCAACTGGCGACAAGCAGGCCGAGCGGTACAGCGGCTGGTAGACCGTATCGATGATGCTCATAAGGGATGGCAAGCCGCCCCGATCGAAGACCAGCCTAAATTTTTGCTATCCGAAGGTGTTGTGGCTCAAGTGGAAGCGGCGATCGCCATCGGCGATTACCTCTCGAACCAAAAAGCGGAATTTGTGCAGCAGAGCCTGTACATCTACAAGCCCTGGCTCAGTCCCGAGTTTGTGATCGAAACGATCGAAATACCTGGCGGCAGGTTTTGGATGGGATCGCCGGAAGGCAAAGGCGACAGCGATGAACAGCCGGAACACGAAGTAAGCGTGGCGGCCTTTCACCTGGGCAAGTACCCGGTGACCCAGGCCCAGTGGCGAGCCATTGCCCTGTCCTCCCAGGTCGATCGGGAGCTGAGTCTAACCCCTTCTTACGCTCGGGGCGATCAGCTACCCGTGGAGCAAGTCTCGTGGCACGATGCCATGGAGTTTTGTGCGCGGCTGTCGCAGCTGACAGGAGAGACCTACCGCTTGCCCAGTGAGGCCGAGTGGGAATATGCCTGTCGGGCTGGCTCAGCGCGAGCGCGAACATACTGCTTTGGCGACGATGCTGGACAGTTAGACGACTATGGGTGGTACGGAAACAATTCTGGTAATAGTCCTCTGGATGCCGATCGCCTTTGGCAAGAAGTTAACCAAAATGCGAGTCAATACGCTTCGCGGCTGAATGCTAACGGCAATAGGACTCACCCTGTCGGAGAAAAAAAACCGAATGGGTGGGGACTTTACGATATGCACGGCAACGTCTGGGAGTGGTGTGAAGACACATGGCATGACAACTATGAAGGTGCTCCTGGTGATGGCAGTGCCTGGATGAGTGATAGCGATTCAGCGTATCACCTGGTGCGCGGGGGTTCTTGGTACCTCAATGCCAATAATTGCCGCTCTGCTTGCTGCAGCAGGAACAATGCAGACAACGGGGACTTCAATCTTGGCTTCCGGGTTGTCCGGGTTTCCTCGTGAGGACTCTCCTTTCTCTTTATCCTTTTTCCCTCTTTCTCTTTATGATGGCGCGAAGCGCCTCGGTTTTTTTGCTAAAAGTAACGAATTACAACTCTTACAATGAACTCCTTCTCTTTTGTGGGAGGCTGATATTTCCAAGTCTTGTTTTTATATCTCAGTATGTAAGGCACCTTGGTTGGGATTGGGTTACGACCTGCTGCGCGGGGGTTCTTGGAACAACAATGCCAATAATTGCCGCTCTGCTTACTGCAACAGGAACAATACAGACAACAGGAACAACAATCTTGGCTTCCGGGTTGTCCGGGTTTCCTCGTGAGTACTCTTGGACATCAGAACTAATAGAAGGGATTTTATTGGGCGTATATCGAGAGTCCAGACTCGATTCCAGCGATGCGGGCGACTGTATCCGAACATCAAACCAAGCCAGTTATTTTAGTAGGAATTCCGAAAGGTTAACTGGCTTATCCAATCGGCGAATCCATGCAAGAGCTTTCGATTATCCAAAAAACCTACGATCTGATTAAATGGTACGTGCCACTGATCAATCGCCTACCTAGAGATCATAAGTTTCAATTAGGCAATCGGATTGTGGAAACGCTCTACAAATTTCTGGAATCTTTAATAGAAGCCAAATATTCCAGACAGAAGCAAGCTAAACTAGAGGGGCTGAACGTCTCTCTTTCCGTCCTGCGCTACCAAACAAAGCTGCTATTCGACCTTTCACTCTTTTCTGCACAGCGTTACGAATACGTCAGCAACCGTATCGATGAAATCGGCAATGAGCTAGGTGGCTGGCTCAAACAACTGCAAAAAGGAAACAATGAAGCGTCACGGCCAGTTATATCCGCAGATCGTTAGCTTTGAAAATCTGCTCTTAGCTGCCAACAATGCCCAGCGGGGTAAGCGCTTTTGTCCCAATGTCCTAGCCTTCAACGATGCCCTGGCAAGTGAACTCCTGCAACTGCAACAAGAACTCATTGCCCATCGCTATACCCCTGGTGAGTATCGTACCTTTCGCATCGTCGATCCCAAACCCCGCCTGATTTCCGCCGCCCCCTATCGCGACCGGGTGGTGCATCATGCCCTCTGCAATATCATTGCCCCCATCCTCGATCGGGCGCTAATTTTCGATACCTATGCCAACCGCATCGGGAAGGGTTCTCATCGGGCCTTGAGGCGCTTCACCGCCGATGCCCGTTCCAATCGCTACATCTTGCAATGTGATATCAAGAAGTTTTTTCCCAGCATTGATCGTACTATTCTTAAAGCTCTGCTACGCAATAAAATCAAATGTGCCGATACGCTTTGGTTGATTGATACAATCATTGACGCCAGTAATCCCCAAGCAGCGGTTTTGGACTACTTCCCCGGCGACGATTTGCTGGATCCTTGTCTACGCCCCAAGGGCTTACCGATCGGTAATCTTACCAGCCAGCTCTTCGCCAATTTCTATCTGGCAGGATGCGATCGGTTTATCAAAGAAACGTTGCATTGCCGCCATTATCTGCGTTACGTCGATGATTTCAGCTTGTTTGCCGACGATCGCGACTACCTGCTCGCAGCCAGGGAGCGTATCGAGGCATTCTTGATTTCCTTGCGGCTCAAGCTACATCCAGCAAAAACCCAGATTTTTGCCACCGAACACGGTGCTAACTTTGTGGGCTTTCGGATTTTGCCAGATCGAATCCGTGTGCGAGCAGACAATCTGCAAAGGGGCCGCAGGCGGCTGCGACAGCTCAATCGATCGCTAGCGGCTGGTAAGATTACTGCCGCTTTTCTAACCAGCTCTCAGCAAAGCTGGCAGGCACATCTAGCCCACGGAAACACCTGGCGTTTGAGCCAAAAGCTGTTTGACTAACCACAATCGCAGTCTCCAGCTCCCTCTCCCAAACTTGGGAGAGGGCCGGGGTGAGGGCTAGATCGACCCGATCGAGTCATTTTATTGTCTCTCTCGGCACAGAGTTGTTGCCAAGAGCCTAAATAATTAGCTAAACTTCCTTGAATACAACTAAAGTGGACAAGTCCTGTAGGTGGAAGGTAGCGGAATTTGGTGAGCTTATAGGGGTTTCCCCATCAACTCTTCGGCGGTGGGACTCGCAAGGGCGGCTCAAGCCCGAACGAACCCTTGAGAATCAGCGGATCTATACCGAAGAGCATCTGCTCTTGCCAGGAACCTGAAGATAGGGAAAAGCCTGATTCGGAATGTTATCTATTGTCAAATGTCCTCCCATGGCCAAAAAGACGACCTAAGATCCCAAGTAAAGGCCACGGACAAATTCTGCTTAGCGAACGGAATGGAGGTCACGGACAGAATTGAAGAGATAGGCGGAGGGCTAAACTTCAAAAGAAAGAAATTCCTCCAGATCATTCAATGGTCTATAGTAGGAGAGGTCAAAAGCCTCCATGTTGCTCACAAGGATCGGTTCTGCCGGTTTGGCTTTGAGTTGGTCGAGCAAATTATTCAATGGGGCGGTGGAGTGGTCATGGTAGCCAACTCAGTAGCTATGAACATGAGGAACTAACTCAAGACCTGCTGGCCATCATTTACTGCTTTAGCTGTAGGCTTTGCGGGCTAAGGACATATGAGGATAAGGTCAAGAAAATAATCGAAAATGTTGATCCTTGTCAAAAATGATGTACATATAACTAAGCAAGAAAGTTCAGAAGGGTTCGAGTATGTTTGCAGTCAAGCGAGCGCTAAAACTAAATAATGTAGAAGCAACCCTCATGGCCAAACATGCTGGCTTTCGACGGGTGGTCTACAACATGGGGCTAGAGCTGCGGATGCAATCCTATGGAGAAATCAAAACATCCGATAGCAAGTTCATTGGCGAAGTCAAGAAGATTCTGACCGGTCAGGTCAAAAAGCTGCCTGAATACCAGTGGATGAATGAATTGTCTAGCCGAGTCTACCAAAATGCTTTGCGGGACTTAGCCGACGCTTTCAGCCGGTACCGCAAAGGGCTGACTAAACACCCAACTTTTGCCAGCAGGAAAGATGGTCAATCTTTCACTGTTGATTCCTCCAATGGGAAGGTGCTGCTAGCTGCGGGAAAGACTATCAAAATTCCCACCTTAGGAACGTTCAGATTATTTGAACCTCTGCCCAGCGGGATTGTTAGCCAGACCTTCACGGTCTCGAAAGAAGGCCATCGCTGGTTTGTCTCTTTTGCTGTCGATGCTGACCGATTGCCAGTCAACCACCCACATTCAGCGATTGGAATAGATGTAGGGGTGAAAGCCTTTGCTACTTTTTCCGATGGTCAAACTTTTGATGCTCCCAAGCCGTACAAGCAAGTGAAAACCAAGCTTGCCTTCCTACAGCGCAAAGCATCTAGGCAGGAAAGGGGTTCTAACAATCAGCGGAAAACCTTCGACAAAATCCGCCTTTTGCACCAGCGCATAGGCAACATCCGCAAGGACTTCTTGCATAAATTGACCACCAGCATCGCCAAAACCTTTGCGGTGGTCAAGATTGAAAATCTGAACGTGCAGGGAATGCTAGCTAACCACAAATTAGCGGGTGCTATTGCCGATCTTGGGTTCTACGAATTCAAGCGCCAATTAGAATACAAATGTGCAGCCTTCGGGGCAGAATTAGGGCTAGTGGAGCAATGGTTCCCATCTTCTAAAACCTGCTCCTGTTGTGGGCACAAGCAAGATATGCCGCTAAAGGTTCGCCAGTATGATTGCCCTAGTTGCGGGTTATCGATGGACAGAGATCTAAATGCGGCGATAAATATTTTAAATTACCAACCCTCGGCTTGAGGGGGATAGCCTGCTAATCCTACGGATGGCCGACCACCGTATAGCGCAGGGAATTAACACCAAGTGATTTGATTAGCGGAAGCAATTTGGATCAACTATGGATAAGTTTTTTAAAGCAGCAATGGTCAAACTATTAATCGTCGAATCTCCGGGCAAAATTAAAAAGCTCAAGTCCATCCTCGGAGCGGGCTGGCAGATCGAAGCCTCCTTTGGGCACATCACCCATCTCTCCGATGAAGGCAAATACTCCCTGGGCTTCGAGATCGGTGATGGCCGCATTGACTGTAAATACGTGGCTAGGAGCGATCGAGCCCAAGCCACCATTGCCAAACTACAAGCCGCTGCCCAGCGGGCCGAGGAAGTCATCCTCGCCTCCGACCCCGATCGAGAAGGTGAAACCATTGCTTGGCACATTGCCCAAACCCTCAAACTGAAGAACCCCAAGCGTGTCGTTTATCAATCCATCACCGACAACGCCGTTCGTCAAGCCATCCAGAACCCCCGGTCGATCGACACCAACCTGGTTGCTGCTGGTCGCTGTCGGGACTGCCTAGACAAACTAGTGGGCTATCGCGGCTCTCCCTTGGTCTGGCGACTGAACAACGGAGCCAAAAGCATCGGGCGCGTCCAATCCGCCGCTCTCCACCTCGTCTGCCAGCGCGAACGGGAAATCCTCAACTTCCAGTCCCAGGATTACTGGTCGGTCTACGTCGAATATGCTGAAGGCTTCAAAGCTTTCTATTTTGGCGACCAAGCCGCTGCGGAAACCGATGAAGTGCTGGATGATGCTGGCACCGAAGCCAAAAAGCCCGAATCCACCAAGGTGCTCACCCAAGCCGCCGCCGATCGACTGGTAGCCACCGCCCAGTCTCAGCCCCACCAAGTGGTCAGCATCGAAGCCAAACAGACCAAAAAGTTTCCCCCCACTCCCTTCAGTACCTCCGCCCTCCAACAAACGGCTGGAGCCAAGCTCAAGTTTTCGCCCGATCGCACCATGGCCCTGGCCCAAAAACTCTATGAAGCGGGCCTGATTAGCTATATGCGTACGGATAGCGTGGAACTCAGCGAAGAATGCATCACCCAAGGTCGCGCCTGGCTGACAGCCAAAGATCCCCAAAACCTGCCCACCAAAGCGCCTAAGGCCAGTGCTACTGCCAAAAATACCCCTAAAAATACTCAAGAAGGCCACGAAGCCATTCGGCCCACCAACTTCTTTAAGTCTTCTCAGGAGTTAAAGACCGAAATTCCCGGCGATGAATTCTCGCTCTATCTATTGATCTGGAAGCGCACTATGGCTGCTTTATGCAAACCAGCATTACTCAATAAATCCGTGATTATCTCCCAGTCTGGCAGCGTGCGCTGGCAGGCCCGTGGCCAGGTTGTAGCTTTTGCTGGCTATTTGAAATATTGGCATAATCTCTCTGGTGATAACGAATTACCCATAGTGACTAAAGACCAATTGTTGACCTGCGCAAAAGCCACCGCCGAAGCTAAACAAACTCAGCCCCCAGCGAGATTTACGGAAGCTCAACTAGTGCAGCAAATGGAAAAGAAAGGCATCGGTCGGCCCAGTACCTTTGCCCCGACGATCACCACGATTAAAGAGCGTAACTATGTGCAACTCATCCAAAAAGATCGTTTGTCTCCGACAACGTTGGGGATGGAGGTGGATGAGTTCCTGGCCAAGGTTTTGCCCGATCTGTTGGAACCGAGCTTTACGGCCCAGATGGAGAATTCCTTAGACTCGATCGCTGCTGGTAAACTAGATTGGGAAAAGTATTTAAGTGGTTGGAATGGTAGTTATCTAGAGCCAGCCTTGCTGAATGCTGAAGCCTTTACCCCACCGAGGGTGTATAAAGACCAAGAGCTACAGCGATCGCGGGTAGCCTGCCCGGATTGTCAGAAAATGTTGGGCAAGGTGCCGTTCAAGAAATCACCAAAGGGCTATTTTCTAAAATGCGACAAGGGCGGCTGTAAAAGTGCTGATGGCCGAGAGCTGGTGCTATTTTGGTCGGATTTCAAAAAAGAATGGGTGAAGCCGGGGGTCGCTGTGGATAAAACTAATTTGGTAATCTCCGAAGTAGCCTGCGATCGATGTGGCCAAATGATGGCCAAGATGCCTAGTCCCAAGGTCTCCGGTGGCTTCTATCTAAAATGCCAAACATGCCAGGATTCGGTGCTGTTCTGGGATGGGCGCAGCGAGCAATGGCAAGCACCATTAAACAAAGCTCCCAACCAAAATCCATCACAGAAAGCTAGGCCTAAGGCCGAAAGCGAAAGAGCCAGTAAGGCTACAAAAATCAACCATGAACGAAAAAATAGATAGTCATGCCGATCGCCATCCAAGTCTTGGCGATCGGCCCGGGCACTGGCTAACCCTGCCACCCACATGGCTGCATTATTTGTGGCGTTGGCGGCGATCGGTGACACTCTGGTGAAGATCAAGGCCGGAAAAGTAATAAAACTTCCACCCCCAGCCACCGCATTCAGTCCACCCGCTAAAAAAGAAGTCCCCAAAAGTAAGATGCCAGTGGAAATAATGTCACAAGGTTAAGATCCCCGTCACCCCGGCCGAATTCTGTGAAGAATCTTTGAGATTCTGCATTTCTTCAGGAAACAGGCTGATCGGTACTGTAGGGGGCAAATCATTGCCAGGATCAACAAAGGAGCACCAGCCATGAAAAAAGAAATAGACCTGTTTGCACAGTTGAAAGCCGATCGAGCCAAGCTGCATACTTCAACCTTAGCGAACCAAGAATATGTCAATGTTCCCAAACGCTCAGCGGGACTCACTCCCATGGATCAAGTGGCCACCCAAGGATCTGCCAGTCAGGGCATGGTCAGTGGCAGAATGCCTTGGTGGGTGCTCATTACTGGTTGGTTTGGCGTTGGATTATATGTGGTGATTGCTGTATCGATCGTTTTCAGTGGTCCGCTTCCGCAAAGTGTCCTCTTCAATCCAGGTTTTTGGATTTTATTATTGATTTTAATAATGTACATCGCAATTATGTGGCGTGGAACATCCAAGAAAATCTCTGGCCGCAAGCTTCGTTAGTCCAAGGCGTGCTGGTGCTCGGCAGTGAGATCGACTAAAAACCGAGAAAAAACTGACTTTGGCTTGAGTTGCGTTGCAAATACACTTTTTTATGGGAAAATGAACCGGAGGAGATCGAAGAGTTGCTGGCTATAATTTCTATATTATTTTAGTGGAAATCCTCCGGCTCTGATCGAAATCAATGTAAATTGCATGGTTCACCATGGCTAGATCCCTAAGAGTTCATCCAAATCGGATTGAAGGGGCCAAGTTGGCGCTCAAGCGCAATGGCTTTCCTAATCAAAAAATATTGGCTGAAGAAGTGGGCTTGGCGATCTCTACGGTCAATAATTTCCTGAATGGTAAGCCGGTGGATTATCATAGTTTTAAATCGGTTTGTGACTGCTTGAACTTGGATTGGAAAGCAGTGGCAGACTGGGGAGAAGACGAACAAATGATGTTGTCTAATAACCCATCAGCACCCAGTTTCGCCGTAGCTGCTGCGGAAAATCTTGGTGTGGCAATGCCCGTCGGCGGAGTGAACATCGATTCTCCTTTCTACATTGAAAGATCAGCGATCGATTCCCGCTGCTACGAAGCCATCTTGCAACCGAGTAGCTTGATTCGCATTAAATCCCCCCATCAAATGGGCAAAACATCTCTGATGGATCGAATTCTGCATCGCAGCCTATCCCAGGGCGGGCGAGCAGTTAAAGTGAATTTTCAAGGTGCAGATCGATCGATCTTCGAGGATTTGGATGCATTGTTACAATGGTTCTGCAACAAAATCAGCTGGAAGCTAAAGCTACCACAGCAAGCCAGCGAATGGTGGAGCGACACCTTTGGCAGCAAAGATAACTGTACTTCTTATTTCGAGGAATTCATTTTGCCCGCCGCCGCCAGTCCTTTAATCCTAGGGCTAGACGATGTGGATCGGCTTTTTCAGTATCCGCTAGTCGCGGCGGATTTTTTTGGATTGCTCAGGGCTTGGTATGAAGAATCGGGCTTGGGGGAGTGGGGGAAACTGCGCATAGTCATTGCCCATTCCACCGAAGTTTATATTCCCTTGGGGAGCGATGAATCGCCTTTTAATGTGGGACTGCCGATCGAGCTACCGGAGTTTACTCTCGGGCAAGTGCGAGAATTAGTGCAACAATATGGATTAGCCTGGGCCGAAAACAGCACTAGCCGCCTTATGGAGATGGTCGGTGGCCACCCCTATTTGATTCGGTTGGCGCTCTATCATATTGCTCAGCAAGATATGGATTTGGGCGAACTGCTAGCGATCGCGCCCACCGATGCAGAACCCTATGGCGAACACCTGCGTCGCCTTTGGAATAATATCAAAAATGAACCAGCTTTACTGGATGCCTTGCAAAAAGTCATCGGGGCTCAAGCTGCGGTGGGGATTGAGCCAGAGCTATCTTTCCGGCTGTATAGCATGGGAATCGTCGTTCGGAAGGGTAACCAGATTGAGCCTCGCTGCCAGCTCTATCGTATTTTCTTTAGCAGCCGCAGAAATTCGACCTTATGACAGCGAAATCCTCATATCAATATCGCGTCGGTGGTCATTTGCCGATAGATTCTCCTAGCTATGTAGTTAGGGCTGCTGATCGCCAGCTTTATCAAGGGTTGATCGCTGGGGAGCTTTGTTATGTCTTGAATTCTCGTCAGATGGGCAAGACTAGTCTGCGCTTCCGGACTATGAATTTGTTGCAAGCAGCGGATATTGCCTGTGTGGCGATCGATCTCCAAGCCATTGGTAGCCGGAACATTACCGTTCAGCAATGGTATGCCGGACTAGTGAAACGTTTAGTTCAGGGATTTCACCTCTCTGATCGATTCGATTTTCGGGCTTGGTGGCAAGCACAGGACCTAATTTCCCCGGTGCAGCGCTGGTGTGAGTTCGTGGAAATCCAACTACCCCAGTTGCTCGATTGCCCGATTGTTATTTTTATTGATGAAATTGATAGCACCCTCAGCTTGGAATTTGATACGGATGATTTTTTCGCTGCGATCCGCGCCTGCAATGAAAAAGACAATCTCACTTTTGCGCTTTTTGGTGTAGCTACTCCGGCAGATTTAATTAAAGATAGCAAACGCTCCCCCTTTAATGTGGGCCGAGGCATTGAATTGCGCGGTTTTCAAATGGCCGAAGCTGCTCCGCTAATCACCGGATTGCAGGAGCGCGCAACCCATCCAGATACGGTGTTACAAGCAATTTTAAACTGGACGGGGGGGCAGCCTTTTCTCACCCAAAAGTTATGTATGTTGGTACAAGGACTGCCAACCCCCATTCTGGCTGGTGATGAGGAAAAAGACATTGAGAATTTGGTGCGATCGAAAATCATTTCTGACTGGGAAACCCAGGACGAACCGGAACACCTCAAAACCATTCATAATCGTTTACTGCGCAGCGATTTACCCAATGCTTATCAACTGCTAGATCTCTATCAAAAAGTCCTCACGGATGGTCATGTATTGGTGGATGAAAATCCGGCACAGCTAGAATTGAGACTATCGGGGGTGGTGGTAAAAGAACACGATCGACTGCAAATTCATAACCCCATCTATGCACAGGTGTTTGATCGGCATTGGTTGGCCAGAGTACTGGCTGAACGTCGTCCCTATCGAGAGTCTTTGAATGCTTGGTTGGCAACAGATCGGCAAGATGAATCTCGGTTATTGCGTGGCAAGGCATTGCAAGAAGCCGATGCTTGGTCGAGGGGGAAAAAATTGAACGATTTTGATCGAGATTTTCTGTCCGCTAGCCAAAGGCTCGAAAACAAGTTACAAAAAGACCGCAAAGTTCGCAAGCTGTTATTGGGGACGACTGTCTTGGTTTCAGTAGTTGCTTTCTGCTCGACATTTTTCTTTTTGGCCGCTGCGGATAATGCTCAGCGAGATCGGGTGCGAGCCTTGGTGAATTCTTCCAAAGCCCATCGACAAGCTGGGGAAAATCGAGAATCTTTGTTGGCTGGCATCAGTGCCGCACAGCTGTCCCAACAAATCAGGGGTGGTAAGGAAAAACTCGCAGCTTTGGAAAATCTGCGCGATCTCCTCCGGAAGATGAAAGCTGATAGAGGTGCGAAATCTATAGATCCGGCATTCCGTTTTAAGGATGTGGTTTTCAGTACCGATAGCCAAAAGATCTTGGCGGTGAATGCCGATGGGCAGATTAGTGCTTGGCAGACTGATGGAACATCGCTGCAGAATGTCGAAATCTTTAGTGAAAGGAGACTATTAAGTCTGGATTTTAGTCCGGATGGTAGGAATGTTGTGACTACGAATGGTAATAAAACAATTTCGATTTGGCGATCTAGTGATGGCCAATTGGTCAAAACCTTTGATGGTGACGGACAGCGCTGGCAGCATGTGAGCTATAGCCCCAATGGACAGTTGATCGCTGCCAGTAGTACTGGTGATATTAAGTTGTGGGGAGTAGCTGGCAAAATGCTAGCTCAGCTATCTGGGCATCAAAATCAAATTACTGGCCTGAGTTTTAGTCCCAATGGCCAATTGTTGGTTTCCGGTAGCCGCGATGCTACGGTGAAGCTCTGGAATATGGCGGGTCGGAATATTAAAACTTGGGAGGGACATGTGGGGGCCGTTGCGACCGTAGCTTTTGCACCTAATAGTCGTTTGGTTGCTAGTGGTGGTGGGGACCATATCATCAAATTGTGGGACGTTGAGGGGAAATTGCTGCGCTCGATCGAGGCCCATCAACAAAAAATTACTGTGCTGGCCTTTCATCCTGATGGCACGATGGTGGCCAGCGCCAGTGCCGATCGCACGATTAAACTCTGGCGGCTGGATGGCACTTTGGTGAAGACTTTCAAGGGGCATAAAGATATTGTGAACAAGGCAATCTTTAGTCCCGATGGACGGAAGTTGGTGAGCGCTAGTCTGGATGGTGCTTTGCAGTTATGGGATTTAACAGAAGATGCTCCCCGGACTATCCAGCAAGCACCGCCCCTGGCTAGCGAGTTCCGGGTAGAATCGCCGGAGACGAATGGCAGTAATGAATCTCAGCGATTGAACAACGAAAATGGACAGATTCCTAAGGCGATCGAAGTAGGCTGTCAAGAACTGTCTGAGTACCAGAGTAACAACGACCTCAACCCGGCAGGAGAGAGCGTTTGTGAAGGTATCATAGGTAACAAAAAAAATCGGCGATAAGTCAGTTCGTTCTCCGTTCGCTACTCAGTTGGCAGGGGGATAGGATGGTTGTAGGCGATCGAGAAAGCCACTGTTACTTCCTCAACCGCAGAGAATCTTAACTGTTCTCAACTTACACACATACCCAATAGGTTTCAATCATGAAAAAACTACTTACTGCTGCATTGGTTACCATCCTTAGTGCTTCCACTGTGCTCGGACTAGCTTCCAATGCTTCCGCCGGTACCTACAGCCCTCGCATCGATCGGCGCGAAGCTAACCAACAAAATCGCATCAATCGAGGGATCCGCTCCGGCGCACTGACCCCCAGGGAAACCTTCCGGTTGCAGCGCCAGCAGGCCAACATCAATGCCCAAGAAGCCAGATTTAAGTCTGATGGCAATTTATCGAAGCGCGAGCGTGGGGTGTTAAGAAATCGCCTCAATCGTTCTAGCCAGAACATCTACCGGGCGAAGCATAACAGACGTCACACTTAAAAAATTTCGATTGCTAAAAAGGTAAGCCTCGGCTTACCTTTTTGGCGTGGGATCGAATTTTGGTGCTGGATGAATTAAGATGGCATCATTGAGTTGGTCTATTAATCATGGGTATCGAGCACTCTCCGCATCTAACTTGGCCACTGATAATTGAGACCGATCGCCTTATCCTACGTCCCCAAGAGCCGCGAGATTTTGGAGCTTGGTATGAGGGATTTGCTGGGCGATCGGCCGCTCAGTCTTGCTATGATGAAGGCCAGATTGACCTCTCTAGCTACAATCCCGATTGGTTCTTAGGGATCTGTGCTCGCCATCAGGAACAAGCTTTGCGGGACTATGCTTACATTTTTGGGGTGTTTTCTAAGGCAACCCAGCAGCACCTCGGTAACGTCGATCTTTCCACAATTCAGCGGGAAGAGAAGCAGTGGGCTAATTTGGGATATAGCATTCACAATCAGCATTGGCGACAAGGTTTTGCTCGGGAGGCCGTGAGTGCCTTGCTGGCGGCTGGATTCAAGGATTTAAGCTATCATCGAATCGAAGCAGCAATTAATTTGGATAATCATGCTTCTATTGCTCTGGCCAAGAGCGTGAAATTACAGCAAGAGTGCGTGCGACGGGGCTTCTACTACGAAAATGAGCAATGGGTGGATCATGTGATCTATGTAGGGATTGCCGAAGATTATGTGGATTATTAACGAACTATCGATAACGACCTTTCTGTGTGGCCAATTCGATTCCACGCTGTAAATTGCCCGTTTGCAGCCATTCTGCTAATCAACCAAATAAAAAAGAACGTCATACTACCGCCAAACTTGCGTATTTTGGGCGGTTTGCTGCGGTGTTCGGGAGTTTTATCGATGGGCATGGCCGGAAACCTCCTGCGTAGCTAACAATTCACACACTTCAGCATCGGTGGTTTGAGTGAAATTCTCATACCAGTGACTGATCGCATGAAATAATTTAGGAGTCATCAGGCATATCACTTCATCAACTTCGGTGCTCAATTCCTGGTAAGTGGCTGGTGGTGCAACGGGGCTGGCCACAATTAGCCGCTGCGGTTGTTGTGGTTTGATGCTGGCAATAGCCGCTCGCATTGTTGAACCTGTGGCCAAACCATCATCTACTAGAATAATGATTCGGTTGGATATCTGTGGTGATGGCCGATCCCCTCGATAAACGCGATCTCGCCGTTTTAATTCCTTGAGTTCTTTCATCGCTACTGCCTTGATCGTGGGTTCCGAAATTCGCAACCAAGTCAGTACATTGTTATTTAATACTTGCACTCCATCGGAGGCGATCGCACCCATGGCGGTTTCTTGATATCCAGGGGCACCCAGTTTTCGTACCACGCAGATATCTAAGGGGGCATTGAGTGCTTTTGCCACTTCAAAGGCAACGGGTACACCGCCGCGCGGCAGCCCTAAGACTAGCACGTCCGATCGATCGGCATACTGGCCGAGTTTGTTCGCTAATAATTGCCCGGCTGCGGTGCGATTGCGGAATCGGGTCTCGATGGTCATTAGGATCGTCTCTTTTCGTAGGAATTATGAATTGAGTGATCGGATTTAAACCCTTGAATTGCACTGGCGATCGGGGCGGCGATCGAGACAACATGTAATTTTGGCCAATCTCTAAATTCTTGGGCGACTGTATCGGTGACGAAGATAGCCTCGATGCCTGCATGACTTAACTTTGTTTGAGCATTCTCAATGAACAGTCCGTGCGTTGCCGCCACGGTCATTTCTGGGAAAGCCCCCGCCCGGAGTAGAGCATCGATACTCCGGATAATAGTTCTACCAGTGGAAATAATGTCATCGACAATTAGGCAAGGTCGATCGCGCACGTCTCCTACCACCTGAATTGTCATCGTTTCAGTGCCACTTTTTCTTTGCTCATGGAGGACTGCCACCTCACTATTGAGCAGTTGAGCGTAGGCGGTGGCCATTGGTACTCGGCCAGGATCTGGCGAGACAACTACAATATCGGGTGGCAATAGATTTCTCAATTTATCGCACAAGGTTGGCACGGCGGTAAGACTATCCACCGGGATGCGAAAGAAACCTTCAATTTGCGGCGTATGTAGATCGAGAGTCACCACCCGATCTACACCCACTGTCTGTAATAGGTCAGCTACCATACTGGCCGTAATTGGCTCTCGCTGCCCTTGGCTACTGTCCGCACGAGAATAACCAAAGTAAGGCACAATAGCAATAATTCGATCGGCTGCGGCCCGCCGACAGGCATCGGCAAAAACCATCAGTTCTATTAGGTTGTCATTCACTGGCGGTGAGCTGGGTTGCACGATCAACACTGATTTCTGGTGGACTGATTCCAGCAATCGTACCGCAGTTTCCCCATCTGGAAACCGTTCGGATGCGCAGGCCCCCAAGGGCAGATTCAGCTTGTGGGCGATCGCATTCGCTAATTCTGGATTGGCAGTGCCCGTAAAGAGGATGATATCTTCCATCTCGACCTCCGTAGCTATGTTTTAGGAGCGCCATTTTCCCATTACTAGGTTGCTGGATCCTCGCTTTTGATAGTAGGCAAAAAATTTGAGGAACTTGTGAGGTCGATCGGCTTTGCCGTTCCAGTAGGAATCGGACTATTCTGGCTCAAATAGGTCAAGTGAAAGGGTGTAGTTAAAGCAGAACTAATGCCTAACTGCACCCCCTTGAAATCATTTGGTATGGGCCACCATTATAGAGCCATTCATCTAATGATGCAGCTTCCTAAATCGGGTAGAAGTGCAGTCCGATCGCGGCGGCGATCCCAATGCAACCAAGTAACGAACTTAGCCTCGGGATATTTAGAAAGAACAGAATCATAGCCTTGGACTGAATATAGTGGTGGAGACAGCGGGGTACAGCGCGAACCTGGCTTTTGACTATCCTCGATTGATCGACAATCGAGGTCGCATCTACCAGCACCGGGAGAGGCTTTGAATTTGAGCGGCAGGCTTTCGGTGCTGGAATTTGCATTTTTCCATTTTAATGCAACGGTACTATAAGTGCCTGCTGTATCGCCAGTAAATCCACTTACCCGCTTGTTGTCGTCTTGGCTGCGTCCGCATAAGCTCCAGGGTGAACCCTGCGTTACGCGAGATTTTTGGATTGAGGTCAGTTTTTTGAACTTGAGTTGCGCCTCTGGAACTAGTGCGGTGTGAGATATTGAGGCGAGCAAATTTCTCTGAGGGAAAGTATTTCCAGTAAAAAAGAATTCGGCTATCAAGACAGCTTTGACTAGCCCTTGGTTCCAATTCATCATATTTGTTTCTTTCCCTTGAATAATTGTCGCGAGTTCGGCCCGATCTAGTTCGATCTCCGCTCTCGATTTACCTGAATTTCACTTTAGATCTTGGCTATGAGGAATTTGTGAGGGTCAGAGAATCGATTTATATTATTTTAGTGGTCAAGTTCTATGATTTACCGATTGTACCAGTTGATAAAAACTATTGGAGATCAGTCCGCGAACCATCATCATCATCATCCCCAATCCGATATTGATCCACCAAAAAGAAAAGTTGAGATGTTTTTCATTCCAGGCCTGATCGGGCGTAATTTCTCGTAGGGCGAATAGCATGAGGGCGATCGCTAGCGAACCGTATACACCATAGAGTGCTGAGTGAGCATGAATTGGGGTGGTATTCAGTCCCTGGGAATAATACAGGACGATCGGCGGATTAATCAAAAAGCCAAACACCCCAGCTCCTACTAAGTTCCAGAAACAGGTGGCCATGAAAAACTGGAGGGGCATACGGTAGAACCCTTGCGCTTCTTGGGATAACTTCCAAGACTTCACTACTTCAAAGCCAATTAGAGTAAGGGGCACAACTTCTAATGCCGAAGCCAAGATTGTGGTGCTGGAATGATTTGAATGCCATTAATTTAATTAAATAAATTGAAGTTAGTGTGAATATTTATCGTAAAGCAGTACTTGGATTGATCGATTTGTTGCCAGAGTATTTAGGCCAACCTGGGCAGTGCGAAGGTTTTCTGTAGAGAAAAAACAACATTCCTATATTGCCGTTATTGAGCAGGGCCGGGCTGTGTATCAAAATATCCGTAAATTTATGACCTGTATTTTGGCATCGAACGTTGCAGAATTGGTACCTTTTTTGCTGATGGTGGTGTTGAGAATTCCACCGGCGTTGGTGATTATGCAGATTCTAGCCATTGATTTGGGGACAGATATTTTGCCGGCGGGATTCTTTTCCAATCCAATCATCTGACTCTAACGAAGCTTTTGAAATTTGGTGCATCCTGCATGATGAGTTGCCATCGAGGTCTAAACTACTAGCAGGATCGTCCTTGGGATTGCTGGATTCTATTGCATCCGTCGATCGATTGCATTCTGCCAACTATCCGCAATCTCCGTCAAACTGAGATCTACAGAGCCACCGGACGCCGAGATTTGCAGCCGGTTGCCCGCCACAACCCCCACCGCCAGCCAATCACCAGCCAGATTTTCTTGCAGATAAGCCTCCCACTCTGACCGATGAGCGGGATCGATCGACACCACAATCCGGCCCCCACATTCCCCAAACAGCTCCTCATCGGCCCGTAGACCCAGCGCCGGCAAAGTTACCTGTGCTCCCAGCCCATTGCCAATACAAGATTCTGCTAAAGCCACCGCTATCCCGCCCTCCGCCGGATCGTGAGCTGCCGATACCCAGCTTTGGCGGATGCCATAGCGACAAGCCGCCTGCACGAGTCGCTCTTGATTGAAATCGATCGCCACCGGTCGCCCGGCCACCGTTTGATGCACAGTGGCCAAATATTCACTGGCCCCCAAACTGGGCTGACTACTAGCACCCAATAAATAAATCAAATGTCCGGCAGTGGTCCAACTCTGGCCGCAAATCTTGGCTAGATCGGGAATGATTCCCACCATCCCAATCACTGGCGTGGGATAAATCGGTTGTGGTTGGCCATTGCTATCAAAAGTCTCGTTATAGAGCGATACATTCCCACCGGTTACTGGCGTAGCCATTGACCTACAGGCCATCGATAGGCCCCGACAAGCTTCCGCTAACTGCCAATAGCCGATCGGCTTCTCCGGACTGCCGAAATTCAGGTTGTCGGTGACGGCCACCGGCTCCGCCCCCACACAGCTTAGATTGCGGGCTGCCTCCGCCACCACGGCCTGGGCCCCCTCATAGGGATGTAGATATACATAGCGCGCATTGCAGTCCACCGTCGCTGCCACCCCCGTATTCGTCGGTGGCTTGGTGGCTAAACCTTGAATTGGCTCCAAAGGCCGAATCCGAATTACCGCCGCATCGGCCCCACCGGGCAGCAGCACCGTATTATTTTGCACTTGATGATCGTATTGGCTATAGACCCAGCGCTTGGAGGCGATCGAAGGTATATCTAGCAACCGCAGCAAGCTAGGGGCTAAACTGCTGGCCTCACAAGCTGGCAAGCTTTCCACCGACCACTGCCAAGCCGCTTGGGCGTAGGCCGGAATCTCGTCGGGCAACTGGCGTTCGTAGATCGGCGTATTGTCGGACAGTGCCGTGGCTGGCATCTCTGCGGCCACGGAGCCTTGGAAAAGAATCCGGACGATCGGCTCCTCGATTACGGTCCCGGCCACCACCGCTTGCAAGCCCCAGCGATGAAAAATATCGATCAGCTCCTGCTCTCGGCCCTTGTGAGCGACAAAGAGCATCCGCTCTTGGGATTCGGACAGCAGATATTCGTAAGGTACCATGCCCGTTTCTCGCACAGGTACGAGATCTAGGTCGAATTCGATCCCCACCCCACCCTTGGCGGCCATTTCTGCCGTAGAACAGGTAATGCCAGCGGCTCCCATATCCTGGGCGGCTACCACTGCGCCGGTTTTAAAGGCTTCTAAGCAAGCTTCGATCAGGGATTTTTCTAAGAAAGGATCGCCCACCTGGACTGCTGGCCGGTTGTCCATGGATGCTTCGCTCAGCTCGGCACTGGCAAAGCTGGCTCCGCCCATGCCATCGCGACCGGTGGTGGAACCTACATAGAGGACGGGGTTGCCATAGCCAGCGGCTCCAGACTTCACAATCGTGGCGGTTTCCATAATCCCTAAGGCCATGGCATTGACCAGCGGATTGTCATTGTAGGCCGGGTCGAAATAGACTTCGCCGCCTACGGTCGGCACCCCTACGCAGTTGCCATAGTGACTGATGCCGGAGACTACTCCAGCGAACAGGCGACGGGTTTTGGGGTCGTCTAAGTTGCCAAAGCGGAGGGAATTGAGCACGGCGATCGGCCTGGCACCCATCGTAAAAATGTCCCGCAGAATGCCCCCTACGCCCGTAGCTGCTCCCTGAAATGGTTCTACCGCAGAGGGGTGGTTGTGGGATTCGATCTTGAAGGCCAGTTGCAGACCGTCGCCGAGGTCGATGACTCCAGCATTTTCGCCAGGGCCGACCAGGACGCGCGGGCCGGTGGTGGGAAATTGTTTCAGCAATGGCCGCGAATTCTTATAGCAGCAGTGCTCCGACCACATGACCCCAAACATGCCCAGCTCTGCCTTGTTGGGATGGCGACCAAGGCGCTGGACAATCTCTGCGTATTCGTTGGGCTTAATGCCCTCGGCGGCAATCTCGGCGGGAGAAAAGGGAGATTCAGTCATGGCTTGCGTGGGGAATCGGGGTCGGCGAAAAACATGCTTAGTATAACGCTCGGGGGCCGTTTTCGGGTTACTTGCGCCTCAGGCTAGCAAGCTAGCTACCTGAGATTCCTGGATGCTGGTGATGTTGTCGATCGACATACTCTCATCAGGCCAAGATAATTTCCAGGTAGCTAGGTATTGTAGACCTCTTATTCCTCTGAACTAGGCCAAAATGAAATCGGTAGCAGTCAAATTCGGGCGATTGCTGAGATTCGCAATATTCGCGCCTTCACCCCATCCGCGACCGCTCCCATTAGAGTTGTAGAACAGATTACCAGAAGTGGCATCGTATACAACCAGCGCACTACTGATAGCAGCTGCTTGACGGCCATTGACGATCGCAAATTCTTCTGGCTTGAGGCTTTGGCCGGGACTGAGCTTCGAGAAAATATTCAAATGCAGCTCGATCTTATCCACCCCGGCCTCAAAATCGGTGATTTCATCGCGCCCCAGAGTTTTAGGCGCAAAGTTTTCATAGACAAAAATATCTTTGCCAGCACCACCGGTCAGCTGATCATTTCCTCGATCGCCTACTAGTCGATCGTCCCCTGCGCCGCCCAGCAGAGTATCGTTACCATCATTCCCCCACAACATATCGTTGCCATCGCCACCATCAATATAGTCTCGGCCCCATTCACCATAGATAATATCATTACCAGCACCAGCCCGAATTATATCATTCCCCCGATTGCCAGCAAGATAGTCGGCACCAATACCACCATCGATCGCATCATTGGCCGCAGTACCCAACAGCCGTTGATCTAAATTGGTATTGATAGGAGGAGGATCGAGCGGCGCAGCCTGCACCGCAGCACTTTTCTGTTTGGGTGATTCCACCAACGGCTGAGGAGCCAGTGTTGCCACCGGGGTTGGAGTAGTTACTGGCTGGGGAGCCGGTGTTACCACCGGGGCTAGAGTAGTTACTACTGGCTGGGGACTTGGTGTGACCACAGGAGCTGCGGCGGTTATTATCGGCTGAGGTGCTAGAGCGGCCAAGGTGGGAGCCACCGTCACTGGCGTAATAGGTGCGGCAGTTTGACCCACAATCCCGGCCAGCACTGCATTTAGTGGATCGATGGCCAAAATAGAGCGATCGGTCGAACTGATTTGGGGAACGTAGCCCGCCTTGGTTGCCTTACTCCAAAAATCATCAATGCGTAGCTGATTATTACCCTGATAGCCCGAGCCATCATTGACATAGTCAATTACCAGTACCGATTTGCCCGCTGCGGTGATCTTATCTAAGCTCTCCGATCGATACTTAACACTGGCGGCGCTTTGGGCAGAAGTTTCTCTGTAAAAAAGACTTTCGATCCCCACCCCACTAATGTTCTTTAAATAACTATTATCTCTACCGTACTTTACTAATTCTTCGCCGTTTTGGGGGATCACATAAAAATTCGGTTTGCCCTTTTGGACTCGGGCGTACTCAGTCAAGCTGCCAATGAAGTCGATCATGCGCTGGGCAGCATCCTGCCGATCGAGTACCAATCCCTCGCCATTATTAGGATTGCTCCAGTAGTCATAGCCATCAACTATATCTAAATAAATCCCATCAAATCCGCTTTCGATAATCTTGTCTAGGGAATTGAAAACTATTTTTTGCCACTCTGGATCCCAATATTTTACCTTGTTACTATCCGGCCATTCTGGATTTTCTTTACCCATCCAGCTCGGCGGATTAGTGTTCCAGCTAGATTGATAGTAAGGCCGAAAGTCCTCAGATTCTCCGATACTCAAATAAGAAACGATTTCTTTGCCAGCTTGATGGAGTGCCGCAGTTTTATCCTTGGCAGACTGGATTGCAGCACTAGTATTCTGTGGAAAATCTAATACCAACAATTTTGAATCACTCTGGAGGAGTTGGTCTAGGGCATTGTTCCTGGTGCTAAAAGTCCAACCTGCTACATTTTGGGGAGCCTTGCCGGCTGGAATTGTATCATTTGCCATATTTTTAGTTTTAGGATTAAATTAAGGCCAATTTACTTGTCTTTACAAGCTGTTACAAAATATAGCACAAGATGTTTTATTCCTAAAACTCGAATAGTCATCAGACATAACTATTACTATTAAAACTGTGTTGTCCTGGGAGCACCTGAAAATCTTGGTAGCCGATCGCTAACTATAGTAGTTAGGATAACTTTAGCAATTTCCGATGAGCCTGCTAGTGAATCATGAGCGACCATACGATCAACCTAGACGATCGACTGACAGCCTATCTCCAGTCCGTCTCCTTGCACGAGCATCCCGCCCTGCAGAAACTCCGTAGCCATAACCAAGAATATCCCCAAGGACACATGCAAATTTGCCCCGAACAGGGCCAGTTCATGGGATTATTACTGCGCCTAATGGGAGCCAAACGTGTCCTGGAAGTGGGAGTGTTTACGGGCTACAGCTCAATTTCCATGGCCTTAGCCCTGCCCGCCGATGGCTATTTACTCGCCTGCGATATTAGCGAAGCAGCGACGGATGTGGCCCGCCGATATTGGCAGGAAGCTGGAGTTGCCGAGAAAATCGACCTACACCTCGGCCCAGCCTTGGTCACCTTACAGAACTTGGTAGCCGCCGGCGAGAGCGAGACATTTGACTTTGCTTTTATTGATGCAGACAAAGCCAATTACCCCAACTACTACGAGCTTTGCCTCCAGTTAGTGCGGCCCGGTGGCGCGATCGCGATCGACAATGTGCTGTGGTACGGAAAAGTCGCCGATCCTGCGGTCACCGACAGTCGCACCGAGATTCTGCGCCAGCTCAATCGATCTATTCATGAGGACGATCGGGTAGAGATTAGTATGTTGCCGATCGGTGATGGTCTGACTATTGCGCGCAAGAAAATCTAGGAATTCATCCTCGCTTCATGGCACGGGCCATGTCTCGTTTGTCGTCTTTTTTGCGGAGGTCTTCCCGTTTGTCGTGGAGCTTTTTGCCGCGGGCCAGGGCGAGTACAACTTTTACTCGCCCGCCCTTGAGGTACATCTTGACTGGTACTAAAGTTAAGCCTTCTCGATCGACACTACCGATCAACTTCCGGATTTCTTTTTTGTGCAGCAGAAGTTTCCGCGTCCGGGTTGGCTCGTGGTTGTAGTAAACGCTGGTGGTGGCGTGGGGAGAAATGTGGGCATTGAGCAGCCAGGCTTCACCCTGACGCAACAGGCCATAGCTGTCTCGCAGATTGATTTTGCCAGCCCGAATAGATTTGACTTCGGTGCCGGTCAGCACTAGTCCTGCCTCGAAAGTCTCTAGAAATTCGTACTGGAAGCGCGCTTGGCGGTTGTCGGCTAAGATTTTGATGCCGCTGTTTTTCTTTTCACTCATTTTTTCATGTTAGCCGAAAAAATCATAGAAGATGCGCCCAATCTTCATTCTCTTTGATTTTGCCCAGCACACCTTTAATTTCTTGGGTACGATTCTTATCTACCACCAAGGTGACATTGCCATCCCGTACTACCACCACATTTTCCAGGCCGATGGTCACGATCACCTCATCACTGCTACTGGAATAGAGGATCGCTCCCGCCGTATCCAAGCCGATGTGCTGGGCCAGCTCCACATTGGGATTGTGGGCCTGATCGCCCTTCAGGAGCCGCTCGATCGCATTCCAGTCACCCAAGTCATCCCAACCAAAGCTTACCGGCAACACATAGGCCAACTGAGTTTTTTCCATCAACGCATAGTCGATACTCTGCTTAGGTACCTGACCATAGGCATCGATCCCGATCGATCGCATGGGTTCCAAGATTTCCGGAGCATGGCGCTCCATTTCATCCAATAAAGTCTGGGCTGTGAAAATAAACATCCCACTGTTCCAAGTGTAGTTGCCCTCTTGGATAAACTCCGCCGCCCGCTCTCGATCGGGCTTCTCTGCAAAGCGATTTACTCGGTAAGCCTGGTGGCCGCCAAATTCTCCGGCCGTTGCCCCAGATTGGATATAGCCATAGCCAGTGGCCGGAAAGTCCGGGGCAATGCCCAACGTGACGATCGATGGCTCCTGGGCGGCCAAGGCTGCTGCAGCTTGTAGAGTGTTATTGAATTCTGCCTCGTCGGCAATATAGTGATCCGCCGGAAAAAAGCCTAGGGTAGCCCTGTTTCCGTAGCGGGCTGCCACGGACAGCGTGGCCCAAGCTACGGCTGCCGCCGTATCGCGACCTTCCGGCTCCACTAACAAATTCGCTGCCGGTAACTCCGGCAACTGGGTGCGCACCCCATCGGCGATGGCTGCGGAAGTAATCACCCAGACATTCTCCCAACCGTCAGCGATCGTTAACAGTCGCTGAGCTGTGGCCTGCAACAGACTTACCCCCGTGCCATCCAGAGACAAAAATTGCTTGGGACGATGCTTACGGCTGAGGGGCCAAAACCGCTCACCTTTACCGCCAGCCAAAATAATTGGGATCAGCGTCTTAGTCATGGTTATTCATGGGGGGATTCAGGGGGAGGGATCGAAAAAAGGCGACGCAGAGCGTCGCCAATATCATAAAGTTATTTCCGACAACTAGGTGCCAGAGTTCCAAGAATTGACGTACTTGATTTGATCCGCAGTCAAGGAATCAATCGTAATACCCATAGCTTGAAGCTTCAGGCGAGCAATTTCTCTGTCTACTGCTTCCGGAATGCTGTGGATCCCAGCAGCCAAGGAACCCTTGTTCTTCACTAAGAATTCGCAGGCCATCGCTTGGTTGGCAAAGCTCATATCCATTACTGCACTGGGGTGACCCTCCGCCGCAGCAAGGTTAACTAAGCGACCTTCGCCGATGACAACCACCGACTTGCCACTCTTTAGGCAATATTCTTGGGTGAAGTTACGAACGTTTTTAACTTCGCTGGACTTGTTCTTCAGAGCATCTAGATCGATTTCTAGATCGAAGTGGCCGGAGTTACAAACCATGGCCCCGTCTTTCATTACATCGAAGTGCTCGTCCCGGATTACATGCTTGTTGCCAGTAACGGTGATGAAAATGTCACCAACCTTAGCAGCTTCGGACATGGGCATGACTCGGTAGCCATCCATCACCGCTTCGATCGCCTTAGTCGCATCGATTTCAGTCACAACTACGTTGGCACCCATGCCGCTAGCGCGCATGGCAGTACCTTTGCCACACCAGCCGTAGCCGGCCACGACGATGGTCTTACCGGCCAACAGAATGTTGGTAGCACGGATGATCCCGTCTAAGGTGGATTGACCGGTACCATAACGGTTATCAAAGAAGTGCTTGGTGTCGGCGTCGTTAACGTTAACGGCGGGGAAAGTGAGCACGCCAGCCTTGAGCATGGCTTGGAGGCGGACAATACCTGTGGTGGTTTCTTCTGTGCTGCCAATCAACTCTGCAAGTTGATGCTGCCGGGTTTGAACCATGGTTGCTACCACATCGCAACCATCATCAATGATTAGGTTTGGACGGTGATCAAGAGCGATCTCGATGTGCCGGTGGTAGGTGTCGTTGTCTTCGCCCTTGATGGCGAAAACAGGAATCCCATAGTCGGCAACCAAGCTGGCTGCTACGTCATCTTGAGTAGAAAGGGGGTTACTGGCGATTAAGATGGCATCCGCACCACCAGCCTTCATGGCGATCGCCAAGTGGGCAGTTTCGGTGGTGACGTGGCTACAGGCCACGAGGCGCATGCCAGCAAAGGGCTTTTCGATCGCGAACCGATCACGGATTTGCTTGAGTACGGGCATTTCCCGGCCAGCCCACTCGATCCGTTGCTTGCCCATTGCTGCTAGGGCTAAGTCTTTTACTTCATGCTTTAAAGCAGTTGCAGTTGCCATAAGGTGGTTACTTAAAAAAAGTTAACGTTGTGATCTGCTACCACCTTACAGGAATTTGCGGGAATCGGACAGCCGTCCCTTAGCTCAAGTGATCCCAAATGATAAAGGCGGCAGACGCGAACGTCTACCGCCGATCCACTATCTTTTGGTTGGCTTACATGCCGATAGTTTCATAACCAGCATCTACATATATAATCTGCCCAGTTATGCCACTAGAAAGATCACTAGCCAAGAATGCAGCAGTATTACCAACTTCCGTTTGAGTAACTGTGCGGCGCAAAGGGGCAATATCTTCTACGTGATGGATCATGTCCAAAATGCCGCCCACCGCCGAGGAAGCCAAGGTGCGAATCGGCCCTGCGGAGATGCCATTGACCCGCACACCATGGGGACCCATTTCTGTGGCTAAGTAGCGTACGCTCATTTCTAGGCCAGCTTTCGCAATGCCCATTAGGTTGTAGTTGGGGATCACTTTCACGCCACCTAGGTAAGTGAGGGTGATGATGCTACCACCACTGCGCAGCAATGGCTTGGCAGCTCCAGCCAAACGGGTGAGCGAAAAGGTGCTAATATCCAAGGCCTGACTAAAACCAGCTCGGGAAGTTTTGCTGATGTCGCCGGCGAGGTCTTCTTTGTTGGCAAAGGCCAGACAGTGGATGAGGATGTCGATGTTACCCCACTGCTTGGCGATTTCTCCAAAGGTGGCATCAATTTGGGCATCGTCCTGGACGTTCAGGGGCAGAAAGAGACTGGGTTCGATTTCGGTCACCAGCTTACTTACCTTCTTCTCCATTTTGCCAGTTTCATCGGGCAGATAGGTAACGCCGATGTTGGCTCCGGCGGCATGAAGCTGTTTGGCAATGCCCCAGGCGATCGACTTATCATTGGCAATACCTGTTACCAAGGCATTTTTGTTTTTTAGGTCTAACATTAATTCTGCTCTCTTTCAGCGGCACAGTCCCCGATCCTACCATCCTAAGCGTTAGGGCCAACCGGTTTGGTAAAGTTCTAGTCCGCACCGAACTACCAGAAGAATCGACGAATTGTAACTGCTGATACACAAAATAGTTGTCTAGATGATATTAAGTAATGTGTAATACCTTTAGGACGTAACGCTATTCCAACCGGTGGTATTGATCTCTGACTAGTTGTCAATTGCCTACTTTGGGCTTCATTGCCAATTAACTCCTTTAAAATCCAGTGAAAATATGGTTGTTTTACAAGAAAGACCTCTAGCTAGTGTCTTCCAGGGTATGAGTGGTTCTATCCCTCCGGTGGTAGAGACTTTCGATCGTGGAAAGACCATCTTTTTCCCCGGCGACCCTGCTGAGCGAGTCTATTTTTTGAAAAAGGGTGCTGTGAAACTCTCCCGTGTTTATGAAGCTGGGGAAGAGATTACGGTGGCTCTGTTGCGTGAAAACAGTGTGTTTGGAGTTCTGTCTCTGATTACTGGAAATCGCTCCGATCGCTTCTACCATGCGGTAGCTTTCACTCCAGTGGAGCTAATTTCTACCCCGATCGAACAGTTTGAGAGATCGCTGAAAGAAAATCCAGATATGTCTTGGCTGATGCTCAAGGGTCTTTCGTCGCGGATTCTGCAGACCGAAATGATGGTGGAGACTTTGGCCCACCGCGATATGGGCTCCCGGCTCGTCAGTTTTTTGCTGATTCTGTGCCGGGATTTTGGGATGCCCACTAATTCCGGAATCACCATTGATCTCCGCCTTTCTCACCAAGCTATTGCGGAAGCGATCGGTTCCACCCGAGTTACGGTAACTAGATTGTTGGGTGATCTGAAGGATGGCGAGCTGATCTCCATCCACAAAAAGAAAATCACCGTCCATAATCCGATCGCTCTCGGCCAACAGTTTGCCTAGGATTAGTGGAAATTAACTGGCAACGAGGGACATCGCTGAAGTGATGTCCCTCGTTTTGTCTTTATCTTGGCGATCGATTTTAGACTTGCAGTAAAGCAGCCATTTTGTCGAACCGTTCCGTTTTCTTTTGCAGCTCAGCATTGGCCCGACGCAGATAGTCTATTTCGGCCAGCAACTGCTCATCCCCTCGTTGGGAACCAGTGATGGCTAGCTGTTGCCGCAAATAGGCAATTTCCTCTAGCATCCAGTTGGGCGTATCCAGGGTAGTGCCACCGAAGGACTCAGATGCAATGGGCTGGGCTTTGATTTTCGCGGGGCGGCCAGGTGCTTTGGCTGGTGCTGCCTTGGCTGGTGCTGCTTTGGCATTTTTGCGGCGACCAACAGTACTAGCAACAGCGGGAGCTTGTCCACTCAGGGTATTTAAGTAATTCGATAGCTGCTCTGTACTGTAGGAATTATAGCGGCCTCTCAGCAGCAATGAAACTTGGGGTTGACTGAGTCCTAACAGTTCACCGACTACTCGCTGACTGATACCTTTACCCTTGATTTCTTTGTCGATCCGTTTGACGATCTCGGCCTTCGAAGATGAATCACCAGAATCAGTGGCTTTGGTGGATGCCTTTGTTGCTTTTGGTGCCTTGCTCTTATCTTTAGCCTTGGGTCCGGGCTTAGGACCACGCCGACCAGTTTTAGCAGCAGCCGGAGCCGATTCACTTTGGTTGCTTAAAATGTTCAGATAGTCAGATAGTTGCTCGGCTGTGTAGGCGTTTAGTTGTCCCCGCAGCATTAGAGAAATTTTAGGTTGGCTGATACCCAACAGATTGCCAACAACACGTTGACTTAGACCGCTGCGGGAAATTTCTTTACCAATTTGTTTGACGATTGCTGTCTTCGATGGCAAATCGCTGGAGGTTTCAGCCTTTGATGCTTTGGTGGCCTTGGCTGCTGCCGGGGTCTTAAGGGTTTTCGTGGCTTTCGGCGCTTTGGTCTTGGTCACGGGGGTCTCGCTAGCTGATTGGCCGTTCAGAATTTTGAGATAGGCAGATAGCTCGTCTGTAGTATAGGAATTCAACTGTCCGCGTAGCATCAACGAAACCTTGGGCTGGCTGACACCCAGTAATTCTCCTACAACTCTCTGTGTTAGAGCTTTTTGGGCGATTGTCTGCGCCATTTTCTGAACTATCTCGGCTTTCGATGCCCCAGAGCTGTCGGAACCAACCGATCCACGGCCTTTGGTGGATGCTGGGCTATCTGTGGATCTGGTCTGCGTTTTTTTGATTCTCATGACTGCCTTGGGAATTTTTCTATGTCAGCTTATCACCATTATGTACCCAAATATGTAATTAGAGTTTTCTGAATTGAAAGAAAAACATCAAAACAAAGCAATGATAGTTAGTCAGTACCACTTGATGGCGGTGAAATACTTCTATGGTAAATCGCTAAAAGCTTTGGTATCGCTAGTGTTATTGGGTTAGGTCGAAGGTTCGCAATCTATCCGATCGGATCTGGAATTAACTTTAAGATTTTTTGCAAATCTCCCAACAAGAAAATTTGTTGGTGCTCTACGAATATACTCTCCATGCATCACCTGTTTGGTGATAGCCAGAATTCCCCCCTTTTCATCTTGAACTGCTCCAGATACAAGGAATTGGTTTGCGATTCATCGGGTATTAAGGATGTTTGCCGCTCGGTTAAAACAGAAACTCCTGGTGTACTCTAAAAGGGCACAGCTTCCCGGCCGGACCCCATGCAAACCATTCAAATCTATGACACCACCCTGCGTGATGGCTCGCAGCGAGAAGGATTGACTCTATCTGTAGAAGATAAACTGCAAATTGCTCACCAGCTCGATCGATTGGGTATTCCCTGGATTGAAGGTGGTTGGCCCGGAGCTAATCCGAAGGATGGCGAATTCTTTCGTCGTCTGCGCGCTCGGCCCTTGCAGCAAGCGGAATTAGTGGCTTTTTGTTCAACGAGAAGGCCCGGCGGCGATGCCACGACCGATCGAATGTTGGCAGAAATCGTGGCGGCGGGTACTAGCTGGGTGACTATTTTTGGCAAGTCCTGGGATCTTCATGTCATCGCCGGTCTGCAAACTACCCTAGCTGAAAACATAGCCATGATTAGTGACTCGATCGGCTACCTGATTGCCCAGGGTAAGCGAGTCATCTATGATGCGGAGCATTGGTTCGATGGCTACCTGGCCAATCCAGACTATGCTTTGCAAACATTAAGAGCGGCGATTGCGGCTGGAGCTGAATGGATAGTTCTTTGTGATACTAACGGTGGTAGCTTACCAGCAGCAATCTCGGCTAACCTGAAAGTTGTGCTGGATACTTTGAACCCCGAAGGTCATCTCCGATTCGGCATCCACACCCACAACGATGGCGAATTAGCCGTTGCTAATGCTATTGCGGCTGTCATGGCCGGGGCAACCATGGTACAGGGCACCATCAACGGTTATGGGGAACGCTGCGGCAATGCCAATCTCTGTGCCGTCATTCCTAATTTGCAGCTCAAGCTGGGCTATGGATGTTTGGCAGATTTGACTGGGCTAACGGAGGTAAGTCGATCGATCAGCGAAATTGCCAACTTGACACCCGATGACCATGCGGCTTTCGTTGGCAGATGTGCTTTTAGTCATAAGGGTGGGATTCATGTTTCGGCGGTGGAAAAAGATGCGCGGACTTACGAACACATCAATCCATCTACGGTTGGTAACGAGCGGCGGATTGCGATTTCTGATCAATCGGGCCTTAGCAACATCTTAATAAAGGTGGCAGCCATGGGGATCTCTTTGACCAAGGAGGATCTCCGCGCCCGCCAAATTTTGGTGGAGCTGAAAGACCTAGAGCATCGCGGCTATCATTTTGAAGGAGCCGAGGCCAGCTTTGAGTTATTGGTCAGAAGGGTGATGGGCCAACGACACCCAATTTTCCAGATTCAGGGTTTTCAGGTGAATTGTGCGATCGCTACTCAGCAACAATCTTTGGCCACCATTAAAATTACGGTGGATGGTCAAGAGATTCTGACGGCGGCGGAGGGCAATGGCCCGGTGGCAGCACTAGATGCAGCTTTGCGCAAAGGATTAATTGGATTCTATCCAGAACTGAGTGCCTGTCATTTGACGGACTATAAAGTCCGGATTGTGGATGGGGCGGCGGGGACACAGGCGGTGACCAGGGTGTTGGTGGAGTTCAGCAATGGTTGCGATCGCTGGACTACTTTAGGTGTCTCGGAGAATATTCTAGAAGCCTCCTATCAGGCCGTGGCCGAGGGAATCGAGTATGGCTTGGTGGTCAAGTCGCCAACGGCTTGTAACTGGCCTTTGACGGCGGCGATTTCACAAGGTGAACGCTACGCGAACGATCAAATACCCCTAATGCCTGTCTTTTAATTAGAATGTGAGGTGAAATCTTCGTGCTATTTTTATGACTTCAGAGCCATCCACTAGTCAGCATCAGGAGCCTGAGGCGATCGACTTAGGCAAAGAAAAAGATGATGTCCTCTGTCCCCATTGTCGGCGCACGGCGGCTAACGGTCTCAAGTGCAAGGGGATTTGTGTGGCTGATAATGACTATTAAGCTCGGTGCCGATCATGGGCAGAAGCCCGACTTCTTCAATCAATCGACTTGATCTCAAAAAGTTGATCTTGTTGAGAAGTCGGGCTTCTATTCAGTGACAACTCTCCCGCTAAACGGAGTACCGTTCTAGCGGGAGCTTCCAATATTCACAAACTGGAGTTCCTGCTTCATTGGCTGTCTAATGACAAAGCCTCCACAGGCAGCAAACGTTTGTCCTACCGTCCGTTGCAAAATGTTTAAACTGGCGTTTAGATCTCGGTCTAAGCTGACTTCACAATTTGGACAATTGTGAACTCTTTCAGACAAAGGCTTAACCACCCGCTCTCCGCATTGAAAACACTCAATACTGGTGCCTCTAGCATCTACTTCTTGCGTTTGCTTGCCGCGTTTTACCGCCACTGCTTGCAAAATGTCCAAGAATTTCCGCCAAGCCACATCTAGTATCGATTTCGCCAGTCTGGTTCTAGCCAGACCTTTGATATTGAGCTTCTCGAAGCCAATCAGATCGTATGTTTTGCATAGCCAATGTGCCACTTGATAATGAAAATCTTTTCGTTGCCGTGCAACATGTAAATGCAGTCTAGCAACCTTGTTTGCTTGCTGCTCATAGTTTTTCGAGCCTTTCTCTTTTCTAGCTAGCTGCCGCTGGGCCTTCCCCAATAAAGCTTGAGCCT
>JANMHS010000007.1:0-86922 GCA_031375385.1 Synechococcales cyanobacterium OTE_70_metabat_200 | reverse complement strand
ACCTTTCTAAACTGATCCCTCTAAAATTCTCATTCTTCTCCGGTTCCCCCCAGAATTGGGGGGTTAGGGGGGCGAAGTTGACCGGATACAAAGCTACAAGTAGGTTGCAGCTCCATAGCTTATCCCGAACTCACGTTACTTTAGGGCTGCTCATTGCCGGTAAAGAACCCCGTCGCTGGATTCCTGGTTTCTACATTTAGTTTGTTCGCTTTGATGGTTTGGATGTGACCGATCCCATTCAAGACCAAAAAGAAATTAGGGGTTCTCTGATGGCGATGCTTCGTGAAATCGATGAAATCCTCCAGCTGAATATTGCGATCACATCCGATCTCACGGCCCAACCGATCGAAATCAGGCAACCAGATTATCCAATTGTGGCCTTACAGCAATTGATTCGGAATGCGGTGATGCACCGATCCTATGAGGAGACTAATGCACCGGTGCGAATTTCTTGGTTTGGCGATCGCATTGAAATCCACAGTCCGGGTGGTGCCTTCGGCCAAGTAAATAGTCAGAATTTTGGCACTGGCATTACTGACTATCGCAATCCTCATTTAGCCGAGGCAATGAAAAACTTAGGTTACGTTCAACGATTTGGCATTGGAATTCCCACCGCTCAAAAACAGCTAGAGAAAAACGGTAATCCACCAGCAGAATTCTCTGTCTATGATTCTTCGATTTTAGTGATTGTCAGGATGCAACGATGAATAGTCCCATTATTGCTTTTTTTAATGCTCAAGCTGGCGTTGGCACCACCACTTTGGTTTACCATTTGGCGTGGATGTATCAAGGGTTAGGGCTACGGGTCTTGGCGATCGATCTAGACCCTCATGCTACTTTGACAGCAATGTTATTGGCAGACGATCGGCTCCTGGAACTCTGGGAAATGGACGATCAATGTAATACTGTTGCCCGATGCTTGAAATCGTGGGTAACGGGGAAATCTAGACTTGTAGATCCACTGTTAAATAACATTGCAGATGGTTTCGATCTTTTGAGCGGAGATCTGGGTTTAGCTGTGTTTGAATATGATTTATCTCTAGTGCCGAGGCATTCCGACGGTGATTATTTTTTTGCTGCACCGCTGAAAAGCTTAATTGCCCGAGCAGTGGAAAAATCCCAGGCAGATATTGTCCTGTTGGATTTAGGGGCGAACTGTGGTGCGATTAATCATTCGGCATTAATGGTAGCCGATTATTATATTACGCCAGTGACTTTGAGTATCGCCTCATTACATGGGGCGAACAGTGTCGAATCAGCGATCGGTTACTGGCGACAACAATGGCAAACGGCAACGGCTCCATCACCTAGCAATATCAAGCCATTAGGCTATGTGGTTCAACAACATGCTGTCTCTGTGGGACAATTAGTCTCGAACTACTCCCGTTGGCAGTCGCAGGTTTCACAGATTGCTCAGGATTCCAGTCTCTTGAATCCATGTCTGGCCGTACTCAAAGCACATCATAGTGTGATGCCAATGGCATTGGCATCCAGGAAACCGATGTTTCAATTAAAGCCTGCGGATGGGGCCACGGGTGCCTATGGCAAAGCCGTCCGCACAGCCTCGGAAGATTTTAGACAGCTTGCTCAAAAAATAGCAGAGCTGACTCAGATTCATAACTGGCCAGCAGCAGCAAATTATAGTCATGACTATTTGGGAGACTATCAGAATCCACCGGCCGATTTGCCCTTGTATGTTTTAAAACGAGGAACTCCGCTCTTTCGCATTCATCGGAACGATCGAGGTACTCTTTATTTTAATCGGAATAATGGTTCGCGATTTTCTGCTTCCGATGGCCAATATGGCGTGCTCTATGCTGGGCTGGATAGTAGTGTCTGTTTTCTGGAGATCTTTGGTCGTCAATCTTCAATCATTGATGCCGAATCCTTAGAATCCATGAGCCTCTCTCAGTTTTCTCTCCAAAGAGATCTGCGGCTAGTCGATCTCTCTGGTGCCGGATTAGCCTTAATTGGCGGGGATGCCAGAATTCTCACAGGCTCCTACAAACTTTCTCAATCTTGGTCTGAAACCTTGTATCAGCATGCAGCAAAGATTGATGGAATTTACTATCGGTCGCGCCATGATCCCAGCAAATTTCGTGTGGCGCTCTATGAAAATAGAGTAGCACCCATGGATTTACAAGACCAGCAAGTCACGCCCCTATTAGATCCATCATTTGCATCAGTACTTCAACAAATTCTGGATACCGGTGGTTATCAATTAATTGGTGACAGTGATTAGCAACCGCAAATTGTTTTTGGTAATAGCCCCTATTGCTCCTATGATAGAAATCATCGCCCAATCAGCACCGAAAACATGGAAGACCTCACCAACCTGAACGAACCTAAAGCTATTCCGGCCATCCGTGCCGATAGCGTTGCTGCCGGATTCACCATGGGTTCGGATCCGCTAACCTGTTCTTTGTTGCGGACTTTAGCAGCCTGTAGACCCAGCAGTAGTTTCCTGGAACTGGGATCGGGTACAGGATTTTCGACGGCTTGGATTTTAGATGGGATGGATGAGAATTCGCATTTGACGACGATCGACAACGAAGCCACTCTGCTGGCCATTCTGCAACAGCACCTAGGCGATGATTCCCGACTAACGGTGGTTTGTGCCGATGGCGATGAATTTCTGCAATCCCTCACCGATCAGAAATTCGACTTTATTTTTGCGGATACATGGTCGGGTAAATATCGATTTCTCGATGAAGCATTGGCATTATTAAAACCAGGTGGGCTCTACGCGATCGATGATATGCTGCCCCAGCCCAATTGGCCAGAGGGGCACGCCGAAAAAGTTGCCGGTCTCATTGCAGATCTGGAAAAGCGCACCGATTTCCATGTGGTGAAAATGTCTTGGGCTAGTGGCATTATTCTAGCCACAAAACTCTAAGGAATGAGAGTTAAATAAAACTTGGCACTCCTGCTCCCTCACCCAAGCTTGGGTGAGGGCGAATTTGGATCTTATTTAGTCCACGATCCTAAGGCAATCCCAGCGCTCCACTCTCTCACGAAACTCGATCGGTAGAATCAACTATCTCCATCGGCACATTCATCCATTCTCTGATTTCATGGGCTAGCCATTCGATCGACTCGCTATCAGAAAAATCTTGGATTCCATTGTGAGGGACAGGGCCAAGGCTGATTGTTTGGCTGCGGCCTTCCAAGCGCAGTTCGGCTATCTTGATTTTTGTATCTCCATCAGAATCTTGCTCCAAATGCTCTTTGATCAAGGTCAAATATCGAATTTCTCTGGTTGGCACTAGCTTCTGTTTGCTGATGCACTGTCCAAAAAGGAATCGCACATAGCTGACCATTTGCCGGTCAATATGCAGATAGGTTTTGCCGAAACAAGTAAATAGACTGATGTATAGAAATAATAATCCTGGCCCCCAAAAAAGGAGAGAAAATAGCAGAAAAGGCATATTGATCGGAAATGGCAACATGAATGCCACTAGCCGTGTCCATTGAAAAACGCCGGAAAGCCAAAAGCTCACAAATCCCAAAACGAATAAGCTGCCCAGATTACATCCATCGGGAGGGATGTAAACGGAGAGAGCATCATCATTGTAGGTAAGTTTGATTTTGCTGTGGGCAGGCTTAGCACCAAATTCTGTCATTCTGACCATCGGGATCTTAACTTTTGCGGCAAATTTGTCCTCTTGCTCAGTGTTCCCTGAGACCCGCAGAAATACCCCAGGCTAACGCCAACAGCCGGGGCCATCCACTGGTAGGATAGAAGCTTAGAAATTTGCAGAGGGTAAAAGGCAGTGGCACTGATCGTTCAAAAATATGGCGGCACATCCGTTGGCTCCGCAGAGCGGATCAAAGAAGTAGCCAAGCGCGTCATTAAAACCGTAGCCGCCGGAAACTCAGTAGTCGTAGTCGTTTCCGCCATGGCCAAAGCCACCGATGGACTCGTCGCCCTCGCCCAAGAAATTACCAGCGACCCTTCCCGGCGCGAAATGGACATGCTTCTGGCTACCGGCGAACAGGTGACGATCGCCCTACTCAGCATGGCCCTCCAAGCCGCCGACTGCCCTGCCATCTCCCTAACCGGTGGCCAAGTGGGCATCATCACCGAAAAAGAACACAACCGCGCCCGGATCGTAGAAATCAAGACCGATCGCATCCAGCGCCACCTAGACCTGGGCGAAGTCGTCGTCGTAGCCGGATTCCAAGGGATCAGCTCCGCCGATGATCGGGACATCACCACCCTCGGCCGGGGCGGCTCCGATACCTCCGCCGTGGCCCTCGCCGCCTCCCTCAAAGCCGATTTCTGCGAGATCTACACCGATGTGCCCGGTGTCTACACCACCGATCCGCGCTTGGTGCCCAACGCCCAACTGCTACCCCAAATTACCGCTGACGAAATGCTGGAACTGGCTAGCTTGGGAGCTAAAGTGCTCCATCCCCGCGCCGTGGAAATCGCCCGCAACTACGGCGTGCCCCTGGTGGTGCGATCGAGCTGGACAGAAGATCCGGGCACCCTGATTATCAGCTCCGCCGCCTCGCGGCCGCTGCAAAACCTGGAACTAGCTCCGGCAGTGGATGCGGTGGAGTTTACCACCGACGAAGCGAAAATCGCCTTGCTCCATGTGCCCGATCGACCCGGCGTGGCGAATAAAATCTTTGGGGCGATGGCCCGCGAAGGTATCGATGTGGATCTGATTATCCAATCCGTCCATGAGGGCAATACTAACGATATCGCTTTTACGGTGCACAAATCTCTACTCCAAAGAGCCAATGCGGTGGCCGAGGCGATCGCACCCCAGCTTTCCGATGGGCAGGCGGAGGTTTTGATCGATAACCAAATATCTAAAATCAGCTTGACCGGCGCGGGAATGATCGGTCGTCCGCAGATCGCTGCTGATATGTTTCAAGTATTGGCCGCCGCCAAAATCAATATTCAGATGATATCAACTTCCGAAATCAAGGTGAGCTGCGTGATTGCGGCCAGCGAATGTCAGCGGGCGATCGAGTTACTCTGCCAAAAATTCGGAGTAAATGTCAGCTCTGCCTACCATCGCAACTTGCCGCCGGAGCCAGTGCGGGGCGTGGCTTTGGATCTAAAACAGGCCCAGATTGCCATTTTAGATATTCCCGATCTGCCGGGGATGGCAGCGCAGATTTTCAATCTATTGGCCAGCCGGAATATCAGTGTGGATATGATTATTCAGTCCCAGCGGACCCATCGGCGGCAGGGAGTGACGACCAGAGATATTGCTTTTACGGTGGCGCAGTCGGAGGTGGGCAAGGGTCCTAGGGATGCCAGTGAGGCCCAAAAGATTCTGAATGGGGCGCGGGCGGAGCTGGGCTTTGGGGAGGTGCTGCTGAAGGAGTCGATCGCTAAGGTCAGTATTGTGGGTTCGGGGATGGTGGGCCATCCGGGGGTGGCGAGCAAGATGTTTCAGGCGGTGGCGGCGGCGGGGATTAATTTGCACATGATTACTACTTCCGAAATTCGGGTGAGCTGTGTGGTCGATCGAGATCAGGGAGCCGCCGCTCTCCAAGCCGTTCACCAAGCTTTCGATTTAGCTGGTGACCAAACCCTGACAGTCCCTAGTTGAGCGTTTCCAGTGAACATCGAATTACATTGATTTTATTCTATGGTAATAGAGGTGCCATCAACTTACCAAGCTCAGCTAATTTGGATAAATTAGCTTTTTTTAACCGATATTGGTTGGAGAGAATGGCTTGAACGAAGGTTGTACCTTTGGCAACGACAATTACACCACTACCCAAACTTTCTTCCATATCTGACCAGTAACCGATCGCGCGATCGCCCACACCGGCAATTGGTTTACCATGAGAGAAGCTCGCTGCATCCATCGATACTTCGAGATTGTTAAGGTTGCCATTCTTGTCCCGTTGCGCTTTGGTCGAGATATAGACGTTTAAAAAACTAGCCGTTCCATAGGGGTGTTTGGTGCTGATTTGACAGCCCGCAATATAATTGAGATCCAGGTCTTTTCCTGGGATCGGAGTGGGTTCTGCCCATTCTCCGCCAAACAACTGCTGCATCTGTTTGGCTGCTATCAACTTACAGGCACTATTACTGCGACTTGCTAGTGAGGAGATGTCCCCTTTAGCCTCCAGTGCTTGAGATGGAATCAGGAGGGTTGAGGTGATGATGATAGTGCCAACTTTTACCAACTGTTTGAGAACCATTTGCACAATCTGTGGTGACGAACTCGATCGAGTATACCAAAACGGAGCGAAGCGACGGTGGATACCAGTTGCCACTCAGCGCCCGCGAAACCAGTGATCTCACCCATTTTCCTAAAGCCAGCAACCAACTCAGTTAGCCAGCAGCTTGAAGCGAGTAAAGATTTGCCCGATCGCCCCCTGGGCCTTTTCATCCAACTTCTGCCAATCCACCGCCTGGCTCTCCGGATCGAAGAGTTCCTGATCGATCCTCGCGAACTCTTCCCGGCCCTGCTGCATTTCTTCATAGTTCGTAAAGCAGACCTGGAAGCACAGCTCCCAAATGTCCGCCCGCAATTCTCGGTCTCCCTTCTCCGTGAGCTTGGCCCGATCGCTGCACTTCAGAATCAAAATATTGCTGGGATAGGGTTCCGTGACTTCCTCATAGCTAACATCCACCTTGCTCGTCTCCGTGTAGCGACGGATTTGGTCTACTAGGCGAATATAAGCAGGCTGCATCAGCATCTCGGCCTGCTGCCAAGCCAGCTCGTTGGCAAATTTAGGTTTCATCACAATCCTCCCAATCCTCCGGTGCGCAAAGGCTGCAATAGCCTTCATAGGTTAGTTTAATCCAAGGCTTACCCCAGCTCAAGGCCATGGATGATATGATCGGTTAGATTTAAAAGAACCTTTGACATTATTTCACCGCCATGTTTGACGATTTTCTTGGCAATGTGCTGCGCTACCAGCGCTACTTCATCACCGTCGTGCTCGGCATCTTCATTTCCGCATTTAGCTGGCTGAAGCCATTACTGGGTAACAAAGTAACTGCCACGGCCCTGATTGGCATGTTGGTTGGCTTGGTAGCCTTCATCGGCTTTACCCTCAAAGCCATGTTGGGATTCTCGGCGATCGCCTAGAATAGGAAGCCGCAGAAAATGCGGATTTTCTTAAGTTCGTCGCCTTCACAAATATTTTCAGGTAACAAGCTATGGCTACAACACGTCGCATGTCCCGCGTGGCCGAACTGATCAAGCGGGAAATCAGTCAGATGATTTTGTTCGAGCTGAAGGACGATCGGGTGGGCGCTGGCATGATCAGCATCACCGATGTGGATCTGTCCGGCGATCTTCAGCACGTCACCATTTTTGTCAGCATCTATGGCAGCGATGAGGCCAGAGAAATGACCATGGCGGCCCTGCACTCGGCTACGGGCTTCATTCGCAGTAGCCTGGGTAGAAGAGTCCGCCTCCGCCGCACCCCAGAAGTGATTTTCCAGGAAGATCGCTCCTTGGCCCGGGGCATCCAAATGGTGTCATTGCTAGAGAAAATTGAGCAGGAGCGCCCAGAGCATCTCCGCGATATTTTCAACGAAGTCCCTACCGCCGAAGAGCCAGCCTAAACCATGAAATTCGACTCCGCCACCCTTGATCGACTTTCCCTCGAACAGTTGGTCGGCCAAATGACGATCGTGCGAACATCTGGCTGTCTATTGGATCGCCAGATTCAGTATCCCGACTGGGAGATTAAAGCTGGCGATTTGCAGCGGTTGGTGGCGGATAGTTGTGTGGGTGGCGTGATTTTTTTGGGCGGCAGCCATGGCGAAATGGCCCTGCGGACGGCTCAGATTCAGTCTTGGGCCAAGTATCCGCTACTGATGGCAGCAGACATTGAGGAAGGAGTAGGGCAACGCTTTGCTGGGGCTAGTTGGTTTCCGCCGCCCATGGCACTCAGTGCAATCCATCGGCGAGATCCAGACCAAGCGAAGGCTTATGCCCGCCAGATGGGGGCAGTGACCGCCCAGGAGGCTTTGGCGATCGGGCTAAACTGGATTCTCGGCCCGATTGTGGATGTGAATAACAATCCGGCAAACCCAGTAATCAACGTGCGGGCCTTTGGCGAGGAGCCAGGGGTGGTCAGCGAGCTGGCCAATGCTTTTATGAGTGGGGCAGCGGATTATCCGGTGCTGACCTGTGCCAAGCATTTTCCGGGTCATGGGGATACGGATACGGATTCCCATTTGCATTTACCAGTAATTAAGCACGATCTGCACCGGTTGGAATCGCTGGAACTCAAAACTTTCCAATCGGCGATTCTCCATGGGAGAGGCTACGCCAACGACCAGGGGGTAGACAGCGTCATGACTGCCCACCTGATGATTCCGGCCATGGATGAGAAATTCCCCGCTACTTTGTCGCGCCGGATTTTGACGGACTATCTGCGGGGTCGGATGGGCTACGAGGGCCTGATTGTAACCGATGCCCTGATGATGGGGGCAATTCGGGAGAACTATGGAGATGAGGAGGCCGTGGTGATGGCAGTAGCGGCGGGTGCCGATCTACTAATGATGCCGGTGAATCCTTGGTTAGCGATCGAGGCAGTCTGTGCTGCGGTGCGCGCTGGTCGGATTGAGGAGTCCCAGATCCGGGCAAGTGTGGCGCGGATTTGGCAGGCCAAGCAACGGATTTTTCAGCAGGCTGCGACCACGCAGGTCTTGGCTTTGGGAGCGATGGCAGCGGTGGGCGATGAGTTGGCGGTGGCGATCGATCAAGCGGCGTTACAAAGTCGTGGTGCTCTGCCTTTGCAATCTACTGGTGGGTGCAATCTGATCGTGGTGGATGAAATTCTGAGCTGTGCTTTTTTGAATCGCACGGCTCCGGTGATCGGGCAGTTGCGAGATCGGAATTATGATTGCCAGATCGTGAATAAGTACACACCCCCAGGTTTCTCCGTGGGCGTTCGCGAAGCGTCTCCACTGGAGAATCGACCGACGATTTTACAGATATTTATTCGCGGCAATCCCTTCGGTGGTGGTTTGGGAATTGTGGCGATGGCCAAGCAGTTGTGTAGCAATTTGGTGGCGACCAATCAGTTGCAGGCTTTGGTGGTTTACGGCAGTCCTTACCTATTTGCAGAATTCACTAAGGAATTACCACCGGAGATTCCAGCGGTATTCTGCTATGGTCAAATGCCCAGCAGTCAGGCGATCGCCCTAGAGCATCTATTTGCCGATGCTAGGATTGCCGGGAAAGATAAGGTGATCACAGACTAACCCTAGAGAAGGTAGCGATTTCCCAAGAAGATGCAAAGCCAACAACCCAGTACCCAAGGTCGGTTCAGCAAAACTTAATGCTCTGTTATGACTCCTGCTGCTCTGCGAAATTACCTCGATCGCCTACTCCACAAGAAGCTCTTGCTCAGCACCATGATTTGGGGAGCACCGGGGATTGGGAAATCCAGCATCGTCGCCCAACTGGCTCAACTCCATCAGTTGGAATTTATTGATGTGCGGCTCAGTCAATTAGCTCCGACAGATTTGCGCGGCTTGCCGGTGGCAGTGGATGGGGTTTCCACATGGTATCCACCGGAATTTTTGCCCCGTTCGGGTCGAGGAATTCTGTTTTTAGACGAAATTAATATGGCTCCGCCCACGATGCAGGGCATGGCCCAGCAGTTGATTCTCGATCGGCGAGTGGGCTCCTACACTGTCCCCCCAGGCTGGTTTATTTGGGCGGCGGGCAATCGCAAAGAAGATCGGGCTTCGGTGTTTGATATGCCCGCACCTCTGGCCAATCGCTTTTTGCATTTGCAGGTAGAGCCGGATTTCGATAGCTTCAAAGCCTATGCCTTAGAAACCCACGTTCACGAACAGATTATTGCCTTTCTTTCCTTTCGATCGACCCTGCTGCACAAAGTAGATCCCCAACAGCCTGCTTGGTGTTCGCCTCGTTCTTGGGTCGCCGCTAGCGCGCTACATTATGCAGGATTAGAAATTGCGCCAGCAGTTGGGGAAGCAGCCATGACAGAATTCTTAGCCTATCTCCAAATTTATCAAAACCTACCGAATTTGTTAGAGATTTTAGCGGGCAATGGTGATCGGATTAATTTCCCCCAAGAACCTTCGGCACGGTATGCAACGGCGATCGGTCTCACTCTACGGGCAAACGATGCCCAAGAAGCCTATCGAGCTTTTACCTGGCTGAGTCGGGTGGCTGCGCCGGAATGGGTACAGCTCTTTGCGGTGGATCTATTTCAGGTGATGCGCAATAAGGGGCAAATGGGATCCTTGGCGCAGTTGGTACAAAAGGATGCCAAGTTACAAAAATTCCTGAGGGATTTTCAGCAGTTAACTACACTGTAGTTAGAGAAAAGAGCATGTCCAAAGCTGTCAGCATAGTTTTATTGATTCTATATATTATTGCCATCACCATTTTAGTGACAAAGGGGATGGAGCTGTTTTTTCCGTTGCTGAAATCTGGCTTGAAATATGGCTGGCGGATTTTTGATAGCTGGGCAGAACGGACAGCGAGGTCGATCAACCGAGTCTATCATTCTGTCCGTCCCCAAGGACGAACTATCGACAAGGGCATAATCATAGAAACGTTCTGGCCACTACTGTTATTCATTACAGTGATCATCTTTCAGCAACCTACCATTACAACTATTAAGATTATTTTAATCGGGGCAACAATCGCCGGTATCGTAATCACGATCTTTTTCACCATTGCATTTCTATCGTTGATCCTGTTGAACTGGATTGCAGTTAATTTGTTGCCACCAGTTTTTCATTGGGCTGCCCAGTTTATCTATCGTCGCGATCGAGAAATTGCTGCCTCCCCCACCACCGATCCCATCATCCTGCGGAAACTGAGTGGCAGCCGTGATCGGGTCAGCCGTCAAGAGGTTGCTGGCAATCCCAATACTCCAACGGATGTACTGTGGCTGCTGATTAAACAATATCCTTATCAGGTGTTGGAGAATCCGCTGTTTCTATTGATTGCACTGGAAAATCCCAACTGGATTATGGAAATCTCAGAAACAGATTTGCATGAGCTATTGCAACAGCCCTCTGTGCCAGAGAAGATCGTGGATGCTGCACTGCAACACAACAATCTATCCTACATTCGTGGCGTTGCGATCCAAGCCGCAGCAGCTAATCCCAAAACCTCTGCTGGCCGCTTGGAAGAAATCACCCTGAATCACAACTATCTATATGCCGAGGTTCTCCAAAATCCTAAAATAGCTGAGGAATCGCTACGAAGATTTGCAATTTGCAATAATAATGCCATCCAAGAACAGTTAGCCTGCTACTGTTTTCGGAACGAGTCGGTTTTTTCTGAATCGCTATCCGTAAAACCTCAAGATATTTTACAGTGGATTATTGAAGATTTGATAGCCCAACAAAAAGAGGATGTGATATTCTCACTACTGACCTACCGAGACCTGCCGCCGCAATTCCTTCCCCAATTGCTAGCAGCCTTACCCCATCGAGGCCACTTGCGACTGGCTAAATCCTCGGGAATTTCCGTAGAGCTAATGAAAACATTGACCTATTATCCTACCTATATTAGCTCCATGAGAATACGAATTTATCAAGCGATCGCCCGGAATTCCAACACCCCAGCAGAGATTTTGGATGAATTTGCCAATCTCCCCAGTAAGGCCATTCGTCTTTCGTTAACTCTGCGGAAGGTTTATTCGCCGGAGCTATTGGTGAAGTTATTGCTCGATCCCTACCCGGAAATCCGCAAGAATCTACTCAAGAATCCTTACATCGAACTCAGCTTACTCAACAGTCTCCGAAATCATCCTCGATTAGAAGTTCGAAAATTTGTGGCAGAACATCCTAACACTCCCCACCCACCCCATGAGAACCGACACCCAACTTGAGATCAGCGCTTCCATCTTACGCTTGCGCATGAAATCGCCGTTCTTCGCCACCTTAGCAATGTTTGCCCGATTTATTCCCCAGGCGGGAATTGCGACCGCCGCCACCGATGGCAAAGATATTTTTTGTAACGAAGATTATTTACGATCGCTTTCTCCCCGCCAAATTGATGGATTGTTGCTACATGAAGTTCTCCACGCTGCACTGCTGCACATTCCCCGCCGGGGCAACCGGGAGCCAGAGCGCTGGAATATTGCAGCGGATATTGTTATTAATGGCACGATCGCTGCTGAAAGCGCCTTTGAACTACCGCCGAACTGTCTCAGAGATAGCAATTTAGAAAAATTCGCCGTAGAAGAAGTCTATGAATTGCTCCCAGATCACCAGACTTTGCAGCTTACCCATCCAGATTTACTCGATGCTGGCACAGGGGGAAATATGACCTCGGCGGAAACTGCGGCTGTGACGGCGCACTGGCGAAGTGCTTTGCAGCAAGCTAAAATCATCGCCCAATCCAGCAAAGCCGGTACTATTCCCAGCAGAATTTTGCGGGAAATAGAAGGATTGACGTCGCCCCAGCTCGATTGGCGGTCTTACCTGTGGCGATATTTGACACAAACGCCCAGTGATTTTCAGGATTTCGATCGCCGCTTAATTGGACAAGGACTCTATTTAGAAACCCTTGGTGGTGAATCTGTGCAGGTGTCGGTGGCAATCGATACCAGCGGGTCGATCGATGGCGATCTCCTGTGCCTATTTCTCAGTGAAGTCTGGGGTATTTCGAATGCCTATCCCCATTTAAAATGCGATCTATACTATGCAGACACGGAGTTATTTGGTCCCTATGCATTAGATATTTCCACACCTTTGCCCCAGCCCCAAGGTGGCGGCGGGACTTCTTTTGTATCTTTTTTTGAAGCGGTGCAGACCCAGACATCAACCTCTGGTCTCTGTATTTATCTCACCGATGGCTATGGTAATTTCCCCAGCTTGGCACCAGCCCTCTCGGTACTCTGGGTAGTAGTAGCCGGTGGATTGGAATCTGAGGAATTTCCCTTTGGCGAGGTTGTGCGGCTCAATTCTCCATAGGAGAGGCTACGCCAGCGGGCTATGTGATGTTGCCGATCTGGAAACTACTTATTTTCAGAAAATTAAGCTAGAATATTTACATCAAAAATTTCATATTTACCCCGCGCACCTTACTGAGAATGGCTAAGAAGCTGAATATCGACGGGTTAAAGTGTCTTGCTCCTAAGTTGTTCTAGAATGTCTGATCAAATTGTTTCCATAGTTTTCCCTCACCAGCTTTTTGCCGAGCACCCCGCGTTGGCCAAAGGCAGACCTGTCTATTTGGTAGAAGAGTGGTTATTCTTTCATCAATACCGCTTTCATCAGCAAAAGCTGCTGCTGCATCGAGCAACCATGCAGATGTATCAACAATATTTGGTGGAGCGCAGCTATGAAGTGCGTTATGTAGCGGCCACGGAACCAGAGTGCGATCTGCGCCGATTGTTAACGATCTTAGCGACGGAGGGAGTGCGAGAACTCCATTGTGCGGAGGTGATTGATGACTGGCTAGAACGGCGCTTGGCGGAGGGCACGCAGCTAGCTGGAATCGAGCTGCGAATGCATCGATCGCCAAATTTCCTGAACAATGCTGAAGAGGTGGCGGAGTTCTTCGATCGGCGCAAAACTATGAAGCAGACAGATTTTTATATAGACCAGCGCCGGCGGCGCGGGGTTTTGTTAGATGAGGTAGGGAAGCCCCAGGGTGGGCAATGGACCTACGATGTGGATAATCGACAGAAATTCCCCAAGGGTCGATCGGTGCCGGTACTGAGTTTACCAAGGCTCAATGAGTACACAAAAGCAGCTCAGATTTATGTGGAACAACATTTTCCGCAGAACTATGGTTCGACGGCCCAACCTTTTGCTGAAGGTTTTTATCCCACAACTTTTCAGGAGGCGGCTGATTGGTTGACGGATTTTCTGGAGGTGCGCTTTGCAGATTTTGGAGCCTATGAGGATGCGATCGTTATGGAACAGCCAATCCTCCACCATTCTTTGTTATCACCCTTATTGAATATTGGATTGCTCACGCCGCAGCAAATTGTCGATAGTGCTTTGGCCATGGTCGATCCCGTAGGAGGGGTAATCCCCTATCGAGTCCCCTTGAATAGCTTGGAAGGCTTTATCCGACAAATCATTGGTTGGCGAGAATTTATCCGGATTACCTACGATCGCCAAGGTCGTCACCAACGCAGTCGCAATTTTTGGGATTTCCATCGTCCAATACCAGAGAGCTTTTGGCAGGGGACTACGGGGATTTTGCCGATCGATCAAACTATCCAAAAAACACTGAGAAGCGGCTACTGTCATCACATTGAGCGGTTGATGGTCTTGGGTAACTTCATGCTGCTCTGTGAATTCGATCCCGATGAGGTGTATCGCTGGTTTATGGAGATGTTTGTGGATGCCTATGATTGGGTAATGGTGCCCAATGTCTATGCCATGAGCCAATTTGCCGATGGTGGCGGGATGTGTACGAAGCCCTATATTAGCGGCAGCAATTACTTGATGAAAATGAGCGATTTCCCTAAGGGCGATTGGCAACAGGTGTGGGATGGACTCTTCTGGAGATTCATGGATCAGCGGCGAGATTTTTTTCTGAGCAATCCACGGTTGGGAATGCTAGTACACACTTTCGATAAAATGTCTCCAGAGAAACAACTGCTGCACCATAAAAATGCCGACAGGTTCTTGACAACGCTGTAAATCCCAATGCTCTAATTCTCTAGTTTAGAGCATTGGGAACTTTTCTTTAAAATCCACCATCAGCAGTGCGATCAATAGTGCTCTCCTTGTCATCTTAGCCAATTGATATCTCTCTTTTTCCCAGACTGTCCGTAAACGCTATACTGATGAACTACCCACCTTGATCAGTATTAAATATCTGGGGCTGGTTCTGAGCTGATCAACCAAGCTATCTGCGCACACCGCATAGTAGTATAGCGTTCCCCAGTCTCATGAAGTGCGATTCTGAGTCTCGAATTCTTACATAGACACATTTCATGCACCTCATCCAGAGAAGAATTGCCATATGTTATGAGAGAGAAAAATACAAACAGCTATTACAGGAACTTTCTCGAAATCAATGCGTCAACCCATAACCTGCATTAACCATCAGGCTTCTTAGATATCAACACTTCCAGCCAAACCCCCATCAGCAAAGCCTTTCAGTAGAGACTACCATTTAATATTCAATAAAGTTTTTTATTTCAAAAGTAGTTTTCAGGAATGAGCAAAACAATAGTGAAGACAACAGAAGACGAAACAAAAACTCATTTTCAATCAGGAGAAACCATGCTGAACAAAATCTTACCTTTAGCTTTGACTGGTCTAATTACTGTATCCAGCAGCACTGTAATCAGTGCCGCTTTAGTTACCAATCCCTTGCTAACTCCATCAGCCAATGCTCAAGCACAGCGATACAGAGTCGCTTTTTGGTATACGATCGATGGCTCTGATGATGGCTGGCTTGACAATACAGTTGAAGTGTATGGAGATATTACCGTCAATGGTCGAGTTGTTAGCCAAATCATGAGAGATAGTGCCATTTCCAGGGAGGCTGGTCAAAACCTCCGAATGGCAGTAGTTAATACCAACAAGCAATCTATTGTGGTTAGTGCTTCATTAGTTGATCACGATAGCACGAGCGGTGATGACCCAGTGTTCAGAATGGATAACTTCACACTCAACTTAGCTAACTATGTTGGTCGCGAGAAAATTGTCAGATGGAGATCAGGCGGCAGTGGAGCCACTCTACACATGCAAGTAGAAAGAGTCTGATAAATCCTCTAATCGCCAGGGAATCATTACATTCCCTACTTCACAACCATTTTGTGCATCCTACACAACCAAAAATCATGCAAACTAAACTACTGACGATCGCTGCCATTACATTACTCCATGGCCTTTCTAGCATGGGAGCAATCACCACAGGTACCAGTGAAGCTTCTGCACAGCCGATCGGTACAAGAATCACTCAGACTCCAACTACGATCAATAACTTTACCGAAGATTTCCAGATCACAGTTAAAATCACCAGCAGTACTTCTTCGATCTCTTGTCTGAATCTGAAGCCTGCTTTATACAGTAAGGAAATGGGGGAAACATCCGCAAGACTACCTTTGTTTTACTACAGGGGAAAAATGGTCGGCGTGGAAAGGAATTATCCTCCTACCTCTTGCTTTGCTACTTTCCAAGTTGACAGCAAGTACAAAGGAAAGGCAGCTTATTTAAGATTTGATGCGGATAAATTGTTCTGTATGGACAGGAACCGCTTAACCCAAGACATCAACAACACTATCGATGCTACGGTACTCGAAAGTCCAATGAACGTGGAGCTAAATTGTTCCACTCATACTTGGCGGAGTCGAGGGCGACGGTAGAATCCGTTTGCAAATGCCCACTAACTGGTGAGATTAATTTTTTAATTCTTCACCAGGCAGCCAGTGCTCTTCACTACAGTGCTTCTTTGCCGAATGAGGTGCAATTCTGAGCCTCAACCCATTACATGACAATGCTTCCTATATATCAGAAATGAGCATGGTCATTGACAGGTCACCATACTCATGAATTCACATGAAGTTTTTTGCTTTTCATCTGATTCCATGCTATTCTTAGACAAATTATTGAATGACAACTTAGCAATGGATTATCCCCCATCACAAGAGAAAAACATGACTGCAAGAAAACTGAGCGCGATTCTAGGTGCATGTTTATTATTAATCAGTGGCTGCAGTAACAGTATTCCTGTTTCCAATGAGCAAATCAGTAAAGAGCTTATTGCTCAAGGGCGTGTCACAGTAGACTCTGGAAAGCCAAGCTCTGTTCGGGCAGATGGTACCGTAAACTTGGAGTCATCCAGCTTGAACACAATTATTTTTAATGGCAAGGGAAATCATTGCTTTACTATAGATAGTCATGGGTTTTTAAAGGATAGTGGATATGTTAATATAATATTATCTACCTATAGTGATGATGGTTTTGGTCTTGGACTGGAGACATATGGATATGGCAAGGCATACTTAGAGTATGAAAAAAAAGGTAATGTATGGAGTATGACAAAAATGAGTATTAGCAATACTCCAGAGCCATTCAGGATCGCAAAGGCAACAGAAGAAGTACGGAAATCACATGTAAATTTATCAAAATCTCTTTGCGATAACTTTGACAGCTCAAAGCCAAAAAGCAAGTAAAGGCTTCTTGAATATATTTTCAACATGAGAGCTTTGAGCATAAGTTAGGAATGAGAATTTAATAACCCCTAGAACTTAATGATTGCTTGATCTCTAGAAAGCCAATGGTTCGGCGCATGCAATCGCCCCTACCATTGGCTTTCTTGGAGGTTATTGAATCCTTATTCCTTACATTGCAAAATAACTCGTACTGATGTTGCCTGAGGCAGAGATTTTATCTAGCTGTCAAGTGGAAAATGCCCGTGTTGTTTTTGTAAGGTGACTTACTCTGCCAGGCTGGTTTTTTTTCGCAAGTGGTTCTGGGGTAAAGCTTTAATCCATTGTCTATTTTGCTTTTCATCACTTCCGTTCACTTTTAATTGCATCCCCTAATAAATTATCTTTAAGATCAACAGCTGGTCGTAGCAAGCTGGTCGAAGTACCTGTAGATGCCCAGATAGAAAACTGATTACCAGATAACACTGGCAGCGGAAGCGGGTCAGCCCCATCTTGACTGCATCTTGTCAGACACTCTCTTAGAGCCCATGGAGCTACTTTTTCAATCCTGCCAATTTAAGTTGCAATTGACTTAGCAATTCCACTACTTTTGGTTCTAATAGGCGATCGCGGACTGGCTCCAAAAAGCCGTCGGCCAAATCTAAATCCACCAAAGCTAAAGATCCATCAGATTTCACGACTTGCAGTCCCACCGGCTCCAAATGTTTGCAGTCCGCAAGCTCCGCTTTTAAGAGAGTTCTAGATGGCTTGCTTTCGATGATTTCAGATATCAACGCCACATCACTGAAATCCGGAGCTTCAGCAGATTGTGCTTGGTTGCCCGCCACATCATCCAGCTCAAAAGAGACGATCGCCGTGAGATTAAACCGGTTGGATGCCGCTAGCATAGCTGCCAGCTTGGCCCGATCCGGATTCACCCCTTGGCCAATGTCATCTAAATATTTAGCAATCACACCAATCTTTACTGCATCATAGGTGTTGGAAACATCGGGGGCGAGCAAAATCGATGGTTGATCTTCGAGCAGAAAAGACTTGAAATCTCCTTCCCCAGTGCTTTCCAATAAAACAATGTACTTACAGCCCAAGCTATGGCCAATCCAAAACCGGGGTAGGTCTTGATGAACTGGCTTCAGGGTCTCAAATACTTTGGCTCGATCGCTGTGAATTTCTTCGGCGATCTGCTGGTGATTTAACCCAAGCCGAAAGGGAGCAGTCACGATCGAGTAACCCTGGCCATAGAGATAGCTCAAGAAATAGCTGTCACAGCTGTAACAGCCTCAAAGCTTAATTCTAGCTTTGCATCACTTTTCGTGACATTAGCAATGGTTAGGAAATACCCTTGCACTATCGCTCGGTTCAGAGGGGAGATAGGAAGTGGGGTAACCACACCGTCCACTTCAACCTCTTTTGGTAACTGGGTTTTTAGTAATAACTCAAAAGTAGACACCAGCATAATAATTCTCCGATTCAGGGATAAAGTAGACTAATTTGATGGCAAAAGCCGACTAGTGACAACTGTATTACCTGTAATATATTCATTCATGTACATACGATACATTTCGTTCAACTGCTAACTTTTTCTTACTTTTTTAAAGTTGGTGGCCGTTGGCAAAGCCTGTACAAAGCACGCATCGCTACTGCCGTTGCATTTTGTTGTAAATGAATACTAGTATTGAGAAAAACATTCAAACTATTAAGAGGGAGATCGTGGAGAAACGCGTTTTGCTTTGGCATCGGCGGGATTTACGCCTAATGGATCACGAACCATTACAGCGGGCGGTAACGAACCAGGCTACTGTTTTTCCTTGTTACTGCTTCGATGATCGAGAATTTGGCACCACCCCTCAGGGGTTTCCTAAAACCGGCGCTTTTCGCGCCCAGTTCATAATCGAGAGCGTCGCTGACTTGCGCCAGCAATATCGATCGATCCAAAGCGACCTCATGATCCGGCGCGGACTCCCCGAAACAATCTTGCCCGCGCTGATTGCCGAGCTAGGCATTACGGATCTATATTTCCATCGCTATCCTACCACCGAAGAACAAACCGTAGAGCGCGCCGTGCTCCAGCGGATTTCCATCGAACACCAAAGTTGGTGGGGGCACACCCTCTATTTGCCCCAGGATTTACCTGGGCAGATTGATGAGTTGCCTGAGCTGTTTACCAAGTTTCGCAAGCAGATCGAAGGCAACCCAGCCAAAAAATCCATCCAAGGACTAATCCAAGTGCGCGAGCCTTGGCCAGCACCAACTCGATTGCAGCCAATCTCCGTTGCCCCAGGTGAACTACCACAGCTAGCAGATTTCGGCTTGGAGCAGCCAGTGATAGACGATCGAGCCGTAATGGCTTTCCCCGGTGGCGAAACTGCTGGCAAACAGCGACTTCAGGAATACTTTTGGCAACGCGATCGCCTAAAGACTTACAAGGAAACTCGCAATGGCATGGTGGGTGCAGACTATTCCTCTAAGTTTTCGCCTTGGTTGGCCTTAGGCTGTCTTTCGCCGCGCTGGATTTATAGAGAAGTGCAGCGATACGAACAGGAGCGCGTCCAGAATGAATCCACTTACTGGCTGATTTTTGAGCTGCTCTGGCGCGATTATTTTGCTTTCATCGCCGCTAAACATGGGTCGAAGATTTTCCAGCCAGGCGGACTGCGCGGCCTGAACTTACCTTGGCAACAGGATATTCCACGATTTGAACTCTGGTGCCAAGGTCGGACTGGATTTCCATTAGTAGATGCCAATATGCGCGAGCTGGCAGCCACCGGCTTTATGTCCAATCGCGGTCGTCAGAATGTGGCCAGTTTTCTGACCAAGAATTTAGGTATCGATTGGCGCTGGGGAGCGGAGTGGTTTGAATCTTTACTAATCGACTACGATCCAGCTAGCAACTGGGGGAACTGGAATTACACGGCGGGTATTGGTAACGATGCCAGGGGCTTTCGGTTTTTCAATATCTACAAACAGTCCAAGGACTACGACCCACAGGGCACCTATGTAAAACTTTGGTTGCCAGAGCTAGCCGGAGTGCCTGCCACTAAAGTCCACGATCCGAGTAAATTACAACCAATTGAGCAACAACGCTTCGGCGTGCAGATTGGGGTGGACTACCCGCGCACGGTGGTGGACTTGTTTAAATCTGCGGCGGCCAACGAGCGCATCTATAACAATGGATAGTTTTTAATCAACACCTCAGAGATCTTGCCACGCTTCAGGGGATTAGAATTGATCGCGCGAGTGGCCTCGATCGAACACAAGGTAAACCCATCGTACAGGGCGCGAATAAACTCCGTATTTGAATTGCTGAGCAACACCCAACACCCCCGCCGATGCAGCTCCTCAAAAGTATCACGTAAACGAACCTGGGCCGATCGATCAAATCCCCCAGCACCATAGCTAGTAAAAGAAGCTGTGTTGGTCAAGGGATCATAGGGTGGATCGAAATAAATAAAGTCCCCAGCCTGAGCCGATCGCACTGTTTCCTGGAAATCGCCCTGATTTATTTGGACTTGGGCCGATCGGAGATACTCATGAATCGCCGTCAAAGCCTCGATATCTACAATTTTTGGATTGCGATAGCGGCCGAAAGGAACGTTGAACTGACCTTGGTTGTTGACGCGAAATAGACCGTTATAGCAAGTTTTATTCAAGAAAATAATTCGTGCTGCTCTTACCACTTCATTTCGCCGATCGAAATCATCCCGCCGATCCCACTGGCGCACCTTGTAATAGTAGTCCGCTTCGTTGCGGTGCTCCTGCAAAGTATCGATCAGTTCGGGCAAGCGATCGCGAATTACCTCATAGCAATTTACTAACTCGGCATTTTGGTCGCCGATCGTCGCTCTCGACGGTTGCAAAGCCAACAGTACAGCTCCAGCCCCAATAAATGGCTCAAAATATTGCCGATCCTCGATCGCCCCCAGGAACTGAGGTGGTAGATGGTGGGCTAAAATTTCTGGCAAAAGTTGCCGTTTACCACCAGCCCATTTCAAAAAAGGTCGCAGAGGTGGGCAATGATTGGCTGGTATCGCCGGTTCGATCTGCATGGGTGGGGTAAAAGCAGTAGGTAAAAGTAGGATACCGGAAAGGGGGCTTGCCACCGCAGCAGGGAAAGATTCCGTTTTTTTCGTGGTGTCATAGTGCTAAAATACCGACCAAAAGTCGATCGCCTTCATGAAACACTTCATCGCTTTGGGCTGTACTGCTATCTTGGGATGGCCCACCAATATAGCAACGTCAGCCAGCCGGTCTGCACCAATGCTCTCTTCTGGAGCGTCGCCCTTGGCGATCGGGGCTTCCCCAAACACCCAGGCAGTAGCAGTGCAGGAAATTGCTCTCGCCGGATCCGTGGAGATCCGGCTCCAAAAAAGTCCCAGCGTAGGATCGGGGGTCATTGTCCATCGTCAAGGAAATCTTTATACCCTGATCACCAATCGCCATGTAGTTTGTGGTGGTAGACTTTGCGCCAAGCTACCATCGGCAGAAAAATATCTGCTGACTACGGTCGATGGTCAAAAATACGCGGTGCCGGTGCAGGGAGTGAAGTTATTGGGCAAAAACCTAGACTTAGCAATGGTGCAATTCCGGAGCAGCCGTAACTATGGGGTGGCCAAGGTCGCCAATCCAGACAGCTTGCGCATAGATGACATCGTGTATGCCGCCGGATTTCCGGCAAGCCCAAAAGCCTTTATTGTTAGTGAGGGAGCAGCAGTGGCGGTGGTCAATAAGCGGCTGCGCGATGATGATGGGGGCTACACTACGATCTACAATGCCAAGACCCTGCCAGGAATGAGCGGTGGTGGAGTCTTTGATCGCCAGGGGAGATTGGTAGCTATCCATGGTCAAGGCGATCGGTATCGGGAGAAGACCCAAGACAGCGATACTGGAGCCAGATACATTTCAACTGGTGAAGGTATTTTGGCTCCAAGAGCGCACAAAGCTGAGGTGGGGAGCAAAATTGGTTATAACCGAGGCATTCCCATTCGGTGGTTAGTGGCAGGATTGGCGGAGCAAAATATTTTCTTGGGTACCAAAGGAAGACCCGATCTAGTCAGTGGAGATAATCGGGCGGAATCCGTTACTGCCGACGAATTCTTTATTGCTGGCTTTAACGCTTGGGTGGATCCAGGCGAACAGGGCAGTGCCGGCCGGAAGCACGCTGTGAGTCAATTGAGCCGAGCTATTCAGCTAAATCCTCGCTACGTTGCGGCCTATTTTAGTCGGGCGGCGATATACGAACAGATCGGTGAATACACTAAATCCCTGGCCGATTACGATCAAGTCTTAAGCCTGGCTCCTAACGACGCTGATGCCTATAGCAATCGTGGTTTTCTCAAGTCCGAAAAACTGAACGATCCCCAAGGGGGCCTAGCCGATCTCAATCGGGCTATTTCGATTAATCCCCGTGTGGCACATTTTTATTATAACCGAGCCAACTTGAAGACTTTGCAAAAAGATCCGGCGGGGGCCCTATTGGACTACAGCCAAGCCATTGCCCTCGATCCAGAATCTTACGCGGCCTACCATAATCGGGGTCTTTTGAAGGCGGAGCAACTGGGGGACACCCCAGGCGCATTACAAGACTATGCCCGATCGATTGCCATTAACCCCAGGCAGCCAGAAGCTTATTTGAATCGAGCCAACCTGAAAACCGACAGATTGCGAGACTTTACCGGTGCCCTGGCTGACTACGATCAAGCCATTGCCGTCGCTCCTGAATATGCAGATGCCTATTACAACCGCGCAAACCTGAAATCAACGAATCTCGAGGACTTTGCTGGAGCTTTAGCTGACTACGATCGGGCCATTGCGATTAATTCTCGGTTTTTGTTGGCCTATCACAATCGATCCCAGCTGAAATCCAGCCATCTAAAAGATCTATCAGGAGCCTTAGCCGATTTGAACATGGCGATCGCGATCGATCCCCAAGATAGTAGAGCTTTTAGCCTGCGCGGTTTATTGAAAACCGAGCATTTGGCAGATCCGCAAGGAGCCTTGGCCGACCTGAATCGCGCAATTCAGATAGATTCCCTCAACGCATCTGCTTATGGCAGTCGAGGAATCTTGAAAGCAACCCAATTGAACGACCCACAGGGAGCCTTAGCGGACTATAACCGGGCTATTCAGCTCGATCCAAAGAAATTCAATGTTTACAACAATCGGGGCTTCTTGAAAGCCGATTTATTGCAAGATTTTTCTGGCGCTCTAGCTGACTACGATCGTGCAATTGAAATCAATCCGGACTATCGGCGAGCCTACCTCAATCGGGCAATTCTGAAAGCCGAAAAGTTGGGAGATCTGCGGGGAGCGCTGGCCGATTACAACAAATTAATTACGATTGCTCCGGACTATGCCTACGCCTACTACCAACGGGGGCTGCTGCGTAAAAACCGTTTGGCCGAGCGAGCTAGCGCAATTCAGGACTTTCGGACAGCCATTAAACTCTATCGTCAGCAGGGCAACAAGGAAGAGCTAGATAATTCGATCGAACAGCTGCGCAGCTTGGGGGTCACCGAAGCCCTATAATGCTCTCTGCTGATTTTTAAGGATTTTTCCCATGCCCCTAGCCCTCCTGAGCGTTTCCAACAAAACCGGTCTGATCGACTTTGCCAAGCAGCTAGTGGAGCGCTTTTCCTTCGACATTATCAGCAGCGGCGGCACCGCAGCAGCCCTCAAAGAAGCGGGGATCCCGGTGACCAAAGTGGCTGACTATACGGGCGCACCAGAGATCCTGGGCGGCCGGGTGAAAACCTTGCATCCCAAAATTCATGGGGGCATCCTGGCCCGCAAAGACTTAGCCACAGATCTGGCTGACTTAGAAGCCCAAGGCATCCGGGGGATCGACCTCGTAGTGGTCAACCTCTACCCTTTTAGCGCCACCATTGTCAAAGCCGGTGTCACCTTGGCCGAGGCGATCGAACAAATCGATATCGGTGGGCCAGCAATGATCCGAGCCGCCGCCAAAAACTTCGCCCATCTCACGGTACTCACCAATCCCCAGCAATACGATAACTATCTGCAAGCCCTGACGGATCACGGCTCCGCCCCGGCTGCATTCCGGCAAGACCGCGCCTTAGAAGCCTTCACCCACACCGCCGCCTACGACAGCGCGATCGCTGCCTATCTGAGCAACACCCAGTTGCCAGAGACCTTTTTGCCCCCCGCCGGTCAGCTCCAGCAAACCCTGCGCTACGGCGAGAATCCGCATCAGCCCGCCGCTTGGTATCGCACCGGCAGTCAAGCCAGCGGCTGGGCCGCCGCCGTCCAAATCCAAGGCAAAGAGCTGAGCTATAACAACTTAGTGGATCTAGAAGCCGCTCGCCAAATCGTGGTGGAATTCAATGACCAACCAGCAGCCACCATCATCAAACACAACAACCCCTGCGGGACGGCCCTAGGCGAGACCCTATTGGAAGCTTATGAGAAAGCCTATGCCGCCGATGATACCTCCGCCTTTGGGGGGATCGTCGCCCTGAATCGGGAAATCGATGGGCCGACGGCTACGGCTATGGGCAAGACTTTCTTGGAATGCATCGTGGCTCCGAGCTGTAGCGCCGTCGCTCAAACCATCCTCGCCGCCAAAAAAAACTTGCGCGTGCTGACCTTGCCAGAATTAGCTGCGGGCAGTCCCTTACAAATCAAAGCGATCGCCGGGGGGTATCTAGTCCAAACAGCGGATGATGGAATCGAGTCCACCGCTGCTTGGCAAGTAGTGACCAAAAAGCAGCCCACCCCCATAGAATTGGCCGATCTGCTCTTTGCCTGGAAAGTCTCGAAACATGTGAAGTCCAACGCGATAGTGATTGCTCACCAAGGTGTGACAATCGGCGTAGGCGCGGGTCAAATGAATCGGGTAGGCTCGGCTCAGATCGCCCTCACCCAGGCCGGTACAGCAGCCCAAGGAGCAGCCTTAGCTAGCGATGGCTTCTTCCCCTTCGATGATTCGGTGCGCAGCGCAGCAGCAGCCGGTATCACCTCGATCGTCCAGCCCGGCGGCAGCATGCGCGATGCGGACTCGATCGCCGCTGCGGATGAATTGGGCTTAGTGATGGTTTTCACGGGCCAGCGTCACTTCTTACACTAAGAAACCATCGGAAACTAGCGCCACAGCCCCAAGACTAGTCAGAATGCTAGATTGAGAGGTCGCTCTCTTTACAAAAAGTGACAAAAATCACCCTGTACCTTCATGATTTCCTCATACTTTTTGCTTACGATAAATAGCTGAGGTCAGAGAAGGAACGAAAGTTCCCAAAGGGGGTTTTTACTACCTTTGCCATTCTCCAAAGATGAATTCCATCTAAGCTAAATGACTGACTTCAATGTCGTAGGTGCTCGTGACAAAGGTAGGTGGCAAATGATAATCAAGTTTTGGCAAGTTCAAGAAGTTTTGGCAACGATCGCTACCCTGCTGATCGCCCAGAGTGTGGCAGTTGCAGAGATTCCTACGGCTGGAGTCAAAGTCATTCAAAAGCCCCAGGCCGCTTCTTACTGGGTACTGGTAGAGAAAAATCGCACCAGGGTGATACCAGTGCAAGTGGCTCTGGCTCCCCAGACTTCTTCTTATCTAATGCTGAGCGCAGCCTTTAGCCAATTACTTTCCAACCCCAACTTCTCCAGTCGCAATAGTTCCATCCCAGCGAATACCAAGCTGCTGAGCATGAGAGTAGATACCAATGATGTCTACATAGACCTATCGAAGGAGTTCCTAGCCGGTGGCGGCAGTGCTTCCATGATTAACCGCCTACACCAAGTGGTCTATACGGCCACCAGCCTCAATCCCAATGGGCGGGTCTTCATTTCCATAGAAGGTCAGCCGCTGGATGAAGAGAATCCTCTAGCCGGAGAAGGTTTGATGGTGCGGTATCCGATCAATCGCCAGCAGTTGGCTGAAGATTTCGCGATGCGTTAAGGCAACTACAAAAGTCAAGGAAAAAGGGAGGGGTAGGTTTGAAACCTGCTCCTCCCTTTTCTATGGAAACATTGGAATTCACAACAAATTCTAGGCTGATTTCTTGATGGTAGGGGTTTTCACATTAGAGACTAGGCCCAGTTTTTCCAACCCCAAAATCACCCACCAAACCATATCTACTTCCCACCAATCCAAACCAAAGCGGGCCGAAGACTGGTAGGCATGATGATTATTGTGCCAGCCTTCCCCAAAAGTCAGCAGTGCCACCCACCAGCAATTGGTGGAAGTATCCTTGCTATCGTGACTGCGGTAGCCGAGAATATGGCAGGCACTGTTCACAAAGAAAGTAGCATGATGACCAACAAACAACCGGACAAAGATCCCCCACACCACAAAGGGCCAGCCACCGATCCCATACAAAAGAAAGCCGAGAGCAATCTGAAGCTGGGTGTGGTAGTTATGGCAAAAGACATAGAACGGATCATCAGCAATATCCCTGGTCAGCCGATAGCGCTCGGGTTCGTTGGGAATATCGTACATTAGCCAACCCATATGGCTCCACCAGAAGCCCTTGCTCGAATCATGGGGGTCTTCGGGTTGGTCAGAATGCAAGTGATGCATCCGATGATATCCCACCCAGCCCATTACACTGCCCTGAGCCGCCAGGGTGCCGCAGAGTACGAAGAAGTACTCCAGCCATTTGGGAGCTTTGAAGCTGCGATGAGTGGCCAACCGATGGAAGCCTAGGGAAATGCCCAAGCCCATGGTAATAAAGTGCAGCAATACAGCTACGCCCACCGCCGACCAGTTAAAGAACTCTGGGAAGAAGGCCGGAATTACAGCCAAGTGCTGAAAGATGGTGGTAATAATCACATACCAGCGCGGTCGAAGACTTACGGACGATTCGGAAGTGGTTTGCATGTTGGGAATATCTTTGTACGGTAGGTAAATTTGGGATGGCAATTGTCCGAGGACTTAGCTACTTGTTAAGGATTCAGCCACTTTTCCAGGTCATAGTGTCTCCAACTTGGAATTCCAGCCAACGTTGCTGCACCTGCTCATAGCAGCTCTGGGGCGCGATTGCCATGTTTTTCAACCAGTCAATTTCCACTTGACCACCACCGGCAAGCAAAACAATTAGCTCCTGATGAGGCTGGTAAGTGCAGACGATCGGCAGTAGGTCGCGAATTGTCAAGAAATCTAACTCCAAAGGATCTAAACAGCTCTCTAACTGGGCAACAGGGATAAACTGGAGGTGGTATGGAACAACTGCGATCCGCCAATCCACCAGGGTGGTGGGCAGATCCACCGCACAGGACACTAGTCCTCGGCCGCAGACAGAAAATCCCTGCCAAGCCTGGTAGCCGATCGACAGAATATTCTGTTGAATAAAGTGGTTTTGCCAAGGGCCCAGGCAACACTGATCGGCATAGTTCCTAGTTCCCATTCATTTCCTCTGTCCAGCCAACTGTCAGCGCCAGAGATGGCTGGCTTTGGGCAAGAAGGTGAGTACCACCGATCTTCAGGGTACCCAATCTATTAGCATTGGCACTAGCCTGGGCGGCAGACCGTATAGTGGAAATGCCACAGAGCAGGCCAGAGCAGCTGTGGGGGAAATTCCTCGCAGCAATCCAGGGAACTTTGGTTGTCATAATTTTGACTGTGTGCCTCGCACAGATTTGGAATAGCTATCCGGCGGGCATTCTGACTTAGCGATCTTTTATCTATCACATCACAGCTGCGAGACAGTGCTGGGTTTGCACCAGACTTTCCCCCTTTCCTCCATTGGCTTTTGGCCAATAGAACCGAGCTATAGCATAACCTATTTGTGAATGTGACATCACGTATACAAAATGAAAGAATAAATGTGGAGGATCTTCATCCTGCCAACTAGAGTAATTGAGAACGAAAAGAATGGAAATGTTCCCGTTCAGCTTCACTGTACCGGAGGTAATCGCCAGCCAGGAAAACTGGTGGACGGGGCCAGCCACCGCCGAAATAGAGGCTCAACTACGGCAAGTTGGCAACTATGGCCACCAGAAAGATCTTGCTAGCTATTGACAATATGGACCCTGCTACCCATAATGGAAGATGTCTGAAAATTTGGGATTGTAGCTCAGTTGGTTAGAGCGCTGCCCTGTCACGGCAGAGGTCGCGGGTTCGAGCCCCGTCAATCCCGTAAGTTTATAGGAAAGGGCGCTTCTATGAAGCGCCCTTTCCTTTGGTAATTAATATGCAGGAAGTGGTTTGTACGGGGATAGCTCTACGATCGGCCCTAGGCGATCTGGGACAAAGTTGGCAAGGTCTGCTCCAAAACCTCACGGGAATTAGCATTCAGCAGCCCTTAGCCGATTTGCCTGCGCTCCCGTTAGCCACCATTGACGCTCTCGATTCCCAACCTAGACCGAGGCTATCCAGCCTCATTGATCACCTCACAGTATCTTTACTAGCGGATGCTGGTTGGTCAAAGCCTCTGGACTGCGCGGTGGTGGTCGGTTCTAGTCGCTCTTATCAAACCACCTGGGAAGAATTTGCCCGCTGGGGAGTCAGGCAGTGCGCCATAGATTACCTGCCACACATGCCGGCGATCGCCGTAGCGCGCCAAGTGGGCAGTCAGGGAGCAGTCCTGGCCCCAATGGCTGCCTGTGCAACGGGGATTTGGTCGATCGAGCGAGGATATCAATTAGTAGCCAGCGGTCGAGTAGAAAGAGCGATCGTGGGGGCAGTAGAAGCACCGATCGGGCCGTTGAGTATTGCGGGCTTCCGGCAGATGGGCGTGTTGGCCGAGGATGGCTGCTATCCCTTCGATCGACAGCGGCAAGGTCTGGTGCTCGGGGAAGGCGGTGCACTGCTGGCTTTGGAGCGCCGGGATCTGGCGGAAGCCCGAGCAGCAAGAATCTACGGTCGCATCCTGGGAGCAGCGATGACCAACGATGCGGCTCATCCCTGGGATGTGGGGGGCGGAGCCGGGTCAGAAGCCGTACAGCGCTGCCTGACCTATAGTGGACTATCAGCCATGGATATTGACTACATCCATCTCCATGGCACGGCCACCCAGCTCAACGATGCCTACGAAGCAGCCTTGGTCGATCAATTTTTCCCCGGCCTGCCGGTGAGTGGCAGCAAAGGCGCGATCGGCCACACCCTAGGAGCAGCCTCAGCGATCGGCACTGCTTTTACACTGTTGGCCCTCTACCATCAGACCTTACCACCCAGCGTTGGCTGCCGCGACTTGGCCTTTGCGGATCTCAACCTGGTGCGATTCTCCCCAGGAGAGGCTACGCCAACGGCCACTCGCCAACCCTTACGCCAAGCCCTCTGCTGGAGCTTTGGCTTTGGTGGGCAAAATGCAGTCTTAGCCTTGGGAATGTATAATGTGACTCAAAATTAATTCCCCGCCTCAATTTGACCGATCCTAATCCGTCCACCGAACTGGCTGACTACTACGATGTGATTATCGTGGGAGCTGGTGCAGCCGGTCTCTATACAGCTCTCTGTTTGCCCGCACACCTCCAGATTGCCATTATCAGCAAAGACCAAATCGAGGCCGCCGAATCGCCACCGATTGCCAGCAACTGGGCACAGGGAGGAATTGCAGCGGTAGTAGACCCCGAAGACTCGATCGACCTGCACGTCCAAGACACGATCGCCGCTGGCGATGGACTCTGCGATCGAGCCGCCGTGGAATTTTTAGTGAAAAACGCCGCCCGCTGTGTGGCAGAGCTGTTGCGGATGGGCGTGGACTTTGATCGGGTAGTCACGGCCGAAAACAAAGATCGATTGGCACTAACTTTAGAAGCGGCCCACTCTCGGCCCAGGGTGCTCCATGCCGCCGATACCACCGGCCGCACGGTCATGAAGGTGTTACTGGCGCGGGTTCAAGAACGATCGAACATTCGGACGATCGATCCGGCCTTCGCCTTAGACCTATGGTTGGAAGCCGGCCAATGTCGCGGTTTATCCCTCGCCTACGGCCAACAAATTCGGTGGCTACGCGCCACCGCAGTCGTCCTGGCCACCGGTGGCGGCGGTCAAGTCTACGCCCATACCACCAATCCAGCAGTAAGTACCGGCGATGGGGTCGCCATGGTCGATCGGGCTGGAGGTCTACTGACGGACTTGGAATTTTTTCAATTTCACCCCACCGCCCTGAATATCCCCGGCGCACCGCGCTTTCTGATCAGTGAAGCCGTGCGGGGCGAAGGCGCTCATTTAGTGGATGATCAGGGCGATCGCTTTTGTTTTAAATACCATCCAGCCGGAGAGCTAGCCCCCCGTGATGTGGTCAGCCGAGCTATTTTTGACCATCTCCAAAAACAAGGTCAAGACCGGGTCTGGTTGGATTTAAGGCCGATCGAGCCAGCCACGATCGCTCATCGCTTCCCCAATATCATGGCGGTCTGCCAAAGCTGGGGAGTAGATATTTTCCAAGCCCCCATCCCCGTCTCCCCAGCAGCTCACTATTGGATGGGCGGCGTGACCACCAATCTCCACAACCAAACCTCCATTCCAGGAGTTTATGCCGTCGGCGAAGTCAGCAGTACCGGCGTTCATGGAGCCAATCGGTTGGCCAGTAATTCGCTATTGGAATGCTTGGTGTTCGGAGCGGAGTTCGCCAATTTACTGCTACCCACCGCATCCTCCGCAACGCAGCGCAGCACCGAGACGCTACCCATACCAGCCACAGACTGGCAGGAGCAGCAGCGCATAATTGCCGAAATCAGGCAGCAGATTCCGGCGATCGCTTGGCAAACTGCTGGAATAGTGCGAGAAGTCACCGGTCTCCAAAGAGGATTGCAACAGTTTCAAGACTGGCAAGCCCAATTCGATCAGCTGCCCTTGAGCCAATCGATCTCCCAGCTCCAACCCGATCAAGTACTCAACTGGCCTTCCACATATCCCTTCGCCGACCTGCGCCTCTGGGCTGAAACGCGCAATTTGCTAGATATTGGCGCTCTGATTCTGCGCTCGGCTCTCTTCCGCACCGAAAGTCGCGGCGGTCATTTTCGATCGGACTTTCCGAAGCCTACCGATGAATGGCAGCAACATAGCCTAGTCACCAATGGCCGCTGGCAACTCTCCAACCACAGTAACCAGGCCGAAATCGATCTACAAAAATCTCCTGGCATTTTCACTTAACCCAACACCCGCAAAACCGTAGCCGCTAAAGGAGCCGATTACTCCCAACCAGCCACAAACCAAGGATACCCCCGAACCGCCGCATCACCCCGCAACAGCCAACAAAGCTCGATCACCCGCTCTCCATCCACCCCATTTCTGGATCAACTATTTTGCTGTTGCAATTCTGGGCGCTCCTCGGGCAAAATAGCTCCTTCCACCGGACAGACTTGGAGACAAATACCACAGTCAATACAGGTGGAAAAATCGATCCAGTACCAATCGGTGCCAATAGTGTTCTTTCCGGCACCTTCATGAATGCAGGCCACCGGGCAAGCACTAACGCAGTCAGCAACGCCTTCGCAAATATTCGTGACGATTGAGTGAGGCATAGGAAAATTTAAATAGTCAGCCATATCTTAGCAAAAACTGTTGCACTTGCTGGGTCTGAGAATTTTCTGCGTTAACATAAAAGGCTCATCTATCAGAGGTTTATCCATGGCTATTGCTTTAATCACTGGCGCTTCGGCGGGCATTGGTGCCGTTTTTGCTCGAGAATTGGCTAGCCGAGGCTACGATTTGCTATTGGTAGCTAGGCGACAAGATCGCTTGGCCGAGCTAGCGAAGGAACTAAGCGATTGCCATGGCCACCAAGTAGAAATCCTCTGCCAAGACCTGACCGCAGACAACAGCACTGCGGCCGTGACCAATTTTGTGGCCGATCGCCAGATCGACCTGCTGATCAACAATGCTGGTTATGGCAGCTATGGCGAGTTTACGGGGATCGATCGACAGACCCAGCTCCGGATGATTCAGCTGAACATCACAGCCCTCGTGGATCTCACCTACCAATTTTTGCCCGGCATGCAAGCTAGAGGAAAGGGCAGCATTATTAATGTAGCCTCGATCGCCGCTTTCCAGCCCATGCCCTATGTAGCGATCTACGCTGCCACCAAAGCCTTCGTCCTCAGCTTTAGTGAAGCGCTCTGGGCCGAGAATGCCAAAACCGGCGTACAAGTACTAGCCCTGTGCCCTGGCCCAACTCAGACCGAATTTTTCCAAGCATCTGGCTGGCCAGGCTATGACAGCTCCAGCCAGAACTATGGTCAAGCAACGACTCCCGAAGTAGTTGTGCAAGAAGCACTAGCGGCACTGGGCACCAATGTTTCCCATGTGGTGAACGGTGGTCTGCCCAATCGGTTGATTACAGGCGTGTCGCGGTTAGTCCCCAGGGAAATGCTAGTCAAGATGGTAGCCAATGCCATGCAGCCCAAATCCTAGGCAAAAAAATCAACGCCCACGCAGGACGTTGATATGGCAATGCGTAGCACCAGATCCAGCTAGCTTTCTACTTTTTCGGCGAGGGGCGGCCGGTGGCCGTGTTCGAAAGCAAAGCGAACTAGTTGGGAGCGGTTTTCTAGGCTGAGCTTAGTCAAAATATTGCTCAGGTGAGTCTGCACCGTGCGCGGGCTAATGAACAATCGCTGGCTAATTTGCTTGTTGGTCAACCCCTGGATTACTTCCCAGAACACCCGTGCTTCTGCGGGGGTGAGGGGAAGTTCTTCCGTTGGCTCCGTGGGCAGCGGCGCTTGGACAGGCTTCGCCGGAGTAACATCTTCGCCTTCACTAGCCGCAGCCTCTTCGGGCATCTGTTGGAACAAGCGAATCATTTCCGAATGAATGCGGCGGGAACGTTCCAGCTGAGATTCAATCTTGGCCATCAATTCTGCTGGCTCAAAGGGCTTGGTCACATAGTCATCGGCACCCATATAGTGCCCTTGAACTCTGTCTTCCAAGTCTTTTTTGGCTGTCAAGAACAAAAAAGGTACCAATTGTCCGGGGCGGGTCGCCCGCAGTCGCCGACAGAATTCAAAGCCGTCCATCCCCGGCATCATTACATCCGAAACCACCAGATCGGGAGGATCTTGGGAGAATACTTTCAAACCTTGGATGCCGGAGGTTACTACAGTCACAGAATAACCCCGCTTCTCAAGATAGCGAGTTAGGACAGTTTGCAACGTTTTATCGTCATCCACTAGTAAAATCTTTTTCATTTAGCCCTTGGTACCACGCGAGTTGGACAATTTTTATTGTGAATGGAAGGTGTCCGAGAGAGCTACGCTCAGCCGGGGGCGTCTCCCTTTGGAGCGCAAAGCGGTATCGCGCCATAGCGATCGATTTGATACTGATACTTTCCTCGACAAACAGTTAGAGTCAGGAAGAAATTGAGAAAACTCCGAGCAATTCATTGGTTGCATTCTGTACTCGCGATCCAAACGGACTTAATATGGATCGGATGAGTTCCTCATTCCAGCCTAAACTCCATAAATTTTCATAGGTTCGACCCACACATGTACGAGCAGCTATCCCCTCCCGCTACCGGTGAAAAAATTACCTTTGTGAACGGTAAACCACAGGTACCAGACCACCCCATTATTCCCTTTATTCGCGGAGATGGCACAGGAGTGGATATCTGGCCCGCCGCCCAGCGCGTCTTGGATGCGGCAATAGCCCATGCCTATGGTGGCAAAAAAGAGATTAGTTGGTTTAAGGTCTATGCCGGGGACGAAGCCTGCGATCGATATGGAACATACCAGTATTTACCCCAGGATACGTTGACGGCGATCACAACCTATGGGGTGGCCATCAAAGGCCCGCTCACCACGCCGGTCGGGGGTGGTATTCGATCGCTCAACGTGGCCCTGCGCCAGATTTTCGATCTGTACTCTTGCATCCGGCCTTGCCGGTACTATGCGGGTACGCCTTCGCCCCACAAGACTCCCGAGAAGCTAGACATTATTGTCTATCGGGAAAACACCGAGGATATCTATGTGGGCATCGAGTGGGCGGCGGGCCACGAAGTTGGCCAAAAGCTGATCCGGTTGCTGAATGAAGAACTGATTCCGGCCACCCCGGAACTGGGCAAGAAGCAGATCCCGCTGGATGCGGGCATTGGCATCAAACCCATTAGCAAGACTGGCTCCCAGCGGTTAGTCAGAAGGGCGATCGAACATGCCTTGCGCTTGCCGCCAGCCAAGCAACAGGTGACCTTGGTGCACAAGGGCAACATCATGAAGTACACCGAAGGGGCTTTTCGAGACTGGGGCTACGAGCTAGCTACCACGGAATTCCGGGCAGCATGTGTGACGGAGCAGGAGTCTTGGATCCTGGATAATAAGGACAAAAATAGTGCCCTATCCAGCACCGACAATGCTCGGGCGATCGAGCCGGGGTTCGATAGTTTGACTCCAGAGAAACAGGCCAAAATTGTCCAGACCGTAGAACAGGTACTGGCAGACATTGGGGCCAGTCACGGCAACGGCCAATGGCAGCAGAAGGTCATGGTGAACGATCGGATTGCGGATAGCATTTTCCAACAGATCCAAACCCGCCCAGATGAATACTCAATTCTGGCCACCATGAACCTGAATGGTGACTACCTCTCCGATGCAGCAGCGGCGATCGTGGGCGGCTTGGGCATGGGTCCAGGGGCGAATATTGGCGACCACTCGGCAATTTTCGAGGCCACCCACGGCACGGCTCCCAAGCACGCCGGTCTGGATAAGATTAATCCCGGCTCGGTGATCCTCTCAGGAGTGATGATGCTGGAGTTTATGGGTTGGCAGGAGGCGGCGGACTTAGTCAAGAAGGGTCTGGGCAAGGCGATCGCCCATAGCCAAGTCACCTATGATCTGGCCCGGATGATGGAGCCACCCGTGGCACCCCTGAAATGCTCGGAATTTGCCGAGGCGATCATCAGCCATTTCTAGGAGCCTTAGGGATCTGGAACTCCGCTGAATCTGGAGGGAATCCCCCCAGCCTGCGGCCAGTAGAGGACTATGCAAATCCCCTCTCCGAGAGGGGAATCCGCTATTTGCCATGTGCCCAATGCCCCACCTCAACACCTTGGGCGGATTTCCCGATATCCATTTGGGAAGCTACTCGCTACAATTAACCTATATATCGCTCAGAGCTTTGACACCCTTATGTCCTACACCACAGCGTCCGCGCGGGCGGAAATGAATGAATTGCGCCGCCTGAAGAGCATCATTCCACCCGAATTACAGAGTTGGGTGACCGTGGAGACTTCCACGGAAGTTAATCCACCGTTGGTGCGATCGGAAGAAATCGGCAAAGACCAGGTGGAAATTCAAATTGACTTGGTGAAGTGGGAAAAACTGGCAATCGACCAGCGCAACCTGTTGTTTTGGCATGAGGTGGCACGAGTGCAACAGGATACGATCCCTCGGGATGGCTGGGAAATGGCAGCCTTGGCGATCGGTCTCGGTGGTGCCGTAGGCGAACTGTGGGTTAGAGACGGTCTGTTGTTGGTGTTGGCCATGGCTCTCTGTGGGGTTTCTGGCTACCGCCTCTATGCTCGGAATAACAACGAACGCTATGTAAAGGAGGCGGTGGAGGCCGATGAGCGGGCGATCGCCTTGGCCACGCGCTTCGGGTACACTCTGCCGAATGCTTACAAGAGTTTGGCCAGCGCGCTGAAGACTTTGATCGATGACACTTCCAAGAAAAATCTCCGCCGTCGCTATGAGTCGCGCTTGGATGCCCTGAAGCGGAGTGCCAACAAAGCAAAGAACAATATGCCTACTAATGATAATAAGGGTGGCCGCAGCAATCTGGGCGACCGCGAAAGCTGGAGCAGCTAGGGGCAAAAGCCATTTGACCAGAACTGATCAGGATAAGTTGGGTGGACGCGATGCCCTCTTGAAATTCATGACAATGCCCTTGGCTAGGTCGGGGAAGCAGATTCTAGTGCTTCACGATCACCTGAGGTAACCCCAAGTGCACGAGTGGCGCGTCGAGTCTTACTTCCCGCAGCGCTACCAATCAACAGGCTTTGTTTGATTTACAAAAATTCACATCAATGAAAACAATAACTCACTTTTTCTTACTGACGACACAGTCACTTCAAGAGTAGTATCTTCTTCAAAGAGATAATTCAATCAATAACTTTATGGATGGAAAGATTTTAAAATCTGTCCAGAATAGCTCAAGCAACAAATTCAGTGTTGATACATGGGGGTACATCACCATCCAAAAATGAAAATGCATGCTTTTTGTATGTTGTCCTGCCAGAGAATTAGCCATTTGATAATGGAAGGGAATTCTGTGGGCACCAAGAGCTAGATACAAGGATGGGGCTGGGTTTTCTCTTCGCCAATCCATATCATTCATGGGAGTGAGGATTAAATTGTCAACAACAAAGATAGAGCTGGCTACATGAACAGATAAAGGTAGGTTGTACTACGATATTTTATCTGGGACAAATAATAATCAATTCATTCAGGACTTTCACCATGAACAATGATTTGTCAATAAGACCGACTCAAACAACTGGTCGTTACTTAGTCTTACTTCCTGAAGACTCTGGGAATGCTGGGATCTCTGCCATCACAAATGCGACAGGGTCTAGAGAAATTGATGATTCCGCAATGAGTAACATCGGGGTAGCAGTAGTATCCTTAGACCCTAATCAATTGCAATCTCTTCGTGCTGCAGTAGCTGGCTCACAGCCAATCTTGGCAGCTGAACCAGAACAGATCATGCATGCGATCGGAAGTATTGTAATCAATGGTGATACAGCTAATTATCTCCAGGGTTACAAGGACGGGATTAGCAATTTAGTAGGCAGCTTGAGTAATGGTGACGTTGCGCCAGATCAACAATTAACCACTTCAGCTTTTTCTGATAATGGTGCTGCTACTTGGGGTCTACAAGCAACTAAAGCGATTGGGAGTCGTTATAGTGGTGCGGGAATTAAAGTTGCAGTGCTAGACACAGGTTTTGATATAAATCATCCAGACTTTTCGGGACGTTCGGTCACAACTCAATCATTTATCACAGGTGAACAAGTCCAGGATTTACAAGGTCATGGTACTCACTGTATTGGAACTTCTTGTGGCCCTCTCAATCCACCTGATCCCCTGTCGCCCATGCGTTATGGCATTGCTTACAACGCAAATATTTTTGTTGGCAAAGTTTTGAGCAATCAGGGTTCTGGTGCTGATGGCGGTATTTTGGCTGGTATTGATTGGGCGATCGCTAACGGTTGCCACATTATTTCGATGTCTTTAGGTGCCGCTGCTAGAACTGGCGAGGCTTATTCACAGATTTATGAAACTGTGGCACAACGCGCTCTCAGTAAAGGCACTTTGATTATTGCAGCGTCCGGTAATGACAGCCGCCGGCCAAGTGCTCGTAACCCGGTCGGTCGTCCAGCCAATTGTCCCTCTATTATAGCTGTAGCTGCACTAGATGCTCAGCTGGGTATTTCATTCTTCTCTAATAGTTCGATTAATCCTAATGGTGGTGCTATTGATATTGCTGGACCAGGTGGTAATGCTGGACGAGTTCCTCTCCCTCAGGTGTATTCCACTTGGACAACTGATCCTAGTGCTGTCGAAGGACCATCTAGATATAAATCAATTAGTGGAACGAGTATGGCCACTCCCCATGTTGCGGGAATCGCTGCTCTTTACGCTGAAGCCACTGGTAAAAGAGGACTCGAACTTTGGGCTTTGTTAATGCAAAATGCTCAAAGGTTGCCCTTACCCTCGACTGATGTAGGAATTGGTTTAGTGCAAGCACCTTTCTAAACATCTGGTGGTGAGGCGAGATAAACTTGCTATAGTGATAAGTAGATAGGTTGAAAATAATATTCACTGCAATATGTTTGAACGCCAGATGACTTTTTGTCCTTGGACACTAACAAATATTGAAACCTCAGTAGTATTATTTTACAATGCACCTATCTATTTATCAAGCGATGCTTTGGCTCAAAATTCACCCGGCATTCGAGGTGCTAAGATGTCTCCGATTAAAATATCCATATCTATTCGCGATGAAAATTTACCTGAGATAGAAGGGATTTCTCAAAACCTGCAATCTCACGGGGTAAATATAGAGCAAGTCTTACTAAGTATTGGTATTATCACTGGCTCGATAGAACCTCATCTAGTTGATGGTCTACACCACATTCAGGGGGTAAAACAAGTTGAAATGCAGGAATCTTACCAGTCAGCTCCTCCTGATTCTGATATCCAATAAATATACTTTAGATTGATGAGCCTCATCTACATATTTGTGGCCAGGTATTTGTTGAGTCGAGGGCTAGTAATTGATTAACAGCGGCTGACCATTGATTGCCTCGCTGTCATTTTCAGTGCTCGATGGGATCAGGAGTCGCGGCGACTGTCATAATTTAGCATTGGTTTTGGCTAATGTGATCATACAAGCTCCAAATGCTCCCATTAGCCTTGAACAGATATCCTAGCCCCAAAAAAAGACTCCCAACGAGGAGAGTCTTGATTGATAAAAACTCGATCGAGGATTAGACTTCGCTGATGCTCAGAATCTTACCGCCACTTTTCTGAATTCTTTGGATATTCGCTGACAGCTGGTCGTAGCCGACAGAGATCGCAGAAGTACTTCTGGCCGAACGAATACCAGCAGCAGACTTGATGATCGTTAACAAGAAACGCTTGCCCGTGTTGTCATAAACACCGGAAGCACCTGCCCGAGCCACGATTTTCGTAGCCAAATTCCCAGCCACATCACCGATCAGTTTTGCGCCATTGCTATTGCTACTACTGGTGGCATCACCGCGCATCAGGGCAAAGGTGCGATTGAAATTGACATTCTTCTGGCCGACTTGACTTTTATTACCACAAGCATAGGGTACAGTGTTCTCACCAAAGTTGGTGCTGTACTCTTCGCTATCGATATAGGAATCGATTTCGGCCCGCAGACCATGTTGGTTGTAAATCACCACATGCTCAGATACTTCCTGCTGGTCGCTGGGGGCGCGACCTAACAAATGCTTGAAATTCAATTCAACCAATCGATAGGGAGAAGAAGTATCAAAAAACAGCGATCGATATAGGTCGGATTGAGCTACAGTTCGGACAAAATCTCGGACAGTAATACTCTGATTGCGCAGTAACGACTCAGCACTGGAGAGCCGCTGGCTTTCCATAATATGAGCGTTGCCTAGCACTTGCTTATAAACAGCGCGAATAACGGTTTGCAAAGTTTCTTCACTAGCGTTAGTACGCAATTCAACTGGATCTGCATCTGTTAACCAAAGAGCCACGATCGTCGTCTCCTGTAAAATTAAAATTAATAAAAGTTAAGTCCCACAGAAAATATTTTCTCTGCGGAAATAGAGAACCTGATACAAAGTACAATTAGTTTCTGACAAACTAACTACAGCAAGCATTTTGCTAAATATGGGTATCCCCACCCTAGAAACTAACACAAAACTTCAAACAAAAAGTCTTCTCCTTAAACTTTTGTAACATACCAATTATTTTTGCTGGACTAAGTTGATGATAGTGGTAAAGATTTATCTGTAAAAAATAACTTATTGGAGTTTTCAACCTGTTTCCTTATGCTCACGATCTCTGCTGCACTCATCGAAGATTTGCAAGCTGGTAACTTAGCTAGCTACGATCTCTACCGTTTCGACCTCCATGGGATTGCCCTGCCCAGTGCTCAGCTACATCGGGCCAGCCTGATTGGGGTCAATTTCAGCCACGGCCACCTAGCTGGCAGCAATTTCAGCCAAGCCGATCTGCGGGGGGCCAATTTCCAAGGGGCAGACCTGGGTGGCGTGGATTTCACCGAAACCTGCTTGTATCGATCGAACCTCACCGGAGCTAACCTGGCGGGAGCCAATCTGACCGATGCCAAGCTCCAGGGCGCTCGCTACGACTCGGCCACAGTTTGGCCCGAGGGGTTTGCCTACAAGTCCACGGGGGCGATCGGGCCTCACGCTAACCTCAATGGGGCCAGCCTCAATACTGCCAACCTGCGAGGCATTGATCTATCGGGTGCGATGATGCTAGGAGCTTATCTAGGCGGCGTTGACCTGACGGGGGCTAACCTACAGCGAGTTCGCTTGGGGCAAGCGGATTTACGTAAAGCTTATTTAGCTGGTGCTTCCCTGCGGTCAGCCGGATTGAATGGAGCCAACTTGGCCGGAGCCGATCTGCGGGCTGCGGATCTGACGGGGGTGGAGTTTGATTCGCTGGAAAGTATTGCCGGAGCAGATTTCTATCAAGTCCAAGGACTCACGGAGCAGCAGCGAGCCTATTTGCTCAGCCAACCCGTTGCCGATCTAGATACTTGGAATCCATTTACCAGAAGGACAACCGGCAACAGCCTTGCCCCAGGAGATGGCTGAGGATCATTCATCATTCAAGATCTCATTACTGCGCCGATCCTGGGGAATAAAAGTCCGATCGGGCGGTAAGGGAGCCACTGGAGCTGTCAGCGTAAACTTCCCTGCCAAAATCCAATCCTTCAGAATCTTGGCGATTTCCAGCGATCGATACAGACTCACTAGGGGCGCAGTTCTGACCACCTTGCCATCCACCTTAATCTTGCCACTCTTTAGTTGAGCATAGCTAACCAAACCAAAGGTCGGTCGAACCCGGCGGGGAATCGAAAAATCCACCACCGGAGCCACAATTTGGTCATCCTCGATCGAACAACCCAAAGCTACCTTTTCATTCAAAATCGGAATCGCTACCCCCACCCCCAACATCAGCGAAGAACCATACTTCTTAAAGTGGCAACCCCTGACCCAATAGGGATCCATCTGCTTCGCATCCCCAATCAATGCCAAAGTAGCAGCTGGCCCCACAGGCGTATTATTTTCCAACCGTTTTTGCAACGGAAAATGCTGCGTCCCCTCCCAAGCCACATAGCCAATTCCGCCGCCCAAGAAAATCCGGCTCCCAATCCCGATCGCCTGCAACTCCGGGTCATTAAACAGCGGCGAAATTGCCCCCCCATTCGAAAACACCGCATTGCCCAAGCGAGGCTGCAACGGGCCGAGATAAGTATGGAGAGTTCGATCACCCCCATTCACCCCCACAATAAAATTCTGATACAGGTTGCGCGGATTATACAGATAAAACTGATTGATCGAATCCTTCGTAATCATGGTATTCAGGCTAGCACGCGGATAACAATCCGTCTCCTGACCGATCGCCCGCAACTCCACCGTCTTACCAGCAATCAGATCCGCAATCACATGACCGCCACCCCGTTCCTCCAACTCTCCCCCATCAACACCCTGGGTCGCCCCCAAATACAAATCCACCGCCCCAAAGCCCGCATAGGCAGGCACATCATTCAACCAGCATTGGCGGATCTTAATCGGTGGATCCGTGTGGCCCAAATTCAAAATCGCCCCCGAAGATTCCATCGGCTCGAAACTACCACAGGTCACCACATCCACCTGCTTGGCCGCCTTGGCTACCCCCACTTCCTGCACCAGAGCTTTGAACTCCTCAATCGAGCACACCACCACTTTACCCGTAGCAATCCGATCATTAATTTCTTCAATTGTGCGCATTATTCTGCTCCGGCATCGTGGGAAGTGGTAGATATCAACTCACTGGCTACTAATTCGTTGGTTGGAGCCTCCCATGGATCCAATAATGGGGGAGCCGCCTGCAACATCAGCGGACGCCTGCGCCAATTGTTCAGCACATCCTCAATCAACACCGATCGGAACCAAATCATCGTCACCACACTGAGCGGTAGAGCCAAAATCAGCCCAGCAAAACCAAAGAAACTGGCAAAGAACAACTGAGCCAATAAAGTCAGTGCGGGCAGCAAAGACACTTGCCGAGACATGATATAGGGCGTGAGCAGACTGCTTTCGATTTGCTGGACGATAAAATACAAAATAAACACCAGCAAAGACTTCAGCGGACTATCCAACAGTGCAATCCCCATCGGCAGAATCACACTCAAAGTCGGCCCAAGGTTAGGAATAAAATTCAGCAGTCCGGCCAAAATCCCCAAAGCCAAAGGAGCCGGGACACCTAGAACATAGAGACCAAGCGTAGTCAGCAGCGCGATCGCCACCATCCCAATCATCGCTCCTACCACCCATTTCCCCAACGAAACCTCGCACTCATCCAGAATCTCTTCCACCCGCTGGCGGTAGAACTGGGGAAACAAAGAAACGAAAACCCGCCGATAGGCTTGGGGCTGCACCAGCATCATGACCGTCAACACGATCAGCAACAACAGATTCAGCAGCGTCCCTAAGGAACCAGAAAATATCGCCAAAGAACTACCCAGCAGCGATTGCAACACTGGTTGCACCTGTTGAGGCAGCTTCTCCATATCCGGCAGCATGGACTCTGGTACATATTGGCGCAAAGTGACTTCCCAAGTCTGAGCCAAACGCAATAGACGAGGGATTTGGCTAGTGCCAATTTCCCGCACCTGGGTAGACAGGGAAGGGACGATCGCCCAAAAGAAAGCAACCAACGTACCTAAAAAAGTCATCAGAGCCAGCAACAGCGACCGACTCCGGGGAATCTTCCACTGGTGGCGAAAATAACGAGCCAGTTGGTTCAGAGATGTAGCCAAAAGAATGGCCCCAAAGGCCATCAGCAACAACTGGCGAATCTGCCAGACCACATACAAACTAATTAAGGTAACTACTAGGCCGAGCCATTGACCAAACTGCACTCCCACACCTCAATTCTGCTAATTCTCTGTACTTTGCCACCATCCCATTAGTACCCCAAGGACGAGGGATGGTAAAAGCACTCCAATTGTAGCAGTAGTGGTATTAGCTGGAATGTTCAGAAGTGGCCCGCCAAAGACAATGCCGCAGGAGATGGCCGTAGAAAGCACCAAAACCCGCAGCAAAATAGTCAAAATCGCCTTCATGAAGGAATCTGTTTGCTAGAGCTGACCACCAACACCGGGCCGATATTCGCCGCAGTCATGGCCTGGTCGTCGATCGCTCCGCTCACTTCCACCCGCAACCCCGCCTGGCGCAGATCCGCAGGACACTTCAGCAACTCGTAGGTGGTGCCATTATCGGCCACCAAGGCCCAGGCACCCATGCCGATATCCTTCTTTTCGATCGTTCCTTGCACTTGGATCACTGCTGGGCCTCCGCCTTCAGGCTAAAGTGACCAAGCACGAAACAGAGCAGCGCATTGGCAGCCAAAAAGACCTGAGCCACTACCCCATTCCCCAACAGCCACGTTTGGGGATCCACCACGGCATTAACAGCCAGACAGGCCGCCGTACCGATGGTCAGACCGATCGCAAACCGCCGCCCCGTAGTATTCGACCACAGGAACACCAACAGGAACACCGGGATTAGGGCACTAGCAAACAGCGGATTCAGAATACCGTTACCGGCGATCGCATTACCCATTTCCGCCAGAGAGCTACCAGCCATCCGGAAAGGAGTTTGGTCGAGATCATAAAAATAGAGTCCGCGTAGGGGAAAGATGCCACTGCTGCCAGCCACCAGACCGGTGCCCAAAGACATCGTCCAAGCAAAGGGAAAATAGTTGCGCACGATGAAAGCAAACAGGTAGGAACCCAGCACCATCGCAATCTTAGGCAACAGTGCCACCGCACCACCATCGAACCAGAATTTCAGGTTCAGGTAACCATTGTCGTTCAACCACTTGAAGAAGTCATTGAAGCTCAACTGGCCTTTGCTCGCTAGCTTTACGGCTTCTGCCGCATCTAATTGACCAGCTCCATAGTGGTTCAAGGGGTCTTCACCAACCGATCGAACAGATTTCAGCAGTACCTGTTCTACTTGGTCGGGATCTTGCACACCCGCAGACTTCACCATGGCGGCCACCCCGGCCACATGGGGAGAAGCCATACTAGTACCTTGGAGTCCAATGATTTGGGCACCGCCGCCATCGGGATCGATTGTTTCCTGCCAAACTCGGCTGCCGTGACCACCACCGGGCGCGGCGATATCCACACCGGCACCGAAGTTAGAGAACTCAGCTTTCTGGCTTTGGGCATCGAAGGCCGCTACCCCGATTACATGGTTGTAACGAGCGGGGTAGGATGCAGAGCCAGTATTTTCGTTACCAGCTGCCGCCACAATCACTACGCCTTTACTGTGGGCATAGTCGATCGCCTCTTTCATCACGGCGCTTTCGCCGCCGCCACCCAAACTCATGTTAATGACACCAGCGCCCTGATCAGCCGCAAACCGAATGGCTTCGGCAATATCCGTAGTAGTCCCGCCACCCTGAGCCGAAAGGACTTTCAGGGGCATAATCTTGGCTTCGTAGGCCACTCCGGCCACGCCAATGCCGTTATTAGTAGACTGGGCCACGGAACCGGCCACATGGGTACCGTGACCGTTATCGTCGTCCGCTTCGGGCTTATTGTTGACGAAGTCATAACCACCGACGAACTCGGTTTTGTTCATATCGGGAGTCTTGGTCACCCCCGTATCGATCACGGCGACCGTCACACCCTTGCCCCGATTGGTTTCCCAAGCCTGCTCCACATTGATGTTATGTAAGTGCCACTGCTTGCTATATTCCGGGTCGTTCGGGGCACCGAGGGCTTTGTAAATATAGTTGGGCCCGATCGATTCCACATCCTTCAGCAGCGCTGGATCCTGACTCTTCAGTCGATCCAAGGCAGATTGGTCACCCTTAAAGGTGTAGAGGTGGTCTTTGGCCGAAAATTCACTGTTTAGACGGGGAGCCAAGCCGAATTTATCTTGCAGCAGCTGGAGCTGAGCATCCACTTCACCAGCCGGCAGATCTTCCCGGAAGTCGATCGCGATCGAGTCGAACTCTCCCTTGGTAGCCAGACCTTGAAAGCTTGCCAGAGTAAAGCTGATTCCAGCAATAAATAGGCAGCAGAAAAACAAAAATTTACGCATGGCCCTCACTTAACAGTGAAAATACATTCTTCCATCAGGATAACCTAAGAATTCCTGATTGGCATTCCCTCAAATGAATCGAGGGATCAGCCAGACCAGTGAATCCATAAAGTTATTCTGAACACGTAGCTGATCAATAGCTGATCGAGCACTACCACCAGGCGATCGATGCCGGGGTTGACACCGACCAAAACCTAGCATTGGGGACTTTGAGCAGTTTTATTCGAACTCCGGTAGCGGTACGACGGTGCCGTGGCTCCAGAACGCTTCTAGGTTGTAGAATTCACGGCTCTCGGGGTTCATGACATGGACGATGACATCGCCGTAATCGATCAGCGCCCAGCTACCTTGGGATTCGCCTGCCGCACTGTTGGGGAGCAGACCATAGGTGTGCTTAATTTTTTCCTGGACGGATTGGGAAACAGCCCGCAGTTGGGCGCGAGAAAAAGCCGAGACGATCAGGAGATAATCCGCTAGGTAAGAAACCTCAGAAATATCCAAGAGCACCATATCACCAGCCTTGCGATCATCCGCAGCCTGCGCTGCCAAGAGAGCTATAGCATGGCTAGTACGAGGCGGAGCTGCCATCACAGTATTTGTCATAATTTATTTAGCAAGTAAAGGTTCGGGAATAGCTAGCGGTTTGGCTGCGGCAGCCATGGCCCAGTTACGAGTGCGAATCGTGCGGGGATGAATTTGTTTGCGGGCCGTAATCAGGTGCTGAATGCCCACATCGCAGGTGAGCCACACCGCGCGCACTAAGTCTTGGCGGCTTTCACTGCGCAGGGATGCTAGGGTTTGATCATCGCCCCGGCCGGCTTCTAGGCTATCGGCCAAAAACACCGCACAACTCAACGGTGACATTTCCGGTCGCCCCAAGGTATGGTCAGCGATCGCCCACAGCACTACTTCATCGGTCACCCCAAACTGATCCCGAGCTACGATCGCCCCCACATCCGCATGGAGCAAATGGGGATTGACAAAGTCCACCTCATCCAGAGACAAACCCTCGGCCTGGGCCATTTCCAGCAGCCGCTGGGGCTTAAAGTACTTGGCTAAATCGTGCATCAAACCAGCCAGGGCCGCTTTTTCCACATCTAGTTGGTGGATTTGGGCCAGCTCGATCGACATCGCTTCCACACCCAAAATATGGTTGACCCGGTGCTCGGACACGTTGGCGCGCAGCCAGCTAATGACGCGTTCGCGTAGCGTCAGCTCTGCTGAATCGCGTAGAGCCACCGGGGAGGAATCGAGCATGGGTGTTGCGGAGATTAAATATGGTTGGACTATTCTAGCGCTTTTTGGTGGGTGAGGAGTGGATGGTTGATTTCTCAGCCACTCCTCACCCATCCATCCATTTACTCCTGACTGGGCGAGAACTGGAACATCGAATAGACCACATTCCGACGAATATCGGTCATCATTTCCAAGAACATTTCGTAACCTTCTTGCTTGTATTCGATCAACGGATCCTTTTGGCCGTAACCCCGCAGACCGACGGATTCCCGCAGGGATTCCATGGCTTGGAGGTGTTCTCGCCAGAGGTTATCGATCTGTTGCAGAATAAAGAAGCGCTCGGCTTGGCGCATCAGGCCCGGCTGCACCTTATCCACCAGGCCTTCCTTGATATCATAGGCTTTGCGCACTTCCTCGTACATAAAAGCCCGAATTTCTGGGTAGGTCATGTCCTCCAACTGGGCCGGGTTTAAATCTTCAAACAAGTTGACGAACTCTCGGGCCTTGGAAACCATCGCTTCTAGTTTCCATTCTTCCGGTGGTAGCTCCGGATCGATGTTCACATCCATGATGTCTTGCATGGTTTTTTCGGCGTAGACCAGCACCTGCTCCTTCAGATCTTGGCCTTCTAGCACCCGACGACGCTCGGCATAGATAGCGCGGCGCTGGTTGTTCATTACTTCGTCATACTCAAACACCTGTTTGCGCATGTCGTAATAATAGGTTTCTACCTTCTTCTGGGCACCTTCCAAGCTGTTGGTGAGCATCTTGGACTCGATCGGCATGTCCTCTTCCACCTGGAACATTTCCATCATCTTGCCTACCCGATCGCCGCCGAAGATCCGCATCAGGTTATCTTCTAAGCTCAAAAAGAAGCGGGTGGAACCCTTATCCCCTTGCCGACCGGCCCGACCGCGCAACTGGTTATCCACCCGGCGGGATTCGTGGCGCTCGGTGCCCACCACATGTAGACCGCCAAGATTCAGCACTTCCTCGTGTTCTTTGTCCGTAAAATTGTCGTATTCCTGGCGGATCGCTCGATAGACATCCCGCAGTTTTTGAATGGCTGGGTTGTCCGTCGGAGCCTTTTCACAGGCTACAGCAATCACTTCCTCCGCATCGATTTCCGAGATGGCCTGCAAACCATAGTGGTCTTCGGCAAATTTCACAGCTTTTTCTAGCTGCTCTTTAGTCTCCGCCGAAATTTCAGTGGGGAAGATATCTGCGGAAGCTTTCCAAGTCTTCACCTTTTTGGGCGGTCTTTCGCCACCAAAGCCTTGGCCGGAGGCTGGACTGACCATTTCCACGCCAGGTATAGCCATGGCAGCAAAGTTACCATCGTCTTCGGGGGCTACAATCCGAGGCATCAGGTATTCCCGAATTTTCAGGCGGGCCATATAGTCCGAGTTGCCCCCCAGAATGATATCCGTGCCCCGTCCGGCCATGTTAGTGGCGATCGTGACGGCTCCCTTGCGACCAGCTTGAGCCACGATTTCTGATTCCCGCTCCACGTTCTCGGGCTTGGCATTCAGCAGGTTGTGAGGAATTTCTAGCTCGTGCAGCAAACCGGAGAGGTATTCGGATTTGTCCACGCTGGTGGTACCCACCAATACGGGCCGCCCATTTTCGTGATAGTCCTTGCATTCCATCGCCACAGCTCGCCATTTCCCAGCCTCAGTCTTGAAGACTGCATCCGCATAGTCCAGTCGCTGCCTGGTGCGGTTGGTGGGCATCACCGTTACCTGAATCTTATAGGTCTTTTCTAGCTCCACTTCTTCGGTCTTGGCCGTACCGGTCATGCCGCTCAGTTTGGGATAGAGCAGGAAGAAGTTCTGATAGGTAATAGTCGCTAGGGTTTGGGTTTCGTTTTGGATTTCTACACCTTCCTTAGCTTCTACGGCCTGGTGCAGACCGTCGCTCCAGCGCCGACCGGAGAGAATCCGCCCGGTGAATTCGTCCACAATCACGATTTCATCGTTGCGTACAATGTAATTCACGTCGTTGAGGTATAATTCTTTGGCCTTGATGGCATTGAAGATATAGTGAGCCCAAGGATCTTCTTCGTTATAAAGGTCATCCATACCCAGCAGCTTTTCTGCTTCGGCGAAACCTTCGTCGGACAGCAGCGCATTCTTGGCTTTTTCATCTACCTCATAGTGCTTGTCTTTGAGCAACTGCTTGGCTATTTCGGTGGCTTGCACGTACTTTTCCGTGGGCCGCTCTACGGAACCAGAAATAATCAGGGGCGTCCGGGCTTCGTCGATCAAAATGGAATCCACTTCGTCGATCACGCAGTAATTAAAGTTACGCTGCACCACTTCGCCGATCGAGGTGGACATATTATCCCGCAAATAATCAAAGCCCAGTTCACTATTAGTGGCATAGGTGATATCGCAACGGTAGTTCTTTTGACGCTCCAACGGACTCATCCCCGATTGAATCAGACCCACCGAAAGACCGAGGAAGCGATGAATCTGCCCCATCCATTCCGCATCCCGACGCGCCAGGTAGTCGTTGACCGTAATGACATGGACTCCTTTGCCCGATAGAGCGTTGAGATAGGAAGGCAAGGTCGCCACCAGGGTTTTACCTTCGCCGGTTTTCATTTCGGCAATCTGGCCGCTGTGTAGCACCATGCCGCCCAGCATCTGCACATCGAAGTGACGCATACCTAGAACTCTTTTGCCTGCTTCACGCACGGTGGCGAAAGCCTCGGGCAAAATTTCGGCCAGAATTTCTTTTTCCTCTTCTTCGTTGTCGGCCTTTTCTAGGCGTAGCTTGAATTCTTTGGTTTTGGCTTTCAACTCCTCGCCATTCAAGGCTGCCAAGTCTTCTTCTAACAGGCTAATTTCTGCTAGAAGAGGTTGGAATTTCTTGAGTTTGCGCGCGTTGGGATCACCTAGGAGTTTCTTCAGCATAGTCAGCAGCTTGTGGTTCTTTCTCAAGCATATTGGATCGTCGTTAAAAAGGGGTAGTAAATATTCACCATCCATTTTCAACCAGCTCGCCTTTTCCGAGGTTAACCCAAGCTGGCTACTGGATCGGAGTACAGCATTTCTGATTGGTCAGACGTTTGGAGGTGTGAGCCGCTCCGGGGGTGGCCCTGGCTCCTTCAAGCTAATACCAACGACTTTATGAATAACTGTAGCGCTTGACGACCTTCTAGATCGGCCACGCTCGACTTAGCCTCATCGCCCAGCACCAACTCCGCTGCTTCCCGCTGCCACAATTCCGTTAACACGGGCATCACCTCCGTATCCAAAGCAGCTCGAAAAACATTGTCTGGCAAAATCAGCTGGGGACTGTCGCGCAAATCGTGGAGCAGTTGCCAATGGTTGCAATCTGCTTGCCAGTGGCCCAAAGCCAAACACTTAGCCCAGCAACGCTGCCGCTCCGGCACCATTTGGATCACCTCCGCAAACAAAGAGAGTTCGGCGCGTTCGATGCAGACAATTTGCTGGGGTTGGAAAGTGGATTCCATAGGATATGACATTCAGCTCATTAATTTTTGCTTGTGTGTAGCTTACCCATAGACACAGCTTCTCATTAGAAGAATCGCTCAACTCCATGCTGCCATAGCAATCTGTGCTTCCGCAAGAAAATTGGCAGCCTCACCCCACAGATTGCTGTACATAGCCTAAAATATGGTGGTTCTTAGGGGTCTTGGTACATGGGTGATTCGAAGCGGCGCAAAAAGCTATTGGGTAAAGAATACGGCCAGATCGGCAAATGGGAACCACTGTTGTTAGAGATCGTGGGTCAAACCTTTGGTGAGAACAACAGCTTAGAGCGATCGATTACCACCGAGGAAGTGACAGCGACTCTATCAATCATCGGCCCTTTCCGGAACTTGCAAGACACCAAAGTCAAAAAAAACCAAATCGGTCTCCAACAAATTGCCTCAGCGATCGTCGGTTGCGAACTACGGCTGGCCGGTCGAGAGCGTGAGCAAGATTTCTCCATCGAGGGCGTTGGCTTCCTGTTTGCCGAACAGCCAGCAGACCCGCTGACCCTCAAAAGTATGTGGCTGGGAGACGACCGCGCCCAAGCCCCCGATCCGGAATTGGTCGCCCTCCTCCAAGACCCCGAATCGGCCCTGCTCCAGTCCATTTCCCAAACAGTTTGCGATGTGGCGATCGCAATCGGCCAAGAAATCGTAAAGTGATAGATCAGATGCATTAGTATCATGCTGCGGCTAGCCATCCTACTTCTTTCCCCGATCGATTATGTCTCAATCCGATTTCCTCGCGGTGCTCAACTCCTCCCAGCGGCGGGCCGTAGAACATTACTGCGGTGCCTTACTAGTGGTGGCCGGAGCTGGTTCCGGCAAAACCCGCGCGCTCACCTATCGGATTGCCAACTTGATCTTGACCCACCGGGTCGATCCGGAAAATATTTTGGCCGTGACCTTTACCAACAAAGCAGCCAGGGAAATGAAGGAGCGGGTGGAAATCCTCTTCGCCCAGCAGTATTGCCTCCAGAAATTTTCCAAGCCCTTCAGTACTTTGTCGCCCCAGGAGCAAACCCAGGTCAAGTCACTGATTTATAAGACCTACATCAAGCGCCTGTGGGTCGGCACTTTTCACAGTTTACTGGGGAAAATCCTCCGCTTTGATATTGAAAAATACGTAGATGAAGGCGGGCGAACTTGGCAGAAGAATTTTTCGATTTTTGATGACAGCGATTGCCAAGGCGCAATCAAGCAGATTGTCACCAAAATGATGAATCTGGATGACAAGAAATTTGAACCCCGCGCCGTGCGCTATGCCATCAGCAACGCCAAGAATCTCAGTCAGTCACCAGCGGAATATGCTCAGGCTAATAATGACTATCGGGGCCGGGTAATCGCCGAGGTCTATGAGAAATATCAGGATTTCTTGAGTCAGAATAATGCCTTGGATTTTGACGATCTGCTCTTGGTACCAGTACGTCTCTTTCAGCAGAACGCTCAGGTACTAGCCTACTGGAGCCAAAAATTCCGGCACATTTTAGTAGATGAATATCAAGATACCAACCGCACCCAGTATCAATTGATTCAGCTCTTAACCACCAATGGCATCGATAGCAAAGTATTTAGTGATTGGCAGAATCGATCGACCTTCGTGGTCGGAGATGCGGACCAATCGATATATTCCTTTCGTATGGCTGATTTCACGATTTTAATGAACTTTCAAACGGACTTCGGTGATGGCCTGGAGGACGATGATACTCGGACAATGGTGAAGCTGGAGGAGAACTATCGATCGACCGAGAATATCCTAGCCGTAGCCAACGAACTGATTCAGAATAATACCCAGCGAATCGATAAAGTACTCAGACCCACGCGGGCCAGCGGCGAGCCGATTTATTTATATCAGGCGGACAATGAGCTGATGGAGGCGGACTTTGTAATTAACAAAATCCAGGATCAAATCCGCGAAAACCCCGATCTTGGCTATGGCGACTTTGCGGTGCTGTATCGGACTAATGCCCAGTCCAGACCGATCGAGGATGTCTTAGTCAATGCCCGAGTGCCCTACAAAATTGTCGGCGGTCTCAAGTTCTACGATCGCAAAGAAATCAAAGATGTGGTGGCCTATTTGCGGGTGGTCAACAATCCGGACGATACGGTTAGCCTGCTGCGGACGATCAATACCCCCCGGCGCGGCGTGGGCCAATCTACCCTAGATAATTTGCAGAATGCCGCCCAGCAAATGGGCATTCCCCTGTGGGAAATAGTGAACGACGAAACCTCGGTCAAAACCTTGGCCGGTCGCTCCTATAAGGGAGTTCTGCAATATGTACAGCTAATCAACAAATGGCGGCGGGCAGCGGGGGAAGTCCCGGAGGCTCCTGCTGCGGGCAATCGACCAGCCGTGGAGATCCTGCAGGGGATCCTGAATGATTCTGGCTATGTCCAGGATTTGCTGACTCAGGGAACGGAAGAGTCCACGGAGCGGTTGCAAAACGTGCAGGAACTAGTCAACGCGGCCACCCAATATCAGGAAGATACAGATGAGCCGAGTCTGGAGAATTTCTTGAGTACCACGGCGCTGAATTCCGATCTAGATAGTTTGGATGATCAGCAAGCGGTGACTTTGATGACGCTCCATTCTTCTAAGGGTCTGGAGTTTCCGATCGTCTTCCTAGTTGGTCTCGAAGAAGGCTTGTTTCCGAATTTTCGATCGCTCAACGACCCCGCTGCCCTGGAAGAAGAACGCCGCCTCTGCTATGTGGGGATCACCCGCGCCCAAGAAATTCTGTATATTTCCTATGCTCGGGAACGACGCTTATATGGCCGAAGGGAACCGGCGATCGCTTCCCAGTTTTTGGGCGAGCTACCCCAGGATCTACTCCAAAGCAACATGAAAAAAACCGTCCGCCGCCAGGTGGCGATGCCGAGGGCCGAAAAAACCGATCCGCCTACGCCTGCGCAGCAGTGGAGCGTGGGGGAGCAGGTGCTCCATGGCAAGTTTGGGGTCGGTGAAGTCACTCACGTTTTTGGCAATGGGGAGAAGGTGTCTCTAGCTGTCAAGTTTGAAGGTGTAGCCACCAAGAAGGTCTTGGATCCCCAGGCTGTGGGGTTGCGGAAGTTTGATCGTCAATGATCGAGCACCTAAAGAGTGTTTGAAAAGTCAGCTCAGATCCTTTGTGGGCTTACTCTAGGAGGACTTCACGCTTTTTGGCTAGACCTGTCTTTAGGCAAAGCTTTCCAGGAACTTTTCAAACATGCTCTTAGGCAAAAGCCGATGTCCATCCTGTTGGACAACTCCCACAGTTCACTTTACTGCGACAGGGTCAATGCTGGGGTGGTCAGGTTCAATCCACCGTTTCCTGTGCTCACTTGAGGATGCCTTTTACGTGCTTCTCTTAGCCTGAGGTTTCCGCAGGCTAAGAGAAGCACTACTTTTTGACCTAGTCCAGCTCCATGGTAAACTGCCCAATCTGTTGGTAAAGCCCTGCAATAAGGGCTTTCTGACCTTTATTTTTTGTTCCGGAAAAGCTAGCTCTGCAGAGACCATGGAACCAGTAGTGATGTTTTTTAAAGAAGAAAATAAGTAAAATTAAAAAATATTACCATCTTGTCCAAAAACTTTCTGACAAGACTAAAATACCTTGTGTAACTTTCACAATATTTTATGCACAGACAATTTACCACTTCTCCTCAAGACTGCACTATCTCAATAGGCATTCTGCTATCAAAAACCGCCTAAATGGTCTTTGGTAGAGATGTAAAGTTTGTGCTTGCGCCCATTGTTAGTTCTTTCGCTTAATACTCGTAGAGGTTTCAAGATCAATGAGTGTAATTGTCATTGGTGATACAAACGTTGGCAAGACAAGTGCCATTTTGGCACTTTGTAAAGAACTGCACAATAAAAAAGTCGAAATCCTGCCTGATAGTTGTACTATTCTCAAGGATAAAATGATAAACGAAAAAGGAGAAGTTCCAAGAACAGAGTATCCAATTAATCGGTACACGATAGACATGCACTTACATTTAGCAAGACCTAAAAATATTCAAGTAAGTCTGATTGATACTCGGGGAGAACTATGGGGAAATATTCAAGCACCAAACTTGCCGCAGGAGGTCTTTCCGGAAGGACACAAGGCATTGAATGATGAGATAAAGAAGTCGCGTTATATTATTTTATTTCTAAATCCCTATCAGGAAATGATAGTGGGTGCATATCTTAAAAGAACAGTCAATCCTCTAGATCGAGTCGATATCAAAAAAGATTTATATAGTTCCGATGCGTGGCTCATTAGGTTACAGGAAGCACTAGACTTCTTCGACAAAGAATGCAAGTCAGCAAAACAAATTTTTATTTGTCTAAATAAAGCTGATCTGTTTTGTGACCATCGAGAAGAAAGCCAAAGATGGGATTATCAAAAATTCGGCAACAGCAGTAGTTTCGTGAGCTATTCAAGTAGAATCAGGAGCACATATTTCAATGTGGCTAATGAAGCTATCGAAGAATTCAACTCCAGGCAAAATCAGAGACACGGTGACTCCAAACTGAGTTTCTTCATTACGACTAAAATGGATCGCAATTTAGCTGAAATTCCTTGGCTAATTTTAGGAACTTATTTAGGAATTGATGATTTACAGGGAGTTCGACGCTAATGAGTAGTCCAATTGGTGTGGAAATGTCTGTCATAGGTCTAAAAGGTTGTGGTAAAACAACTTATTTACTTTCCTTGCTCTCCTTAGATTCAGTATCTGGAGAAGTTAAGTCTACTGGTATGGGTAAGGAAAGCTTACAATATTTACTTGATAATTTTCTAAAAAAGGGTCTAGCTGTTCCAGCAACAGACATGGATTCAACTAATAGACTTACTTATAGATTTGATATTGCTTTAAGCAAGAAGAGTGCAAAGAGATGGAAAAAGCCAAGTGCAATAGAATTATCTATTAAGGACAATGCTGGTGAATACGTGGAATTGGTTCATGCTATCAGAAGTAATCAAAAAACTTCTACTTATGCAGAACGACAAGAAAACGAAAAGACTGTTAATGGTTTTTTCGAAGATCTGTTTAAAATAAATCGTTGGATAGTTATAATTAGTGAACTACGAGAAGATGTAGATGACATATCATCTCAAGTGTTTGAAGAGATTTCTCATCGCATTAATGATAACATAAATCTTCCTGCTATTAAATCCTTGCGCATAGCAGTCGTTATGTCCAAGTGTGAGCGTGGAGAAGTATGGAGTGGCCGTGTTGATCCCGAATTTGATTTGTTTAAAATTAGATTACCAAAAACATACCGCTGCATTAAAGACAATTTGGCTGACAAAGTTGAATTTTTTGCTTGCTCAGCTTTTGGTGTTTTGGGCGATCGAGATCCAAGGCCAAATCGATTTTATATTCCTGATAAGGATAGAAGTCTAGAATACAGAGCACGTCTGAGAGATCCCAACAAATGGAATCCCTATGGAGTACTAGAACCTATTTACTGGTTAAGCACTGGAGAAAAATTACACAATGAATTCCTCTAAAGACCTCAGCAGCATTTTAGCCAATTCTGCCAAGGAAACCATGGCAGTTAGTTCCTTGAAAAGAAATATAATGTTAGTAGGAGATACAGCCTCTGGCAAAACTTCCTATTTGACTGCGTTAGCTAATGGCTATCATACAAGAAATGATGCACAAGGGCGTGTTTTATCTGTAGATGTCTTTGGTGAAGCAGCAGAGCTATTAAAAGACTATGGGGAAAACATGTTAAAACAAGGTGTGGCAATTCCTAAGAGTAATCGCAGTGAAAATGTCAAGTTTGTCATAAAGCTTAAGCCTCACTACCTCTTTGAGCCTATATCTGCTATCCTGAAAAAGGACATTAAGATAGATTTTTCAATTACTGCAAATACAGGAGAATCGTTTGAATCACTTTGTCAACAAGAAAATATTGAACTAATTAGCAAGAGTTATGCTACAGCTTCTGGATTAATGCTGATCATTGATGGGTTATCCAAAGATGACAGCAAGTATGCTGATGTTTTTAGGAATTTGTTTAAAGGAATGACTGATGTAAGAAGAAGCAAATCTGAAAAAGTAATTAGACCACGAATAGCTGTTGTCATTACTAAATCCGAACAAAATTTTGTTTCTGTTCACAAAAGAAACCCTAGGGAGTTATGTGACCTACGATTTCCCAAAGCTATGGAAGTTCTTGATAATTGGCAAAGAGCATGGAGATGTCCAATGAATTTCTTCCTCTGCTCCAATTTTGGATTTCTTGGTAATACAGGAGAGCCTAACTGCATTCTCTCCGATCAAATATTTACTGTAAGTAAGTCCAATTCATGGAAACCATTTGGCATCATTGCTCCAATATATTGGCTACATACCGGCAAAGATGATGTTCAACTTCGTTAAAATTTGTCAGAGGTGAAGATACATGGATAGTTCTGTTAAAAAACACGATGGTGAAGTTGAAATCTATGAATTCTCCAAAGGGTGTACTTGTGCAGAAAAAGATGGTGAATGGAGCTTTACAGGTTATGCTGGTGACATAGATCGATCTAACTACATAAATGGTAGAGTCGAGGAGATTCCTAGGGAAATCAAAAACAGTATTGAAAACCAAGCGTTCGCGTTCCAGAGTGGCCTTGCACCCCAACCAAAAGAAATAGCTCTCATAGGAAGAGTTGTTGAAAGGCGTTATTGCGTATTAGCTGTTGCTAATGCTTATTTTGACAAAAGATCCCCAGTATCAATGTATCGATACTTCTGGTTGGATACTGAATCTGATGCACACCAAGGTTATGAGGGCATGGATGGATTACTTACTTTATTGGATTGGTTTGTAAAGAATGAAGAGAAGCCATATAATATGGATCCATCTTCCTTTGACAAGAATAAAAAATTAAAATGCACTCAATGGTTTGAAAGAGATCCTAGGATTCCCAATACTAGCCTTTCCACAACCTATCCAGTGAAGCCAGAGTTGAGGATAGCCAATTATGATAAAATCGACGAAGTATATAACGTGCATGAACTAGCTGTTAAAGTCAATCTAGATTATGGCCTACCTATTTCGTGGGCCTGGAATACCAAGGCGCTAGCAAATATATTTGACTTTAGCCACATTTTCTTCGAACAAAAACAATATCAAATTTTATCAAATAAAATTCTGACTGATGCTTCGAAGCAACATATCAAAGCTGTCAAAGACAAGGGTACTTGCACTCCAAGCACTAGTGATTTAGATACTTGCATTGAGCTAAAGAAAGCATTGAAGAAATTCAGGGAAAATAAACACAATGATGATGAAGAAATAGTCAGACTGACAAGGAATATTTTGCTTGCCAAGTTTAATCTAGAGGAAGATCCTAACTACCCTGAGGATCACCGATATGAAAAGACAAAACAAGTATTCACAGCAGTAAAAAGACAAGGTGTCTATAATACTCCAGGTTACCTTCTCCTCGAGCCTATTTTCTTTCCAGAGCATCTCTCTTCTTGGGTTGGCGAATTAGAAAAAAGTAACTTTTCTTATGATTTCAATGTATCACAAATAATTAGTGTTGAAGAAAATGGCAATCAAGGAAGTGAACCTCTTATCAAGAAACAAGTATACGAAGGGATTTCCATTATGCTGTCATATCTATTAATACAAGAAGTAGATATAGAGATGATGGATTTAACGCCTCAAGAGAAAGAAGAAACGAATCTCGCCATACCTTTGTTTGAGGAGATTCTAACGAACAGACCAAAACTTCCATGGAATCAATACTTAGCTGAGTACAGCAATGAATTTACTAATGCCATCAAATCCAACAACGCTTCTTTCGCAAGAGGAGAAACACAAAGAATCTTGAGTGAAGAACGTCACTACGAAGCTGCTAAACAGCTAAAAGAGATTCTGACTCAAATAGAGAAAAAGAAAAGAAAAAATATCCTTAACATTTTCTCCAAGAACAAAGGGACTGAAAAATTGCAAGATGCACTCGGAAATCTAACTGATCTATTACAAAAAGAAGTAACCTCAACAAGTACATTGACCGTGACGTCGGCAATGAATGCGACGCACCCTCAAAAGAAGCCATTTCTTGTGTATAAAGTAATAATGGTTTTATTGTCAGTGGTTGGTACACTTAGTGTATTTGAAAAACTCTTATCATCTCTCCCCCGAATTTTATCTTCTTCTCCAAATTGCCCTCTTACGTCGAACGACAACTTGGAGAAATCAATGAATGATTACAAGGGAAACCCTACGCTACCAAAAAGGCTTACTATACATCAAGAGTTACTAAATGAGTTACAAGTCTACTCTCTTCTAAATTCAGACAGTACAAAAAGGTGTAATATTGAAGAGAGAAAGGCCTACCAATACATATACAAGAGGTTTTTGAAACAATCTTCAAACTCATCATCGAATGAAAAGGAGAGTCATGCAATTGTAGTGAAAATAATGACATACTTAGCCAAGGCAGTAGTTGATAATGATGATCATTACCAATCTGCCGTGAAGAATATAGAAAAATGCTCACAAGAACTAAAATGCATTGAAACAAAAATTATTAACAGGAGCTAAAATTCTGTGAGAATACCAAGACTTGCATTATACATTCTATCAGGGTCCATTTCAGCTATTTTGGGTTGGTGGGTTAGTTTACTGCTTCTGTTTATGTTTCGCATGGGTGGAGACCTAGCATTCAAGCCAGATTTTATAATACTTCCCATAACAACTCTGTTTTTTGCTACTGCGATGGTCAGTACTGAAATCTTTCTTAGCAATCCAACTCGCTTTCGCAACAACACCAAAATCATGAAAGCTTATCTTATAAAAATTCTTGTTGCTGGAATTATTGCTGGAATTATTGCTGGAATCTTGACATTTACTTTATACCAAATATCGACTCTGTCTTCATCAATAGTCAAGATTTTGGCATGGAGTATAGTTGGCTTTTCTACTATTTGCTGTGAAAACTGGATTTGGCAAAACCAAAGCTTAGAAGGAGGTGTAAGAGACAAAGCCATAAAGCGGCTTCTTTTTTCCTGCATCCTTGGGGTTCTCTCTGGACTTTGTGCCGCATGGCTAGCAGAAAAGCTATTGAGCTTGCAGTCATTGCCTGAAGTATTTAATGAACCTATCAGCTTTCTTGTGTTTGGTGCGTTGCTAGGATTATTTCTGAACTTTGCGACTTCTCCCACTTTTCAAGTTGCACTTAGAGCTGGGCAAGGATTTGAATATATTCTTGATGAGATGGAGCAACACTCTAAAAAGAAACCAAGACTCACAAAAAATAAACGTGCACTCAGGTTTGTAGTAGAGCCTTTGAATGATCGCAATAACCCAAAGGAACAAGGGGTAATTGAAGAAGGTTTATCTATTCAACTTCCCAGAAATCAGTCGATAACCATTGGAGGGAGTGCCGATGACGACATTTTCTTGGACGGAGTTTCTCCCACAAGTGCAACGATCAATGTCAAGTTCAAGCAAGCAGAAATCGCTTGTTATAACACAAGTGTAGAAATCCATCCTTGCCCTAGAGCAATTGCTGGTCGACAATCACTAGCCACATACAGTCTCAAGCACAATCAAATTATTACATTCAAAAAACAAGATGATCCCAAATCCTTATATCAATTCGTTTTCTATGATCGCTTTCTTGATTAAGAGCTGTATCTCAGCATTAATCACCCTAGCAATACCCCTGAATAGCAACCCTTCTTTGGCTGCTCTCAGTAATAGTTCCATGGAAATCATTAACTCCAAGGCGGATGGTGACCGTGTGACGCTCTGGGTTAAAGTCTTAGATGCAAAAAATAATCCTGTGCCTGGACTAAACAAAGAAGATTTCCAAATCACAACAACCGATGAGAATGGTGTTGCTACACAACCACTCATTATTGACTTCAGCTCGCCAGAAAATTCCATTCCTGAACCAGCAAGAATAGTTATATTGTTGGACATGAGTGGTAGTATGAAGCATCTCGATGCCAGTAATATAAAAAAATTAGACGGAGCTATAAAAGGCATCAGAGAAATTCTAAGGCAGACAGGAAATTTTCCTTACAAGATAGCTATTATGCCAATCGGCTTTTCCGCAAACCCCACATGCAAAGCTGACGGTTATACAGTTGATGCTCAGAGTCTCAAGAATAATTTTTTAAGTATTGATAATAAATCAATTGAGAGTAAACTAAATACTCTTGCTGCGGTGGATGTCTGTGCTGCGACAGATCTTTATAACCCACTCCGTGACACTGTTGCTTTTTTAGGTGATAAGACTCCTGATGACACAACTAGATTGAATGTAATTCTCTTTTCTGATGGTTTTCATAATTATCAACGATACACGAAAGGCAATGAGGAGCCAAAGCAGTTCGACAACCTAAAAAAGGTTCTTCAAGATAATAGTGCTCAAGTTACCGTACATACATTAGGCTATGGTGAGTCTCTAAAAGCCTTAAGTGCTCGTACCAATTGCTCCTTGCGGGATGAACAAATAACTATCGAAAATGTTATTAGTCAATGCAAAGTGCCGGATAGCAATATCAATGGCAACAAAATCGCTGAATATATTGTAGATGAGGTGAGACTTAAGGAAATTGCGCAGCTTACCGGAGGAATTCACGAGTTTCCTGGCAGTGCTAAAGAGGTAGCTCAGAGCTTGGGGAAGTTTTTTAGAACCCTCCGGGAGTATAAAATAGTATACAAACAGACTTCTGGCAAACAAGCAGTAAATTACAAAACCTTAGTTGCAGCAAGATCAAGTGTAAGGGATATAAATGCCACCTCAAAAGAAAAAACAATCAGGCTCAACAATTTTGGTTTTCAGCATGCTCTGTCAGTCAGTGATCACTTGATAATATTAGGTATTGTGATTGCACTACTGTTACTATGGCTTGGTGTTTTCTGGTCATGGAGCCGAAATCTCAGAGAAGATGCAGATAGTTTGATCAGGTAGGAAGTCATACATGGCAAGTTCATGCCATCATGTTTAAATCATTCATCACCTATCGGTCTGGAGTCATTCAAGAGTCACCATGAGCAAAATGCCAGACATCATATACAGGCTAGAAGAAAAGATTGTCAAACATTCCACTTCACAAATGCCAGAAGTGAACAGCGATGAATACCTTCTCTTGTCGGAATACGAGGAAATCACTCAAGATATTGATGCTATTTTAGTAATTCGATACTTAGCATTGTATTGCACTGCAAGTTATTATAATTTTTTCGATCAATCTAGTGATCGCTCTGAACTACTGAGCATCATGGCTCAAGAATTCAATTGCTTGCTACCAAAGGATTCGCTACAAGGCATTGACTACCTTAAGGCAAAGTATCCATTCATTTACCGATCAGGAGAGTCAGTCATCGATCTCTATAGAGAGCGCGCAATAGTGTCAACACAGCAAATAAATCAATCATTAGCGCCTGCCAGGAAAAACCATGTCGATTATAAAACGCAGTTTCTAGTAAGGAATTCGCAAGAAAATGCCTTACCTAGAGAACCTTTTCAATCACCTGCTTCCACTACTATCTCTCCCACCTGTGATTACAAACTGATTGTAGTGAATCAGAGTGCAAGCAATTACGGAGTAGAGATTTGCACCATTAGCTTGACTGGAATACATGAGCGATATCCTAGAGATTATTTTTATTCCTCAGTGTCCGGGGAGGGCAATCGCAGAAAATTACAGGATGCTCTAAATCAAAAATTATCAATGGAAATTTCTTTGATCGATTTAGATAAAATAATCTCTCAATGGGTCGAAAAAATCAAAATGAATCAATTAAGAGCTGTTGTAAAAATCCTTGACATAGGGCAGAACTCTTGAAATTCCTGGTAGAAAAAGGGGTCGTTCAATAACGGTGGATTGCCCAACCAGGGGGCTTTCTGGCCCGCAAAGGGGATGGTGAACCTGGACTCAAAACTCTTTGGAGAGGATTGGGAGTCCTGCATCATTTGCTTGAGGGAGGGCAACTTACAGCTACAACTTAATCCCCACATACTCTCTAGCAATTTGTGATAAATGGAAAGCCCAAGTGGGGAAAGGGGAGCCGGAGCACAAGCGAAGTCTCTTGCTGCCTCTCCCTACTTGGGAGCTACCGTGTACACACAAGTCCGCCAAAGGCCATCCAAAGCCAATTCCAGCCCCTGAAAGTGGCCTAAGATTGGTGAAGATCTTGGGCAAATGATGGCTTCCCACTGATTTCAGCATGATTTCATGCTCAATTAAGACCTCCGCCACCCCACTTAGATCGGTTGTGGTGGCTCCAAAGTGGCTCTGGGTAAAGCTGTGTAGCTACTTGGGAGAGGGTGGGGGCGAGGGTTTCCCATGGTACCCTCTGTTATATTGGCACCTTTGACTATTATTAAATTCTTGTTCCTACATTCGATCGAGCACCTCAATCCCCAACAAATCCAAGCCCAACTTCAGCGTCCGCGCCGTCAAGTCACAGAGCACCAACCTAGAGATCCTGGTATCGCCCTCCGCCGTGAGCACTGGACAATTCACAAAGAATTGATTGTACTTCTGGCTCAATTCAAACAGATATTGACAAAGACGATTGGGATAAAGCTCTCGCTCCACATCCACCAAAACATCTTCCAGCACCAATAAATGCTTAGCTAGCACCAGTTCCGCTTCCTCTGCCAAGACGACCTGCGGTACCGATAACTCCTGCCAATCGATGCCGCCCTTCCGACCAATCCCTTGCACCCTGGCATAGGCATAAAGCATATAGGGAGCCGTATTTCCCTGGAGAGCCAACATTTTGTCATAGCTAAACATATAGTTGCTCAGACGATTTTGGCTGAGATCCGCATACTTGATCGCATCCAAACCCACCACGCGAGCAGAATTCTCAATAAATTCCGGAGTTTCCGTCCGCTCTTCCGCCAGTAGCCGACTATTCAAATCCGCCCGCGCCCGATCCACACCCTCATCCAGCAGATCCCTAAGTTTAGGGTTTTCTCCAGAACGAGTCTTCAACCGCTTGCCATCTTCCCCTTGCACCAAACCAAAAGGCATATGGACAATATCCACAGTTGCCGGTACCCAGCCAGCCTTCCGACCAACCTGAAAGAATTGGGCAAAGTGGTCGGCTTGACCAGCGTCAGTAATATAAATAATCCGATCGGCTCCATCCACCCCAATCCGGTAGCGCAGAGCCGCCAGATCCGTAGTGGCATAGTTGTAGCCACCGTCAGACTTTTGGATCATCAGTGGTAAAGGCTCTCCCTCCCGATTAGTGAAGCCCTCCGTAAAAACACACTTGGCACCGGCACTTTCCACAGCCAAACCGAGCTGCTCCAGCTCCGCTACGGTCTCCGCTAAGAAAGGATTATAAAAAGACTCGCCCCGCTCCATGAGCCTGACATTGAGTCGATCGTAGATGATCTGAAATTCCCGTCTAGACTGGTCACAGAGCAAATTCCAAGCCTTCAAGGTGGATTCATCACCAGCCTGCAGGGCGATGACCTTCTGGCGCGCAGCCAATTGGAAGGCTTCGTCGTCATCAAAACGCTGCTTGGCCTGCTTGTAGAAAGTCACCAAATCTCCAATATCCAGAGCATCCGCCGTCACCAAAGCACTGGGATAAGCTTCTTCTAGATAGCAGATCAGCATCCCAAACTGGGTACCCCAGTCACCAACATGGTTCAGCCGCAGCACATCGTGACCGCGAAACTCCAGAATCCGGGCAATGCAGTCGCCGAGGATCGTCGATCGCAGATGGCCCACATGCATTTCCTTAGCAATGTTCGGACTCGAAAAATCCACCACTACCCGCTGGGGCACAGCCACCTTGCTCATGCCCAGACGTCGATCCCCATGTAGTACCTGTAACTGTTCCGCCAAATAGGCCGGAGTCAACTTGAAATTAATGAAACCCGGCCCAGCAATAGTGGGAACCACGCAGACCGCCGACACATCCAATTTTTCTAGGATGGCCTGGGCGATCGCGCGTGGGTTCTGACCCAAAGACTTAGCCAAACCCATGGCCACATTAGATTGATAGTCGCCGAACTGTGGATTGCTGGCAGGCACTAGTAAAGGATCTGTCTCTCCATGGGTGGGGCCAAAACACTGGAGTAGGGCGGCACTGACTTGGGTTTTCAGGTAGCTAACGGCATTCATCGGGACGGAGATCCAAAGGTAAGAACGTCCCATTGTAACCGAGAGTAAAACCACCAGTATGCGGATTTTTCCATTTAGAGAACAGTATTTTCACAGAAGTGTTAATCGTCTGGATGCTGGTGGGTAAGTTAAACAGAGACGCTAGCTCACGAACTTAGTTTCTTCTTCTGAGATCGAGTTGCTCTATTCCACCATTTAGCGACAGCTAACTGAAACACCACTTGTGTATTTTCCTAGGTATGAGCCAATAAGCTTATGTTAAATCGTCTGAAAGATCTAATTCCCAGAAGTGGCCAAGGCGTGGCCATTGAACTAGGGCCAGAAAAGATCAATGTAGTGCAACTCAAAAAACAAGGTGCTGAAGTCAAACTCTTGAACCTTTGCTCTGCGGAAGTACCCGCCGGAGTGTTTGAAGAAGGACGCATTGTGAACCAGTCTGAGCTAGCGGATTTAATTTCCGCCACCCTAGCTGACAACAAAATCAAAGCCAAGTATGTCTGCACTGCCGTCCCCATGCGCGAGGCGATCACCCGCTTGATCCCCCTCCCCGCAGAGCTGAGCGATGCCGAAATGCATGACATGATCCTCAACCATGAAGCTGCCCTATACCTGCCCTATCCTCGGGAAGAAGTAGACATCGACTATCAAAAGTTAGAATTGATTACTGACGAAGATGGTCTGGAAAAAATGCAAGTGATGTTGGCAGCCACACGGCGCGAAGTTACTGATAGCTATATTTCCACCTTCCAACGGGCTGGCTTAGCCATCAAGATTCTAGAAATCAATAGCTTCTCCTTACTGCGGACTATTAAGGAACAGCTCCGCCAGTTTGGGCCCCAAGAAGGTGTCGTATTAGTAGACATCGAATTCGATAGCACCGAAATCGCGATCGTCGTCAACGGTGTACCAACCTTCAACCGCACCGTCTCGATCGGCATCCAACAGCTCCAAGAAGCTTTGGGCACCGGCATGAACATCCCATCCAGCCGCAACTCGGATATTTTGAATGACATTACCATTCCAGATATCCCCGTGAGCAGCCTAGGCACCCTCAGCGAAAGCACGGTTGGCCCCGGCATTGATTCTCTGATGCGCGTCTTGGCCGATTTAGCCGATGAAGTTCGTCGTTCGATCGATTTCTACAGCAACCACAGTAGCGACCTGCACATCGAGCAATTGCTCTTAGCTGGTCCCGGCGGCGGCTTGAATCAACTGGATCTTTTCTTTACCCAAAGATTAGGCGTGCCTACCACCCAGATCGACCCAGTGAGTTCCTTAGGGATTACTACCAATTTAGATATTCCAATTATGCAAAGACCAGGCTTGGGAGTTGTTCTAGGTTTAGGTATGCGGGAGGTTCAATAGGAAATGTATAATATAGATATTAATTTACTCAAAGACAGACCAGAGTACCAAACTGCTGCTGTCAAGTCCGTTAGCTCCAATTCCAGTAACAGATCTAACAGTTACTCTAAGACTCCTCTCTTCGTAGGCTTAGGCGTAGGCTTATTAGCACTGCTCGTCACGGGCAGCGGCTGGCTCTATCTCGACAACCAAGGTAAAGAACTACAGGCCAAGCAAGCCGAACTAGACAAAAAGCTTGGAGCGGCCAAGGTTCAAGAAGCCAAATTCAACGAAGTTACTACCAAAATCACCCAAGCAGAGCAAGAATCCAAGTCTCTGGCCGGTGCCTTCAATATGGTGCGCCCTTGGTCGGCGATTTTAACGGAGTTTCGAGAAAGCGTTCCGCAAGGAATGCAAATTAAATCGATCTCTCAAATCGTTGTTCCACCACCATCGCCAGTAGCTAGCCCTTCCGTCACACCTGTGTCCAAGTTAGCTGTTCCACCTAATGTAGATGGCAGTGGAAATGTTACCAAGCCAGGATCTAGCCCATCGACGAGTGCTTCTGCTAGCCCTAGCCCACAAGCATCTGGAAGCATTGCAACAGCAGCCTCACCAACAGCTAGCCCCGCATCTCCCGTTTTCGATGCACCGATCACTCGCATTCAAATTGATGGAGAAGCACAATCTTTCAATGATGTTAATAGCTTTATCTTAACCCTCAAGAAATCTCCGTTCTTTAATCCTACCGACACCCAGTTGCTGGATTCCAGTTTGGTAGAAAATGCGGTACAGGTAAGTGTAGGCAGCGGAACTAATCCAGTTAATCAAACGACTGTCAAAACCAAATCGGTAAAGTACTCAATACAAACATCTCTCAAGCAGGTTCCCGCTGCCGACATCCTGCGCGAATTAGAACGCAAAGGAGCGGTAGGACTGGTAACTAGACTCAAGAGCTTACAGCAACAGCAGGTGATCAAGCCATGACATATAGTGAAGATCTGATAAACACAACCCAGATGGGTGACTCCACCTATTTGGACGATCGGCCCAGTTATCCCTCGATTTTTGGGATCGATCTATCACCCATGTTATTGGGTGCCGTACTGGCAGTTGCGGGGATTGGCGGCGCAGGTTATTTGATTTACACTAGTGTAGCGCCTATGTATCAAGCCAACCAAGAACAGCAAACCAAACTGGCCGACGTACAGAAACAGATCAAAGATCGGCAAAATATGGACAAGAAAATTGCCGAAGCTGAAGTCAAGCTAAAAACCGCTGAAGCACAGCGGGAAACTGTCTTGTCGCTGTTTGCGAATGAAGAAAAATTAGACACATTGTTAATTGACCTCAACAAGCTAGTTGGCGATCGGCAAGGTCAGCTTCAGTCATTCAAGCCGGATCAAGCTACGAGTGGCACTGGGCCAATCGTTGATAGTTCCTTGGGTGCAGCCCTCAACAACAAGCTGCGTCGCAAATCCATTGATATTGATGTTAGAGGTGGCTTTGAGCAAATGCAATCCATCTTACGGACAGTGGAAAGAATGGATCAATTGTTGATCATGCAAAATTTCCGCGCAGATCTACAAACGGTAGATACTAACAATCCACTTAACCAAGGACAACCTCCCCGGATCAAAACCACCTTCAAACTTCAGGCGATCATTCCGCTCACTGAGAGTAAGTTAGCTTCATCCACTCCTACCACCAGTGCTTCTCCAGCATCACAATCTGATGCTAACAAGAAGTTGAAAACAGATCTACCGAAAGAAAATGCGGCCGCTACTACAGCAGCAAAACCTCGTTAATACAATCTAAAATACTGCTGAATTTTCGGGCGGATTTATAGAAAGAGAGGATGAATATAGTTAGTGACAGCGAAATTAGGCAATTGATTTCCAAAATTGGTTTCCCAATCCCGCTGACTCCAAGCATTTCTTGCCCTAAAAAAGAATAGGCAGCGGCGGCTTCATCGCCCTCGCCAAAAGCCAAAACACCAGCCAGCAAATCGGCTCATGAACTGACTTGTGCCTTCGATGACCAACTACCCCCCCTGCCTCAGGAGATCGATCGTGAGAAAATCAACTCAACTATTTACTCAAATTATTTTAGGTAGCATTGCTACAACCATCGTAATACAGCCGGTGCTAGCTGAGGGCATGGAAATTGCTCAGGTAAGCAATGGTAACCAACAACCCCTAGTAACAAATCCTAATGTTAGTGTTAGTGATGCGCCAGTAGGAACCAACGCACCAGTAGCGCCCACCAGAGGCCGAGCCATTGCACCACCAGTGGGAGATATGAGTGTTTCCAATTTGGATGCTGCGGTACCCCTAATTAAACTGGATTCCGATGCAAAGGTATCGATCGTCTTGAAGGAAGCACCAGTTAGAGAAGTCCTGGAAATGCTATCTCGGGCTGCTGGACTGAACTTGGCCTATGCTGGCTCCACAGCTCCTACCAACCCTAACGACCCCGCTGGCGCTGTTGCTAAAGAACCGACTATTTCGTTGAACCTAAGAAACGAGCCAGTCGAAAATGCTTTCAACTATGTCCTGCAAATCAGCGGCTACGAAGCAAATCGCGTTGGCAACACTATCTTCGCTGGCCCTAAATTACCTGATTCGATCCGAGGCACTGTAGTACGCACCGTGCGGATGAATCAAATTAGCGCCGAAGCAGCTTCCGGCTTTCTCACCACCCAAGGTGCCGAAACTCAGCTTTCCCGCGAGCGCGTTCAAATTCAAACCTTCGGCGAAGGAGCAGCAGCACGTACTGTAGAAACCAGAACTCCTGAAATTCTGAACCTACGGGCCACTGAAGGTAACGCACCGTTAGTGCTCAAGGGCCTATCAATCAGCACCGATTCTCGCCTGAATTCTCTGACCTTAGTTGGGCCGCTCCGCAAGGTAGAGATGGCTACATCGATGCTGACCCGCTTGGATGCGCGCCGCCGTCAAGTAGCTCTCAATGTCAAGATTGTCGATATCAACCTCTCCAACTCTGATGAGCTCAAGAGCAGTTTGTCCTTTGGCACCGGCAATGGAATTGTAGGTGTTGACAATGGTGCAGCAGTTTATAACTATGGCGGATATAAACCGGCCGGAGCCGCTAATATTGCTAATGGATTTACGTCGCAACCGATCGGACAGGTAAGTGTTCCAACTTTGGGCACTGGCACAACTACTGTTGGCACACCAGGTGTGTTCTTGCCCGGTGCCCCTGGCGATGGCACGGGTACCAACGTTCGTCCAAATACGGGTACGGTCGAGTCTCCTTTCCAACCCGGTGTGACCAACATTACGCCAGGAACTGCCACTACACCTGCTATCTACACCTACACTCTGCCGGGTCTATACCAAACTCCTAGCAAGTTCCTGGCTACCCTTCAAGCCCAAATCATTAGTGGTAATGGTAAGATCTTGACTGACCCAACCATGGTGGTGCAAGAAGGCCAAGTATCTAAGATTAGGCTTACCCAAGAAGTATTTGGTGGCTATGAGGTTACTGCTACTACCCGGAGACCAATTATCAAAAATGCCGGTTTAACTCTAGATATTCAAGTGAACCGCATTGATGACAACGGCTTTGTCTCGGTTGGAGTTCAACCTACTGTATCGGCGATCGGTGGCACGACTCAGACCCCTGATGGCGTTATTACCCTGATCCAAGAGCGTACCCTTAGCTCCGGCGAAGTCCGGCTGCGGGACGGTCAGACTCTGATTCTATCTGGGATCATTCAAGAAAGCGATCGCACCACAGTCAGCAAGACTCCTATCTTGGGTGATATCCCGATTTTGGGGGCGCTGTTCCGCAGTACTACCAAGACTAATCAACGTCAAGAAGTAATTGTGCTACTGACCCCCCAAATCTTGAACGACAGCACAAATCAAGTAAACTACACCCCCGGTAACGATGCTCGGCAAACAATTCAGCCTCGCTAGTTACTAAGCTTAATCAGGCGAAATCTACCTCTCACACAATCGATCGCAGAGGTAATTGGGAACCGTCATTTTGACGGTTCTTTTTTTGGGGAGCTGTCGCGAAAGCGAAAGTCTGCGATCGCCGGATCCCAAGTTTCATCGCTGCTCAGAATTACGGATTTTTGAACTGGCTTCAGGTCTTGTAGACGGCGATTTACACGACTGGGAATACCATGACCATAGCTAATATGGGCCTGACCGGCAATCACTATGAGGCGATGCTGGGGATGTTGGCGATAAAAGGTGGCAGCAGTAGCAGCCATGGTTTCATCCCAGAGCAGTTGGGCTTCATAGAAGCGATTGAAGCTTTTGCTATTGGTGGTAGCTTGCTGTTGATGTTGGCGATAGGATGCAAAGATCGAATCGCGGTACTTCCTATTGCTCCGATCGATCTCGGCGATCGGTGGAATGTATTTCAGGTCTACGCCTTGGAGGCTAGCTAATCCCTGTTTCGCTACCTTGCGGGTGATTTCCGTAGGTGTATTGAGGGCAATGACTGGCAGCTTTTGGGCTTTGGCGAGCCGGAGCAGGGGAGCGTAGTTTTCCCAGGGGAAACCCCACCGTTTTTGGTATTCGCTTTGAGTTTGGAGTTCCGTTTCGGAAATCTGTCCGGCCAGATAACGATCGAGCACTGGCTGAAAAGGCTTCTGAAACATCTCTAGGCCGATCGCTATCTGGCCATGATGCTGTTGCAGATCTTGAAGGATGGTCAGCTGGTCTTGATGGTCTGTCGGCGAGTTGTGGATTTCGCCGAGGTAAATGATGTTAGCCGAACGCAGGGACTGGAGCACCTGGCGTTGGGCGGTGGTGAGGTCTAGCGCCTGGGTGCTGGATACCAAAACTAGCAACACTCCGATTGACCCAATTACCCATCTGATTAGTTGTTTTAAGTTCATGGTTTTCCACTACTGCCCACAATCCGGTACCATAGCTCAGATGCGCTGAAAAATCCAGGCAAAATCATGGCAGAAACCACTAAATTAGATGCCCAACCAGCCGCTACGGCCATTGAGCAGCGGGCTTACCAAGCCGTCAACGAAAATTGGTTTGAATACCCGATTACGGTCTTTCCACAGGATACGGATTATTCTGGCAATGCTTGGCACGGATCCTACATTGCTTGGCTAGAACAGGCTCGGGTGCAATGCCTGAGGTCGATCGGGGTGGATTTTGCAGAATTGGTAGCGGCGGGCTGCGATTTGCCCGTGGTAGAAATATCCCTGCGCTACCATCGGGCTTTGGGGATGGGAGAAACGGCGATCGTCAAGGCCCGCATGCACAATCTGGATGGAGTCAGAATTAAGTGGGACTATGAGGTGCAGTCGCCCGATCGAGCAACTACCTACCTGACGGGCATTGTCACCCTGGTGCCAGTTGATCGAGAGAAAGGCAAGATCCTGCGGCAACTGCCCGCAACGGTCAAGAATGCCCTGGTGAGGCTGGCGCTATGATGCTGACTGCCCAGGTGGTAGAAGATTTGCTGCTGCGGCTGAGCGAGCCGGTGTTAGAGAAAGAGTTAGTGTCTTTGGCGGAATCCCTAGGTCGAGTATTGGCAGAGCCGATCAGCAGTGCTGTGGATTTTCCCCATTGGGATAATTCGGCCATGGATGGCTATGCAGTACGTTGGGAAGATGTGGCAGCTCCATTGTCTCCAGCACCACCGAGCCGCACGAAATTGACAGTAATCGAAGAAATTCCGGCGGGGGTCAGACCCCAAAGGTCTTTGGCAGCTGGGGAAGCAGCCCGGATTTTTACGGGGGCCATGTTGCCGATCGGCGCAGATACAATCCTGATTCAGGAAAATACCGAGCGAGATGGAGATTCCCTACAGGATGGCCAGGCCAGACGGATAGAAGTGTTGCAAGTTCCCAGTCAACAGGGAGAATTTGTGCGGTGTAAGGGAGACTATGCCACAGCCGGACAAGTTTTGTTGGCAGCAGGGATACGGATGACTCCAGCCATGATCGCGGTGGCGGCGGCGGCCCAATGCCCCCAGGTGTGGGTTTATCGGCGACCCCAGGTGGCCATTTTTTCGACGGGGGATGAGTTGGTAACTCCCGCCCAGCCTTTGGCGCCGGGGCAGATCGTGGATTCCAATCAACCGGCGATCGCGGCTCTGGTGCGTCAATGGGGCGGGGAGCCTAGCTGTCTGGGGATTGTGGCCGATCAACCGGCGGATTTGCGGGAGGTGATGGCAGGGGCGATCGCTACTGCAGATATAGTGATCTCTACTGGCGGAGTCTCGGTAGGAGACTATGACTATGTGGAGCAGGTGTTGGCGGAGCTGGGGGGGGAATTGCAGGTCACCTCGGTGGCGATTAAGCCGGGGAAGCCCCTGACCGTAGCGACTTTTCGGAGATCGGGTAAATCGGTGCTATTCTTCGGCCTGCCAGGGAATCCGGTATCGGCTTTGGTGGGTTGCTGGCGCTTTGTTTATCTGAGTTTCCAACAGGTGGCTGGGGTGGCAGAGCCACAGTTGCCTTGGTTAACGGCGGTGAGTGGAGGGTTGCTGCGTGGGGACAGTCGGCGAGATTGCTTGCTGTGGGGTCGGGTTACGATGACCGATGGACAGATGACTTTTCTACCGGTGGCTGGCGGCCACAATTCCGGCAACTTGATTAATTTGTCCCTGGCCAATGCTTTGGCCTTAGTGACGGTGGAGCGGGGGGCGGTGCCGATCGGAGAGTTGGTGCCAGTCTTGTGGCTGGATTTGTAAACGTTGTTTGCAAAGATGGTGGCAAATCCGAACAATGTGATAAATTTTCTTTATACGATCGATACGCCATCCGATTTAATGAAAAATCCGAGCACCGCCCCCCAATCCGATCCAATGTTGGGCGCTGAGATCAGCGACTATGTAGCCCATTTGCAACTGCACATGGCTCTCCAATCCCGCAACCTAATGCCCAATGTCATGGAGGCTGAGAGTAGTCTGCACACACTATTACGGGATAGCCAGGCCCAGTGTGAAAAACTTTCTTCCCGCCAAGGCTTCTAGAATTTAAATATATTTTCTAATTCGCCGGAGATTTGCACCCATCAAGTCTCCGGCTTTGCCATGGCCAATCGACAGAATATTTGCGCTGTGATGCAAGCCTATATCCGCTAGGGCGTGATTGGTCCGAAGTACTCATCATAGCTCGACTGTTTCTGTGCTAGCCCTTAGTAATTGGCCCAATCGCGGTAGAATGGCCCAGTATTTGCCCGAACAGAAGAAGAGCTTTTTTATGACTACAGCGATTGGCGTGCCAGATTTTTGTACGGGAATTCAATACTTTGGGTCGGAACCCCCCGAAATGGCAAAGTACGGCCAAGAGCCCGTAGTCGCCAAGGGCAGCCAGGGCATGCGATCGGACAACCCCGATGCAGCTTTCCAAACGCTGCTCTACGCCGATGCGCTGCGCTATCTCACCTTGCAAGTTTGTGCCAGCAAAGCCTCTGGACATCCCGGTGGCTTTGCCAGCCAAGCCGAAGCTTATGCGGCATTGGTACTGCTGGGGCATAAAAATATTATTACGGAAGTGGGTCACCATGCGCCCGGCTTCTACAGCGCCATGTTCCTAGACCGCTCCCTCGAAAAAATGGGGATTACTAATGTGCAGCAGATGCGCGATCGATTCCGGGAAAAGCACGGCCTGATCGGTCACCTCTCGGGCTACATTCCAGGTATTCTGGCTCCGGCAGGGCCATTGGGTCAGGGACAACACTTCGCCATGGCGGCAGCTTCTTTGCACCGGGATAAACTTTTCCCATTCACTTTGGGCGACGGCGGATTGGGCGAACCCTATATCATGAGCGCCATGCAGCATTTTCATACCGCCTTCCCCAAAGTGACCAACTTCTTGCCGGTGCTGGTCTGGAATGGCTACAGCCAAGAGCACCACAGCATGGTTTCGACCAAGAGCAGTGCCGAAATGGTGCGCTACTGGCAGGGCAATGGCTTTGAAGAAATCATCCTGGTGGATGCCAAGGAATTCGATGATCAGAACCAGCGGTCAGCCTATGTGGACAGTACGATTTTCTCGATGGAACAGCGACTGGCCTTTACCCAAGCAGTAATCAATGGGGTCGATCGGGCGGCTAAGTCAGCCCTCGGTGGCAAGCTGACCGTGTTTATTATCAAGCAGCTTAAGGGTGCTGGAGTCCATGCTAAAGGCTCTAAGTCTCATAATCTCTATGCCCACCACACCTTGGAGAATGCCGATATCATCAAAGGCCTCCAAGACCGCGCTTTGTCCCCCGCAGCTTGGGAACTGGTGCGGACTAATTGCGAGCGGGCCGCTGGGGGGCCAGCGGCTGAGGTGGCAGTGACCGAATCGGAATTGCCGATTCCCGATCTGGGTTTGCTGCCCCTAGAAGAATATCCGATCGGCGAAGCGAAGGTTTCCACTACGGCCATGGGTCGCCTAGTGGGCTTTGTGGGTCAGCAAGATCATTGCTTTATGGTGACCAATGCCGATGGCAACGAAGCTTCGGGCATTGCCAATATCAACCAGGCCCTGAAGATTATTCACCCCACCCAGGATGACCTGTATTTCCAAGGGCCGGACGGCCAGGTTTATGAGCCTTTGAGTGAGGATGCCTGTGCGGGGCTGGCGGCTGGCTTAGCTCTGATGGGTGGTCGATCGCTCTGGTGCTCCTATGAATCCTTTGCGATCAACGGTTTGCCGATTTGGCAGACGGTGACCCAGGGCATGGCCGAGCTGCGCCGATCGACTCCTTCGACGATTACATTGTATACGGCGGGAGCTTTGGAGCAGGGCCGGAATGGCTGGACGCACCAACGTCCGGAGGTAGAAGCCTATTTCGCTGCGATGATGCGCAACGGTAATGTCTTCCCGGTGTTCCCACCGGATGCGAACAGTATTCAGGCTTGCTATAACTGGGCTTTACAGACTAGAAATAAGGGAATTGTGATTACGGCGAGTAAATCACCATTACCGATTCGGACCACTGTGGCCCAATCTCAACAGGGATTACTAGATGGGGCGATATTACTGCAAACGACTCCTGGTAACCAGACCGTAGTGCTGGCTGTCATTGGCGATATGACTTTGGCTCCGGCCTACGCAGCGGCGGCGGCCTTAGGCGAACAGGGTATCGGCAGCAAAATTGTTTCGGTGATCAATCCTCGCCGTCTCTATCGCCCTAGTGATGTGGCCTGGGAATCTTGTAGTCAGCCAGATCCTGGTTTCTTGGATGATGCGGGCTTCCAGAAGTTCTTTGGTGGCGATGCGCTGATTGGAATTACCGGCGGTGCTCCGGCCATGCTGGAGCCGATTATGCTTCGATCGACTGCACCCCGCGATACTTTTGCTTGGAAGCGCGGCGAAACTACGGCCACGGCTGGGGAACTGATGGAGTTCAATGGCATTACGGCGGAGGCGATCGGCAAGCGGGCCCAGGAGCTCTTGGGATAAGGCGAGCCACGGAAATAATATCGTTCTGGGGAGAGTCGCCGGATCTTTTTATAGGGTTGGTGGTTTTGGTGAACCTACCCAGACTGGGGGTCTAGCCCCCCAGACCCCCGATTGGGGGCAAGCGCACACGCCCCCAAACCCCTTTTGCAAGGGGATATTGTGCTCATGTTTGAGTTGAGTGGGAGCAGGAGTCTCAATCTCAATTAGTGCTCACGTATCTTGGGGGCAGCCCCTACTCCCCTGCGCTTAAAATCGGTCTTATTTTCTCCTGGAGTGAGGTCATAAATCTATGGAACCCAATGTTTTTTGTGGGTAAGGGCGCATCGCTTGCGCCCTTACCCATGCTCGCCAATGGCATTCTGGGATTTCGGCCATAAAAAGTTCTTGGGATTTGACGAATTTCAGCCCAATTGCATCCAAAGGTAAGCGAATTCCAAACCAATCAGGGTAGCGCGCTGTTCGTTATCGGCAGCGCCGCCGTGGCCACCTTCAATGTTTTCAAAATACAGCACCTCATGACCTTGTTCTTCCATGCGAGCTACCATCTTGCGGGCATGAGCCGGATGTACTCGATCGTCCTTGGTGCTGGTATTAAAGAAGATCTTCGGGTATTTACGACCTTTTTTTACATTCTGATAGGGACTGTACTTTTGGATATAGGCCCATTCCTCCGGTTTATCCGGGTTGCCATATTCGGCCATCCAGCTATTGCCGGCTAGCAGTTTGTGATAGCGCTGCATATCCAGGAGCGGTACTTGGCAAACCACCGCATTAAATAGATCGGGACGCTGGACAAAGGTGGCTCCTACGAGCAAACCGCCGTTACTGCCACCCATAATTCCCAAATGACGAGGACTGGTGATTTTACGTTTAATCAGATCTTCGGCGATCGCAATAAAATCATCATAGCTCCGCTGTTTATTGCCTTTAATCGCTGCTTGGTGCCAAGTGGGGCCAAATTCGCCACCACCGCGAAGATTGGCCAGCACAAAAACCCCGCCTTTCTTCAGCCAATTATTGCCCCAGGAACCACTATAAAAAGGTTGTTCGCTGACCTGGAAGCCACCATAGCCGTAGAGCAGCGTGGGATTAGCACCATTATTTTTGAAGTTTTTGGGCATGACTACAAAATAGGGAATTTTGGTGCCATCTTTGCTGGTCACAAAATATTGCCGGACATTCATACCGGTAGTATCATAGCGCTGGGGCAGCTGTTTCAGTAAGGTGCGATCATCGCTACCGGCGCGGCCTAGGAACAAACTATCGGGAGTGAGGAAGTCCTTGTAATTAATTACGTATCGATCGGCCAAAGGATCCTTAGTTAAGGATGAATCATAGAGACTACTAATGCTAGTGGTACCGTTGGCAGGTATCACCACTGTCCGGCTCACCCAGCGATCTTCTGCATATTTCCATTCCACCAAGCGACTCTTGACATTATCCAGAATATTTATAATTACATGATTTTCAGTAAACTCATAGTCAGCCAAAGAACTGGTTGGCGTTGGTTCAAATAAAACGCTGAAGTTCCTTTTACCGGCCAAATAGTCCTGGTATGGAGTAATCAACAAAGAGCCCGCTTGATAAGTCTTGCCACCCACCTGCCAGGCACTCCGTAGCTTCACGATCGCCCATTGCCGAAAGGGCGTAAAACTGGCATCACTAGGCTTCTCGATCTGGCGGAGTTGCTCGCCCTCCCATAGAAACAGATCGCTGTTATAGAAATCAATACTGCGCCCAAACATGATGCGCTCAAAGCCTTTGGCTTGACTCGTCCAAGCATAGGCCGAAACATCGGTGGCTTTGCCTTCATAGCGCGTGATCGCTTGGGCCAAGGTCGTTCCCCTGCGCCATTCCTTGATGATGCGGGGATAGCCAGAGGCGGTCATGCTGCCGGGGCCAAAATCGGTGCCCACATAAACCGTATCGGCATCTTTCCAATCCACACTGCTTTTGGCCGCAGGCAACACAAAACCATCAGCGACAAACTGCTTGCTGACTAAATCGAATTCTCTGACCACCACTGCATCGGAGCCGCCGGGAGAAAGAGAAATTAGGCAGCGTCGATATTCTGGCCCTAGACCATCAGCACCGCTCCATACCCAACTCTGGTTTTCCTGTTTGCCCAAGGCATCCAGATCGAGTACCGTTTCCCACTTTGGCTGAGGCTGCTGGTAATCGGTGAGCGTGGTTCGCCGCCACAGCCCCCGCTGATTTTTCTCATCAGTCCATAGATTATAAACAAAGTTGCCAAAGCGCGATACATAGGGGATCTTGTCTTTGCTATTGAGAATTTCCAGCACCTTAGCCCGAGTTGGCCCAAATTCCGGTCGGGATTTCAGCAAGCTGGTAGACTTGGCATTTTTGCTTTTGACCCAAGTCAGGGCCCGATCGCTTTGCACTTCTTCCAGCCACAGATAGTTATCCGTGGGCGCAGATTCTGAATTGGCAGATTTAGAAAACATAACAGCAACTGTAGTACCAGTGATAGTGATGACAAAAGAGCGGCGAGTGGTCATAACGAAAATTTAGAAAATGACTAAGACTAATAGGAATATTCTAGGTGGACAAGAACTAGTCTGGTCGTTCGGGAAAGTAGTCGATCGCAATTGGATCCTACACTTTCCGCCGATGTGTTTTATAGGACTTTCGCAATATGAACAAGCTACTGGTATTTTCGGCGGCAATCTTGCTGGCCACTGGCACCGCAGCCCATGGTCTAGATCGGCAACAGCAGTCCATTCCGAACCCGGCGATCGATGCACCGGGATTCCAACTAACCGTACAGGAATCTGCTGCCGAACGGGAATCCAAGCGTTTGACCGAGGCCCAGTTCCTGCAGGCAATGAAGGAGAAAGGCGTGGTTTTACTGGATGCGCGCAGTACCCGTAACTTCGATCGGCGACATATTAAGGGAGCCATCAACCTCCCCTTCACCGAATTTACTGCCGAGAGCCTAGCGGCCATCATCCCCAATAAAAACTCCAAGGTATTGATCTACTGCAATAACAACTTTAAAGACACTTTGGGCAGCGTGACCGGTAGCCAGGGTTCCTTGGCCACTAAAATGCCCAGTACAGCTCTCAACCTCTCTACCTATGCCACCTTGCGGGGCTACGGCTATACCAATATCTACGAACTTGGCCCACTCCTAGAAATCAACACCACCAAGTTGCCTTTTGCGGGGACGGAAGTACAGACTGGCTCCACCGCGAAAAAATAAAGACCGAGTCGAGCGCACTACTTGGGGCTTAAAATAGAAGCTGCATTTGCACCAAAGAATCATGACGGCGATCGACAATTGGCAACAGCAGCGGGCTTGGGTAGAAATTGATCGAGCAGCCTTAGCTCACAACGTTCGCCAGATCCGCAGCTGCTTGGCTCCCCAAACTGAAATAATGGCCGTGGTGAAAGCCGATGCCTACGGCCATGGCGCGATCGAAGTAGCCAAAACTGTTTTAGCTAACGGAGCCACTTGGTTAGCCGTGGCCACGGTACCAGAGGGGATGGAGCTGCGCCAGGGCGGCATTACGGCCCCCATCCTGTTGCTGGGTGCCGCCCACAGTCCAGACCAAATTGCGGCGATCGAGCAGTGGCAACTCCAGCCCACGATTGTGAGCAGCGACCAAGCCGCACTTTTCCAAGAATTTCTGACCGGCCCGATCGATATTCACCTCAAGTTGGATACGGGCATGTCCCGACTCGGCACCGACTACCAACAGGCCCCAGAATTTTGCCAAGTAGTCCAAAGTTGCTCGAAGTTGCGCATTGCCAGCATCTATTCCCACCTCGCCACGGCGGATGAGCCGGACGATCGAGTATGGAAACAACAATGGCGGTTTGCAGCGGCGATTGAGTCTCTGAAACCATTGTTTGCAGTCATGCCCAAGCTACATTTAGCCAATTCGGCGGGGATTTTACTCGATCGATCGCTCCATTACGACCTAGTCCGACCGGGCCTCGCCCTCTACGGTCTATCACCAGCTCCCCATTTGACCGATCGAGTGGATCTAAAACCAGCTATGAGTGTGCGAGCGCGCCTGACCCAAATCAAAGATATCCAAGCGGGCACTGGAGTCAGCTATAGCCATCGCTTTGTGGCCCCCCATCCCATGAAGATTGCCATTTTGGGGATCGGTTATGCCGATGGCGTGCCCCGCCGTCTGTCCCAACAGCTGCAAGTAATGCTGCAAGGCACCCTAGTCCCCCAGATCGGCAATATCACCATGGATCAAATTATCTTGGATATTACCAAGGTGCCCAATGCTCAAGTGGGAGACATCGTGACTTTACTCGGCCAGGGCATTACTGCTGATCACTGGGCGGCCAAGCTAGAGACCATCTCCTGGGAAATTCTCTGTGGTTTTAAGCATCGCCTGCCCCGGCTATGCACACCTGAATAGTATTTTTGGGTAGGAACTTGATGCGGGACAAAAAACAACGAAAACCATTGAAAGCCCTCATCCCCCAGCCCCTTCTCCCAAGTTTGGGAGAAGGGGAGCCGGAGCCAAAAGCGGAGTCTCTTTCTCCCTCTCCCAAGCTGGGGAGAGGGCTTTTAATGTGTCCCAGCTTAAAATAGTACCCATATTTTTTATTCAACGAGCCTCATGCTGAGATCGAGCCAGGGAGCGCGGGTAATCGGGCCACTAGTAGAAATATAGTCCACACCAGTTTCGGCAACGGCGCGGATCGTTTCTAGGGTGATGTTGCCGGAGGCTTCAATCCTAATATGGGGGGCCAACTGGCGACAAATTTTCACCGCCGCTGCCATCATTGGTACTGGCATATTGTCCAGCATCATAATATCTACGCCGCAGTCTAGGGCTTCCTGAACTTGGGATAAGGATTCCACTTCTACTTCGATCGTCAGGGGATAGGGCAAGGATAGCCGCACCGCTTCCACGGCATTTTGGATACTGCCCGCCGCTGCAATATGGTTGTCTTTGATCATGGCACCGTCATCCAGACCAAGGCGATGGCTGGTGCCGCCGCCCACAGTGGTAGCGTACTTTTCGAGGAGCCGCAGGCCGGGGGTAGTTTTGCGGGTGTCCACTAGGCAAGCTGGTAAATCGGCAATCCGCTCGACGTAGAGTCCGGTGGCAGTGGCAATGCCACTCAGGCGCATCACTAGGTTCAAGGCCGTACGCTCGCCCATCAGTAAGTCTTCGATCGGCCCAGTGATTTTGGCAATCCTGGTCTGAGCTGGGATGTCGGCCCCTTCGTCCACCTCAAAAACAAAGGAGATGGCCGGATTGAGGCGATGAAAGACTCGCTCCGCTACCGGTAGACCGGCAATGCAACCAGCCGCCTTGGCGATCCAGTAGGCGGTCATGACTTTTTTGGGCAGTCCAGCGCTGGCTCGATCACCTCGCCCAATATCCTCGCGCAGCCAGCGATCAATCGAAGGATCGAGAACAATCCAAGGGGGTAAGGAAAATTGGGGCATGGGGCGATCCTGATAAACTGCTGGCTTCCTGTACAGGGTCGGCCACAGCTCTCCAGTTAAGCACAAAACAGCAAAGCAAAAAAAAGGGGCTGGTACTCTGTACCAACCTCCTTTCAACTAAACCCCGATTTCCCCCGGTAGGAGAGCATTAAATGCCCATTACCTAAAGAAGATTCAATTTGATTTGCCCGGTCAATTGCTTTAAATTTAAGTTATGTCTCAGGCTCATGAGACAAATATATCTCACGTTTTGTGTGATCTCCATCAGCCATTTTAAGGAGTTTCGTTTGTATTACTTTCCGTCCGATCCGCCATTCTTCCTACTATTTGTCGGTTTGTTTATGGGCATTAGCTGTGGTGCTGCCTTTGAGGCCACCCTCAAAAATAAGGTGAAGTCTTGGTCTCAGGATCGGGAGAACACTCGCCTGAGTACGATCAAGGGTGCTTTGAAGTTGACCTTCTCGGGCATTGCGCTCGGGATCGGGGTTTTCCTGACTTCTGGCCTAGCGATCTTTGGTTTTCCGAACAATCTAGCGGCTGGTATTGCTTTGCCGTTGACTTTGTTTACTACTTTTTTTCTGTGGTACCAGCTGAAGGGGGTGCTAAAGGAATTGGATGAAGGGGGATCTAAGGCTTTGGATTTGGATAGCTGGTAGGGTTACCAAAACCGTCGATCCTGGGGGCCTAATAGCCCCTATCGATTTCGTCGTTGTCTTAGCTGCCGTTAGCCAGCAGCAATCAATGACTGGATGGTGGCGATTCTCCTAGCGGAGACACTCCGTGAACGAGGTGTGGACTGCGGGGAGGCTATCTACGACGATCGCGGTGCAGAGTAGCATCATGTAGAGAATTGAGAACTTGAAGAGGCTTTTGGCTTTTGTTTTGTCCAGGGGATCGGCACGCAGGATTTGGACTTTTTGGAGGAGCATGATGCCTAGAAGGAGAGCGATCGCACCATAGAGAGCACCGCAAATGCCCAGGGGATAGACCAAGAGGCCACTCAAAGGCAAGAGCAAGAGGCTGTAGTACCAAATTTGGGTAACGGTTTCAGCTTCGCCCACTACCACGGGCAACATCGGCACACCGACCTTGGCATAGTCATCCTTGAGCATCAGGGCCAAAGACCAGAAGTGGGGTGGTGTCCAGATAAAGACGATCGCGAACAGTAGCCAAGCCCCGATTTCCACCTGGCCGGTGACGGCGGCCCAGCCCACCAAAGCCGGAACGGCTCCAGCGGCTCCACCGATCACGATGTTCTGGCTGGTATGGCGCTTTAGGAAGTGAGTGTAGATCACCACATAGAAGCCAATGCCTGCCATGGCCCAGAGGGCGGCAACTAGGTTGGCAAAGACCGCCAATAACCAGAAAGAGAGTCCAGCAAGGACAGCGGCAAAGATGGCCGCATGGGCGGGCTGGACTTTGCCAGCGGGGATCGGTCGATGGCGGGTGCGCTCCATCGCATAGTCGATGTCGCCATCATAGATGCAGTTCAGGGTTTGGGCTGAGGCCGCAGCCAGAGTCCCACCAAGGTTGGTCACGATCAGCAATAGTGGATCGATCTCGCCCTTGGAGGCCATCCACATGGCTGCGGAGGTGGTCATCAGCAGCAGGGGAATAATTCGGGGTTTGGTCAACTGATAATAGCTGCGACAAATCTCCGACCAGTTGTGATTTTTGGATTGCTCTAGTATTTCTTGCATGAGATTCCTCGATGATGCGACCGGATGAAAAACCGTTGAAAACTTAAATTTTGGCGGGGCTAGATTGACTGGCCCAGGTGCTGAAGAGCACTAGAGATCCCAGCAGTAGCGCCCCAATCGATTGGTGGGCCACCGTCAGGGGAGCCACCTGGAGATGGAAGTAAAAAGTCCCTGCACCTAAGGCAATTTGGCAGACTAACAGTAGGGCTACGAGCCACCCCAGATGGCTGAGGCGTTGGGGTAAACCTGGGCTGCGCCAAACTAGCCATAGAAAGGCTAAGGTCGCTAGGGTTGCTGGCAGGATCCCCAGCAGGTGACCATTCATGACCAGGCAGAGCTGCCCACCTTCAAAGCACTGATGAACGGCCCATTGGGAGCCGACCAATCCACCGGAGATGCTCTGGCCATAAATAGCGATCGCGGCCCCTCCCGCCACCCTAGTGACTACTTGACTAGTGGGGACACCGGCCAGCGGCGAGAGCCGCGCGCCAACCACCAACAGGGTCGAAAAAAAGGCCAAGGCCATTCCCAAGTGGGCGGTTACAATGTCGAAGCGCAGTAATTCGGTGACTGTGAGGGCACCCAGTGCTGCTTGGCCCAGAATCAGGCCCAGAGCAAAAGTGGTGGCTGCTGGTACCCAACGGGGCAGTAGACTGCGTTCCCACCAACTACGACCACAGAGCCAAAGAGTACTGACTAAAATCAGGCCCGCATCCAAACGATGGAACCACTCTAGAAAGACTTGTAGGTTCATCTGCTGCAGGGGAATCGCTTGGCCGTAGCACAGAGGCCAATCAGGACAGGCCAAACCCGCATTCATCACTCGGGTGGCGCTGCCTACAGCCATCAAGAGCCAAGTGGCGATCGCTATTTTCCACACCAAGCGAACGATATGGGCTTCCGCCCGGGCTAGCGCCAACAGGCGGGATGGGGAGTTGTCGTTGGCGCGATCAGCTGGGCCAAAGGTAGAAGCTGACATTGATTAGAGACCTTCCAAAAAACAATCAAACATTTTCTTTCGGGTAGAGTTATTTACAACCTAACACCAAGATTCCCTAAGATCGACCAATTACAAATATTGTTTTTACAATTCTCCATCACAGAAAAGGATGCCGGAAATTGCGATAAATCTTCTGGGTTCCTACTGGCAAACGATCCCCGGATTTCGATTATCCCCCGATCGGAGAATTATGAAATAAATCTGGAGATTTTTGTTGAATCGCCGGTCGGGCCACTCCAAACTGGCTCTTTAGAGCCGTAGCTGGCCATAATCTAGCTAACTGTTCAAAGGTATACCATCTGGCAATTTGGAATAATGAAGGAATTCTAAAGATTGCTAAAGCTACCCACAGATTTCCGAAGGTCTGCGGTAGATTAGCAATACGTCAAGCTCTTCATATTGTCTTCACACAAATTAATAATTTACTCTTGTCGTAGATAATTACTCGAAGCTCCCTAAAATCCCGGCGTTCCATAGGGTTAAAGCGCTGTTTATTCTGATAAACACAATTATCAATTCACTCGACCCGCCAACCAACTTTCATTGTCGCTCCGGTCAACTGCTATGCAAACTCACGATTCCAAAATTCCCAGTGCAATTTATGCACTTCTTGCCGGTATGGGCATCGCTGGTGCTAGCTATTGGTATGGCCAAAACAACGGTCTGATGCCGATCGCTGCCTCCGAAGAAGCCACCCATGTGGATGCGCTGTTCAACGCGATGATGGCCATTTCCACCGGACTCTTTATCATCGTCCAGGGTGTGCTGATTTTCTCCGCAATCAAGTATCGGCGCAAGGACGGAGACACCACCGATGGCCCAGCGATCGAGGGCAATGTACCCCTAGAGATTCTCTGGACAGCGATCCCCGCCGCGATCGTGCTCTGGCTATCCGTTTATAGCTTTGAAATCTACGGCGAAATGGGTGGCTTCGATCCCACCGCTGCCAATGATATGCACGCCATGCACGGCGGCAAACATACTGCGATCGCGGCGACGCTCCAACCCGAGCATCCGATGCAAATTGCCTCGGGGATCGGGGCTTCGCCAGCGAGTGAAGGCAAACCGGCGGGGGTGAACGTGAACGTGTTGGGCCTGCAATATGCCTGGATCTTCACCTATCCCGATACCAGTATTACCTCCGGTGAATTGCATGTGCCGATCGGCCAGGAAGTGCAACTGAACCTCAAAGCTCAGGATGTACTTCATGCACTCTGGATTCCCCAACTGCGCCTGAAGCAGGATACAATTCCGGGCGAAATGACTCAACTGCGGTTTACCACCAACCGAATCGGTACCTATCCAGTGCGCTGCGCCGAACTCTGTGGCGGTTACCACGGTTCGATGGTGACTTCCATGGTGGTGCAAACTCCCGAAGATTACCAGGCTTGGGTGGCCAGCCAGACCCAGCCAGCGGCCACCACCGCCGCCAAGTTCGACTTTGAGAAAGCGATCGCCATGAACCCGCTCACCATGCCCACCCGCGATTACTTGGCTCCCTACGCCCAAGAAATGGGTGTGCAACCAGAAATGCTAGCTCGTCTAGTTCATCAACAACAACCCCACCCTCAGCTCAGCAAAGCATCTATTTAAACCCACTATGACTGCGAACATCTCCTTACCACCAGTAGCTCCAGAGGCTACTGCCCACGGCCACGGCGAACGCCGCTGGCAAGACTACTTCACCTTTAATACGGATCACAAAGTGATCGGTATTCAATATATGGTGATGTCCTTTTTCTTCTATTTAGTCGGCGGTTTGCTGGCCGAAGGAATTCGGACGGAGCTAGCTACGCCGGATCCGGATTTGGTGGATCCAGCTTTTTACAACAGCATGTTCACCATGCATGCCACGATCATGATCTTTCTTTGGATCGTGCCAGCAGGTACGGGAGCCTTTGCAAATTTCCTGATCCCCTTGATGATTGGGGCGCGGGACATGGCTTTCCCTCGACTGAATGCAGTGGCCTTTTGGATGCTGCCACCGGCGGGAGTATTACTGATCGCCAGCTTTTTCTTGGATACGGGTGCGGCCCAAGCGGGCTGGACTTCTTATCCACCGCTTAGCTTGATATCTAGCAAATACGGCGAGGCGATTTGGATCCTGAGTCTACTGGTGGGCGGGACATCTTCGATTTTAGGGGGGATCAATTTTATGACCACCATCCTAAAAATGCGGGTGCCCAGCATGAAGATGATGCAGATGCCCCTATTCTGTTGGGCGATGATCGCCACCTCGGCGCTGATTCTGATTGCTACACCAATTTTGGCGGGGGCGTTGATTCTGCTATCTTTCGATTTGTTGGCAGGTACCGCTTTCTTTAACCCCACTGGGGGCGGCCATCCGGTGGTCTATCAGCATATGTTCTGGTTCTATTCCCACCCGGCGGTGTACATTATGGTGCTGCCGTTCTTTGGGATTATCTCGGAAGTGATTCCCATTCATTCTCGCAAGCCGATTTTTGGTTATGGGGCGATCGCCTATTCCAGCTTAGCTATCAGTTTCCTCGGTCTGATCGTCTGGGCGCACCACATGTTCACTAGCGGCACCCCGGCTTGGCTGCGGATGTTCTTTATGATCACCACGATGATCATTGCAGTGCCCACGGGAATCAAGATATTTGGTTGGCTGGCCACGATGTGGGGCGGTAAAATTGCCCTCAATAGTCCGATGCTGTTTGCGATGGGTTTCCTTTCTACTTTTGTAGTCGGTGGTTTGAGTGGGGTGATGCTAGCGGCGGTACCCTTCGATATTCACGTTCACGATACCTATTTCGTGGTAGCCCATTTGCACTACGTACTATTTGGTGGCTCCGTATTTGGAATCTTTACAGGTATCTATCACTGGTATCCGAAGGCGATCGGGCGGATGTATAACGAGTTCTGGGGCAAGGTGCATTTTGTCTTGACCTTTGTGGGCTTTAATGTAACTTTCTTGCCCATGCATATCCTAGGTTTGCAAGGGATGCCTCGCCGGATTGCTATGTATGCACCGGAGTTCCAGGGTCTGAACCAAATTTGTACCTGGGGCAGCTATGTATTGGCGGTTTCGACGGTGCCCTTTTTGATCAATGCCCTCTGGAGCTGGTTTAAGGGTCCCAAAGCTGCCGATAATCCTTGGAATGCTTTGACCCTTGAATGGCAAACTAGCTCACCACCATCGATCGAAAACTTCGATGTGTTGCCGGTACTGACCACTGGGCCCTATGACTATGGAGTCGTAGAGGAGGAGAATTTGGTTCGTAGTAATTAGTGATAAATGGGAGCCTCCTCCCATTTTCTTAGCTTCATCTCAACTCTACCCCTGAATTTATTATGCAAGGCTCGATCGACCAGAAATCCATTCAAATCGCTGGCGCGGCGGAGGAACATCTCGACCATGCCGGCCATGCCGGAGGCCATGAGGAACATCCCGACCTGCGGGTTTTTGGGTTGATGATGTTCCTGATTGCCGAAGGTGCACTGTTTATTGGGCTATTTGTGGCCTACCTGACTTTTCGGGCGGTTTCGCCAGTCTGGCCACCGGCGGGTACGCCAAAGCTGGAGCTACTCCTGCCGGGAATTAATACGGTGGTGCTGATTGCCAGTAGTTTGGTGATTCACCAAGCCGATGCAGCGATCAAGAAAAATGATGTGGCCGGGTTACGGAAGTGGTTTGCGCTCACCGCATTGATGGGTATCATGTTCTTGGGCGGTCAGGTCTATGAGTACCTACATCTGGAATTTGGACTACGGACTAATCTGTTCGCCAGTACTTTTTATGTATTGACTGGTTTCCACGGACTTCACGTAACAGTAGGTGTGTTATTGATTCTGGCGGTGTTGTGGAGATCGATCCAAAGTGCTGACCACTACAGTAGCTCTAGCCACTTTGGGGTGGAAGCCGCCGAAATCTACTGGCACTTTGTAGATGTAGTCTGGATTGTGTTATTTATCCTGTTGTATTTACTTTGAATTAATGTCCATCAAGGTCACTTTTACTCCCGATCATGTCGAAGTGATGGCCGAGGCTGGAGAGCCGATTTTGAATGTAGCCGATCGGGCGGGGGTGCATATTCCCACCGGTTGTCTAGCTGGTTCTTGTCGGGCCTGCGAAGTGGAGATCGAGGGCCAGCTAATTTGTGCTTGTATTAGTGGGATACCTGGTGATGCCTTACAGGATGGCCAGGTCAAACGCACGGAAGTGACGATCGGTCTCTATGAAGATGCTCTGTGGTAGATTTGCGAATTTTTAGTTTTGGCGGTTTCTGAGCCAATAAACTAATTGACATACTCCCCGGCCTGAAGGCACGGGGATTCTAATTGCTGGTTCATCGAAGTCCACTTGCTGCATCAAATTGCTTCTCAGCAGTAGAGGCGGTCTTCTCCCCAGCCTTTCCGCCTTCCGGCGCAGATCCTTCATGCC
>JANMHS010000027.1:0-32046 GCA_031375385.1 Synechococcales cyanobacterium OTE_70_metabat_200 | reverse complement strand
CGGAGCTACATTATCAACTGTGACGGCCACAGTTTGAGTGGTGACTGCGCCGTCTTTGTCAGTGACGGTGAGAATGACATTGTAGGTGCCATTATCAGCAAAGGTGTGATTGACGGTTTGACCAATCTTTGGAATGGTGTTGGCGCCAAAATTCCAACTGTAGGTGAGTGTGTCTAAAGTGCCTGGGTCTGTTGCCGTGGCGCTGAAGGTAGCGGCTTCGCCTTCCCTGATGATGGTTGGTTTGGTGATGTTGACGATCGATGGAGCCACATTATCAACTTTAACAATCACAGTTTGAGTGGTGACTGCGCCGTCCTTATCAGTGACAGTGAGGATGACGTTGTAATTACCGTTATCAGCAAAGGTGTGATTGACGGTTTGACCAATCTTTGGAATGGTGTTGGCGCCGAAGTTCCAACTGTAGGTGAGTGTATCTAAAGTGCCTGGGTCTGTGGCAGTGGCACTGAAGGTAGCGGCTTCGCCTTCCTTGATGGTGGTTGGTTTGACGATGTTGACGATCGATGGAGCCACATTATCAACTGTGACGGCCACAGTTTGAGTGGTGACTGCGCCGTCTTTGTCAGTGACGGTCAGGATGACGTTGTAGGTGCCGTTGTCAGCAAAGGTGTGATTGACGCTTTGACCAATCTTTGGAATGGTGTTGGCGCCGAAGTTCCAACTATAAGTGAGTGTGTCCAAAGTGCCTGGGTCTGTGGCAGTGGCGCTGAAGGTAGCGGACTCGCCTTCTTTGATGATGGTTGGTTTGGTGATGTTGACGATCGACGGAGCCACGTTATCAACTGTAACGGCCACAGTTTGAGTGGTGGCTGCCCCATCTTTGTCAGTGACGGTGAGGATGACGTTGTAATTGCCGTTATCAGCAAAGGTATGATTTACGTTTTGACCATTGACTGGATCGGTATTATCGCCAAAGTTCCAGCTATAGGTGAGAGTATCTTTTGCTCCTGGATCGGTAGCCGTTGCTGAGAACTGAGCTGCTTGTCCTTCGTTAATAATTATTGGTTTAACAATGTTAATGATCGTCGGGGCCACGTTATCTACAGTGACGGTGGTAGTCTGAGTAGTTATGGCTCCATGACTGTCGATCGCACTGAGGGTAATGGTGTAGGTGCCATTATCCGCAAAGATGTGGTTGACGTTTTGACCCAGGATAGGTTGGCTGTTGTCACCAAAATCCCAGCGGTAGGTGAGGGTCTCGTTGAGATCGGGGTCGGTGGCGGTGGCTGAGAAGTTCACAGCTTTGCCTTCGCTGATCTGTTCAGGCTTAGTGAGGCTGACAATCGTCGGGGCCGCATTGTCGAGAATGGTCAGTACGGCACTGGTGCCTGCGCCGAGGATGGCACCGCCAGTGGGGTCAGCGAGTTGTAGAGTAACGGTTTCGCTATCTTCCACCAGGTTATCGGTCAAGACGGGCACGATGACTGTTTTAGTCACTTCACCATCGGCAAAGGTCACGTCGATCGCTTGAGCGGTGTAATCGCTGTTAGCCATGGCGGTGCCAGCGGTGAGCAGGATCTTGACTCCGATGGTGCCGCTGGTGCCATTGGTGCGATTGAGGGTGATGGCCTGTTCCACGCGGCCATCTTCATGCACTTGGTAGGTGGCGCGATCGAAGGTGAGCACGCCAGGGCTGCCAATGCTGATCACTGCTTGGGGCACTGCGGGGGCAGTCTCGGTGTTGCCGGTGTTATCGGTGGCAAGGCTATAGAAGGCGTAGCTGCGTCCGGCTTGGCCTTGATATATGGCTTCGGTGAGTTCGGTACGCTCTAACCAAGGGGTATAGGCTCCACCATCCACGGACACGTAGATGCTGTAACTGGCGATGGCTGAGCCGTTGCTGTTATCAGTCCCAGACCAATTCAGGGTGATGTTGGGATCTTCGCTGGTGGAAGCGAGGGGCTGGATGCTGCTGGTGGGTTTGCCACTGTCGATGGTGTTGATGTATTCGGGGGTGTCGATCGGCTCGTTGTCATCAAAGAAGATGCGAGCCTTGGCATCGATGGTGGCTCCACTGGCGACGGTTTTCTTAGCGCGAATGCTGTAGTTCAAGAAGCCTTGGCCAATGTCGTCTTTGACGTTGGGTGGCAAGAAACCTTTCTCAGCATCGGTCAACATTTCGCCCGTTGCTGGATCGATGGCCGTGAGCTTCCAGAAAGCTTCGCCGGTTTGGACGTTGACCCCAGCGTTGACATCAATATAGAAGCCCAGTTTATCCCGGAGGTCGAGGCGTTCACTGTAGAAGGCTTTGTTCTCGGGGACTTGGAAGAACAGGTCACCCCAGCCAAAGTTACCCACACGGAAGGTGCGCCAATCTAGGTCGGCATCGAGCTGTTGGGTCACGCGCACTTCGTGCACCGGTGCGGTGGCATCGGCGGCGTTCTCAAAGCGAATGGTATAGGGCAAAGCATCCTTGGCGTTTACCCAATGCTCTTCACCAAAGCCTTTGGGGCCAAGAATATCATTGGGATCCCGAGGACGGAAGATGGGAATGAAGCCATTCGGCCCGAAGGGATTTAAGGGATTATTGGGGTTAAAGGGGCTATTTGGATTACTTGGGTTGAAAGGGCTATTTGGATTATTGGGGTTGAAAGGGTTGTTATTAGGGTTAAAAGGACTGTTGGGGTTGTTGGGATTAAATGGATTCTTGGGGTTGTTGGGATTGTTAGGACTGTTGGGATTGTTGGGATTGTTAGGACTGTTGGGATTGTTAGGACTGTTGGGATTGTTGGGACTGCTGGGGTTGTTAGGATTGTTGGGGTTGTTAGGATTATAGGGAGGGATGTATGGATAATTGGGAGATTTTATAGGACTGATTGGATTGATGTTTTGGGGCGCAGGAAAGAGTCTTGGTTGAGAAGAAGGAGAAGGAGAGGGAGACGGTCTAAGTAAATTACCAAATTCAGCTGCACTTTGCTCTGCCGACTTATTGGCGTCTCTTTTCATTTTCTCTTCGTTTATTCGCGCTCCCTGCCGCGCTTTTTCTTCGGCTACTCTTTTACCTTCTGAACTCAAGTAACCAGGTAGCAAATATGCTCCTAACGCAAGAGTAGCTACAAAAGCAACCGCACCAATCTGTACACCAGAAGTCCCCTCAGGATCGATAAAATTAGTTGGGCTATTCCCTGTATAACGATAGAAATTAGTGTCACCACCTTGATACCCAATAGTATCTGGAGAAGTAAATCGCCCAACTTGACCATCATAGTAGCGGGTACGCATGAAGCTCAAGCCATTAGCTTCTTCTGATACACCATACTTGCCCACATATTCAAAGGAATTGCCGGTAGTTTCCACTTCAAAGATGTTGGTACCAAAGGGATCGTAACTATACTGATCGACGATCGCACCCGCAGCACTAGTGATATTAGCCGTGGAGCCGAGGGCATCAAAGTCGTAGAAGGCAGTATCGCTGCCCACCTGCTGACTCACCAAGCCTATACCATGAGTGTACTTAGCCTTGAGATTGCCAATGCCATCGTATTCCGCGAGGACGTTACCCAAACCTGAGGGATCGACGAGGTATTCGGTGCGAGTGCCATTGTAGGTACTGGCGCTGCGATTGCCGAAGAAATCGTACTCATAGGTGGTGAGATTGAGGTCAGAATCAGTGACACGGACGAGTTGCTGACGATCGTTGTAGGTGTAGTTCCAAGTCTTGGAGCCAGATTGCTTGGTGGTGATGTTGCCCTTAGCGTCATAGCCAAAGGTCGTAGTACCCGCTGCTGTGTATTGGTTAAGAACGTTGGTGCGATAATCACTGGTTACACCATTGTCAATGGTTTTAATCCGGTTGCCCCCAGCATCATACACATAGGTCAGATCCTGACTGGCAATGTTGGGATTCGTGGAGATGAAGACCGCATGGGTTAACTGACTAACACGTAAGCGTTCAGGGGGTAGTGAAAATAGAAGAAACCTGCTAAGGTAGAGCGCATGGAAAAGACAGTGCCGGAACTAATGGAGGCCATCAGCCCAAAAGATTGGGAGCAGGTGCCAGAAACCGTGCTCAATCTCATCAAAGAATTGGGGAGACGGATGGATCTGCTTGAACAAGAGGTGATATCTCTCAGAACTGAGAATGATCTACTGAAAGAGCAAGTGGCTAGAACATCAGCCAATTCGTCGCAACCACCATCAAAGAATCCGCAAGGGTTTAAACCCAGCCCAAAAGAACCTACAGGTCAGCGTAGAGGGGGACAAGTAGGACATCAAGGGCATAGTCAGAAACTGTATCCCCTAGAAATGTGCCAAGATGTTATCAACCATTATCCACAGCAATGTAGTGGATGTGGAGCCAATGTATTAGCTAGCACTGGTGAAGTGTATCGTCATCAGTTTGTAGAAATCCCGCTAATTAAACCAATCGTCATTGAGCATCAATTCCATTCAATGACATGTACTTGCTGTGGCAAGGAAAATCAAGCTCCTGAAATGGGTGAAGTGATTGGCAATGGTGGATATGGGCCAAGAGTTGCAGCGTATATCAGCTTGTTCAGTAGTCAGTATCGACAATCTTATCGGCAAATACAAAGCTCGATGCAGACTGTCTTCGGTATGGAAATATCGTTAGGTACAATTAAAAAGCTACGGACAGAAGTAAGTGAAGCTGTCAGTGGGGCAGTAGCAGAAGCAATTAGTTACGTGCAACAACAACCGATAGTAGGGGTCGATGAAACAAGTTTTAAGCAAAGGAATGGTGATGGCCAAAACGAGGCTAAGACTAGTGGGTGGCTGTGGGTAGCAGTCACGCCATTAATAGCGTGCTTTCAGATGATATTAAGTCGAAGTAGTGAAGCTGCGCAAACCATCCTGGGCAAGGGTTTCTCTGGCTTTGTGGTCAGCGACCGATGTCCTGCTTACAACTGGGTGGATGTGGAGCACAGACAAATATGTTGGGCACATCTTAAGAGAGATTTCACTAAGATAGCTGAGCGAGGCGAAGTGTCAGCTGAAATTGGGAAATCCTTGCTGGCACAGGAGAAAGAACTTTTCAATCTTTGGTATGAATTTAGAGGCAACCAAATCACTCGTGAAGAATTGATAAAAAAAGCAGAGCCAATTAAAGTCGAAGTTTCAAGTATTCTCCGAGAGGCTGGAGATATAGGAATTAGCAAAAATGAGAAAACACTATTGGCTAAAACCGTACGCACCTGCCGCAATTTGTCGAAGGTGGAAGTTGCTCTATGGTTATTCATAACTGAGGAAGGTGTGGAACCGACTAACAATGAGTCGGAGAGAGCTATTCGTCCCGCTGTAATTTGGCGCTCTATTAGTTTCGGCTCAGACTCCGAAGCTGGAAGTCTTTTTGTCGCTCGTTTGCTGACAGTTATATCATCCCTTGATCGTCAAGAGCGTAATGTCCTTGAGTTTCTATCTGAATCTGTCTCTGCCGCTCGTGATGGCTCTCTCCCACCTTCCCTTCTGCCCCTGCCAACCCCCTGAACTCTTACCAATGCGGGCAACTCTCACTTTGGAATCTGTTTTGAGGCCAGTTTGAGCAAATTCCACATCGCCTGAGAAGAAATGAAGCAGAGGGTGGCATCTTAACCCCGATCGTCAACCCAAAGTACTATAGCGGGCCGTAACTTGGTTGCACTGAGATCTGTAAATGGGAAAGGGACAAGAATAATATCGCCCTTGGCTATGGCCATAGTATTGGTTCTCCATCTTTTAGACTGTACAGATCTGGTTCTTGAGCTAGAAAGTCAAAGCTACCTGATTGTAGAGCTAGAGTAGTAAGTTCTTTGGTCGTGGGGTAAGTTTGATCGCTAGAGACACCGGCAGAGCTATCTAAGAAAAGCTGTTCTGTCAGAGCAGCTTGTTCGGCGGTGGGCAGGGCGCGAATCACTTGGACTAAAGAGTCTATAAGCTGGGTATTCATAACTGTTTTAGTGTTAAAATTTAAAGCAGTTGGAGCAGGTTACTCAGGCTGGATTTTGTTATTTGGCATGACGATAGTTAATTAGTGTGCATACATAAAGACCCAGAAAAACTTCTAGGGTCTTTACGTATGCATTAAAGCTGGTGGACAGACTCGAACTCCCGACCGGCTGATTACAAATCAGCTGCTCTACCAACTGAGCTACACCAGCAAACTTGCTTAACTATATCATACCCACAAATCGATCGGTTGTATTCGATCGAAAAAAAAGTCAAAATCTGATCGATCGGCTAAGGAGCTGCCACGCTGGCTTGGTAATTGACCACATAGTTTTGCACCTGCTGGCGGTATTGATAGAGATTGTCCTCCACCCAGGCTCGATCGCTGCTATTGGCATAGATATGTACCACCGGCTCCCCCGCATCCGGCAGAATCAGTAGCCAATTGTCATTGCGAGAACTGTAGAGCTTTACCCCATCGGCAGTATCGATGTTCTCACTTTGGTGGGTTTCTAGAATGTGGCGCATCAGACCGCCCTTCGCCCCCCAAGGGCAAGCCACACTCTGCACCTCCCGCGATACCTGCGGCAACTGGCGACGGATCGAACTGAGGGGAGTATTTTCCAGCGACAGCATCTCGATCAGCTTAGCTACACAGAACATCGCATCGAAGCCCGCATGTAACTCTGGAAAAATAAAACCCATATCGCCGCTGCCCCCCAGCACCACATTGGGCAGATTTTGGCAGGCTTCCATCAAGTCCGTGGGATTAGACTTAGTCCGCTTCACCTTCCCCCCATGGCGGCGGGCCAATTCCTCTACGGCACTGCTGGCTTGCACCGGCACCACCACCGTGCCGCCGGGATGGGCCTTGAGCAGCAAATGCACCATCAAGGCCGTCATCATTTCACCGCGCAGGATCGCGCCCTGCTCATCCACCAAAGTTAATTGCTCCCCATGGGCCGATACCTGAACGCCAAAGGTGGCTTCCACCGCCGAGACCACCCGGCCTAGTTGCTTCAACAAAGACTCCTTTTCCTCGAAATTAGGCGAAGTCTGGTTCAGGCTGGCATTCAGCACCACCGCATCTACTCCAAACTTGGAGAGCAACAAAGGCAGCACCGCCCCAGAGACGGCGTAGGCATAGTCGATCACCACCCGACCGCTACTGCGAATCGAATTGAGATTGAGGTTTTGTTGGAAAGCATTGTTATAGAGATCGATGCCCTGGATTTGGGAGACCTTGCCGATTTCTTCAATGCTGGCGCGGCGGAGGTCTTCCTTAAAATAGGCCGACTCAATTTTCCGCTCCTTCGGTTTCGTGAGATTAATGCCCCGCTCATCGAAAAATTCGATCAGCAAATAGCCTGGTCGATCGGGGTGGAGACGAATATGCATGCCACCGGCCACGGACAGCGTGGGAATGATCAACCGGGAGACCGGAATGGCCGTCGCTTCCAAATCTTGGATGTGGACACCCACGGACATCAGCCCGGCCACCAGCGATCGAGCCACCATCCGCGAAATACTGCGCTGGTCGCGAGAAACGGTCACCACTGCCCCGCTTTTCAGGGTAGAGCCGTAGGCGGCCCCCAGCTTCACCGCAAATTCCGGCGTAATATCGATATTCGCCAGACCCTGTACACCTCGTTGGGAAAAGAGATTGCGGCGGGCAATATCGCCCCACACCAAATTGAGGGTGAGGGTGGCCAAGGGTTCAATTTCCTTATCGGGCCAGATCCGCACGTTGCTATTGATCTGCGCTTCTTCACCCACCCGCGAACCCGTCCCGATCACGGCTCCTTCCAGCAACTGGGCCCCGCGCCCCACCCGGCCCCCCCGGCCCACAATGCAGGCCCGCAACTGGGCATTTTCGCCAATAATGACCCCATTCCAGATCACGGGTCGCTTCAGATTGGCATCGGCTCCGATCGTCACATTATCGCCAATCACCGTATCGGCAGTGATATTCACCCTAGCCCCAATCCGACAGTTACTGCCAATCACCACCGGTGTAGCAATTGTGGCGGTGGCATCGATAAACGTATCCTGGCCCACCCAGAGGCCCGGTCGCAACTGCCGCGCCGGTAGTAGATCGGGTAATAAATGCAACGCATCTTGCTGCACCTGCCGGTAAGCATCGAGCTGGCCCACATCGCACCAATAGCCCTGGGAGACATAGCCATAGATGGGCGTTCCAGCCTCCAATAGCCGGGGTAGAAGATCTTGAGAGATATCGAACTCTTGACCGGCGGGAATTTCATCGAGAATTCCCGGCTCGAAAATGTAGGTACCGGTGTTCACCGTATCGGAAAAAATTTCACCGGCAGCGGGCTTTTCCAAAAACTTTTGGACTCGCCCCTGATCGTCGGCAATCACTACTCCGAAATCCACTGGATTGTGGACAGAAGTGAGAATCATGGTGACCTGCGAGTGGCGCTGACGATGGAAGGCGATCGCCGCCTGCAAGTCGAAATCTGTAATGCTGTCGCCACTGATTACCAAAAAAGTCCGATCCAGCAGCTCGGATACGTACTTAATGCAACCTGCCGTACCCAAAGGCTGTTCTTCTTCGATCGAGTAATGGAGATGAACTCCCCAGTCGCTGCCATCGCCAAAATATTGCTGGATTGCCGCGGGTTGATAGTGGAGAGCCAAAATAATCTCCTCAATACCGTGCTTTTTGAGGAGATTAATAATATGTTCGGCAATTGGCCGGTTCAGCACCGGTACCATTGGTTTGGGCAGATCGCAGGTCAGGGGTCGCAGTCTCGTCCCCGACCCGCCGGCCATCAGTACTGCACGTAATTCCATGATCTGCCCAATTTTCCAAAGGAGATGTAGTCGTAGACCTATTTGTTGGCGGCTGGAGCCTCAACTGCTGCTGGTTGCATGGTCGAAGAGTAGGTAGCGATCGCAGCTACCGGTAGCGTGAGTGTGAGCAGGGCGATTACTGTCCCCCAAAACTCAGCCCACCGGTGGGGCGATTCGGAAAAATGTTTACCAGACGGCGCAGGGTCCATGAAAAGTTAAAGAGAAAAAACATTGGCAAAACTACAGTTATGTAGTATTTAACTGCCACTAATAGTTATTGTACCCAAAAAAAGGGCTCATAGTTGCGATCGATGCTACGGATTCCAGTAAATTTTTACTTTTGTTCAAGATAGTTTACTTATCAGCTACTGGCAGCGAGGATTTTCCGGCGTTGCATCGGGATAGAAAGTCACGATCGCCCCATCTTCTTTCACGAAAACCGCCGAGTAACTGGCCTCCGCCTGCTCATCCCGAACTGGGAAAGTACAGACCCCGTAGCTCCGTTCTTGGGCCTTGAAAGCCGCTGTAGCAGCGATCAGTAGTTCGGCAGCATCGGTGATCAGGGCATAGCCGGTACGGCGATCGACCAAGAGGCGATTTTTGTAACTCAGCAATACGCCGATCGTGTAGACAGCCCCTGCGATGATTTCTTCCTGACCTTGGTTGTGGGGCAGCTTGCCAGCCAGACCTTTTTCTTGGAGCTGTAGATAGCGACCCACATAATGCATGCCCTTGAGCTGACCTTTGTGCAGAGTGCCACAAAAAATATGCTGGAAGCCACCGCGCCGAAACCAAATATCCGTCAGGTCGGCCAGAAACTCCTCCGGCTCCCGGCGATCGGGAAAAATTTCGCCATCCACCGCCGCTGTAATCCTGGCCAGAACTTGGGGATAGGCTTGCAATAAAGCTCGAAAGTCCGCTGCCCATACCTTGTCACCGAGATTGCCACAGATCTGCAACACAGCTCGATCGAACCGCGATAGCTTGGGTGGTGGTGGCGTACCATCTACGGGAGTATCTGCCGGAAAGCCATGGGGTTCGGGGTTATCCAAATGGTCGAAAAATGGCTCAAAGTGAATCTTCCGACGACGACGGGGTTTTTCCATAGTCTTTGCAGAAATGCTGTTCCTAATTGTGTCAGAGAATCCCGGCTGGATATGCCTGCCGATAAAAATCTCCTAATAGATAAAGCGAACCGGCCATGACGATAGCGCTTTGCGCTCCAAAAGGAGACGGTGTGGCCTGGGCCAGTGCTGCGGACAAACCACTCTGCCAATCGGCAAAAGTAGCTACGGTCAACTCCGCGAGACCCAGAGATTCCACGATCGCCGCTAACTCCCCTGGAGCCATCGTCAATTCATCGGCTACCGGGACTAAATGTAATCGATCGCCAGGTTTCAACAATGCCTGCAACACCGCTCGGTGATCTTTGGTATTCAGCATCCCAATCACCCAGAGCACCGGCTGCTGGTAGCGATCCACATAGTGCCGGAGGGCGATCGCCGATTCCTGGTTGTGGGCACCATCCAGCAAAATTTCTCGCCCTTGCCAGGTACAGAGATGTAGGCGACCGGGCCACCGGGTGGCTGCCAAACCTTTCTGGATCGCCTCCTTGGGGATTAACCATTCATTGGGCAAAGCGCGGATCGCCCCGATCGCCAAAGCTGAATTATGGAGCTGAATATCCCCCGCCAGGGGCAACTGGTAACGCAGACCATCCATTTCCGCCCAACCCGGCTCGATCTCTACCGCCCGAGAGATCTGCCGCAGACTACAGCCCACCGCTGCTGCTCTGGCTTCCATCACCGTCACCGCCGCCGCTGGTAACTCGCCGATCACCACCGGGCAACCGGCCTTCATGATGCCCGCCTTCTCGTAGGCGATCTCTGGAATCGTTTCACCCAAAAGCTGCCAATGCTCCCGACTGATGCTAGTAATCACGCTGACTAGGGGCTGCTCGATCGTATTGGTGGCATCCAGCCGACCACCCAGACCAACTTCGATGACTGCGATATCCACTGGTGCCTCGGCAAAGTACAGCCAAGCAGCAATGGTCAATAGCTCAAATTTAGTCGGCGGCTCCTGGGCGGCTCGCTGCACGCGATGCAACAGCTCGACAAAAAGATCGCTATCGATCGGCCTGCCGTTGATACAGAGCCGTTCGTTCCAGCTCACCAAATGGGGGGAATTGTAGCGCCCGACTCGATAGCCCGCCTCTTGCAAAATCGTGGCCAAGTAGGCACAGACCGAACCCTTGCCATTGCTGCCGCCCACGTGGATGGTGGGTACCGATCGCTGGGGGTAGCCCAACGCTGCTAGTATCGATCGGCTGCGCTTTAGACCTAGACTGATTCCCGGCTTTTGACCGGGTAGTAATACGGCATCCAAATCGATGAGCGGTTGGTTCGGCATAAACAGATCGCGGAGCTAAATTTTTATTACGTTACTTCATGGAAGTTAAGAAAAACGTTATTGAATATTAACCAAGGAATAATAATTTTGGAGGCTAAAAGATCGTGCCCTACATCAACGACGGAGATGGCAAACTCAACAATTTTGCTCGCGAACCAGAAATGTATAAATCTGAACCTGTGAGTAGCGAACAGAAACGTAACTATCTACTGGTGGGGGTGATCGGTAGTATTTTGGTGCTGGGTCTGGTGGTGGTTTCCTTTACGGTGTCTTAAGACTTGCTGAAGTTGAATTAATTGCAGAGTCTGGAGCGCCGTTAGGGGCAACACCGAGATTCCTTCGGTCCGGGACTGCACCCAGCCATCCCCCCAAGACCATTCCTGATAGCCATCGATGCCGCCATGGAGCAGCAGGCGCAGACCTCGATCGCCCACCACTGTTAGCTGCTGCTCCACAGTTACCCAGCCAAAAGTGGCCGTGAACCGATCGCCAGAGCGGAGCTGCTCCTGGCCAGTTAAAGAGACCTGGCTAGGTGCCAGCAGTCGCCTCAGGCCATCCGCAAAACCGAGTTGTCGACCGATTTCCTGGGCCGTCGCCGATAGCTCGATGCGTAAATGACTCTGCTGAAAATTTCCGAACATAGTTGGTAGAATTGGCGCAACGGGGAACTTGAGAACTATTCTAGCGCGCCCCAGGGTGGGGAGTGGTGGCGATTGTCACTGAAAAACTTGAAAAATACCTGTGCTTCAGACTATTATCTGGTAGCATTCTACACCTAAGTTATTGAGGGCAAAGTAAAGAACATCCTTGCTAGTTCGCTCGGCCTAGAGCTTTTTGTGTGGTTCCGATGGTTTGGCGGATATCATTGACAATTTTACTAAGTTACATTAAAAGTCAGTCCTGCGATTATTGTAGATGAACAGTCTTCCCCCAGTACCTTTCCAGCCCAACCCAGCCATGCCACCATCCACCGACACCGCTGTCTCTAATGTCTCCGATGTTTTGAGCGAACTGCTGATTGATACGGCGGAACAGCTGTCTCTCAAGCTTCCAGCTCTCGCCGAAGCCCAGTTTGCCGGAGCAGATATTTGCCCGGTGATTCCCGACGATTTGAAGGCCGAACAACACTGCATGCAGATCCTGGGTCAATTCCAGTCGGTGGAAGGCGAAAACCTAGAGGAACGCGAACAGCTCAGTAGCCAACTGCTCAGCTGTGTGAGCGAATGGCAAGCCGATAAAATCGAGCAGCAGTCCTTCGATACTCGCGATGCCTTCGATAACAAGAATTTTGGGGCTTCTTTTAACCAGGCCGAAACCTACGGCATTTTACAAGCGGCTCACAAAAAACACAATCTGGCCTTGCTGGTTTCTTCCCCCAAGGTTAGCCCTAACTGTCCCTCGGCCCTAAAGTATGACTTGGAAATGGATTTGCCCGAGGAAATGGGCAAGTTTTTGAGCCGTTATTACCCAAGTTCCAGCAATAGTGCCCCCGTGAAATTTTACGGGGACTTTTTTCAGAAGGCGATCGGCGAGGCTGAACTCCATCAATTGCGATCGGTTCTTTCTCCTGTGCCGGTGGTCAGCATCTACAGCACTATTAGCGACCACAAAGTTTATATCCATGTAGGGCTTTGGCATCTGCGCAGCTCCGAGCTTTTTAAGTTCAGTCTAGCTGGTTGGGATTGGGAAGAAGCCAAAAATCAGCTGCAATCCGCTGACCATAGCGAGACTCAGGCGATCCGGGCGGTGCGGAAGACTATTGTCACTATTCACCAACTGCTGGCAGCTTTTTCGATCGATCTCTATTACCTGCATTTGTACCCCTCCTATAGCCCGCGCTTGCTGGATATGGAATCGTATTTCACTAGCTCCGGTCTGGATGCGGTGGCCGTGCGGCCCTATTTTGCCCTGCTGGAAGAAACCCAAGCTAAGCAGCGCACTACCTATCGTCAAGAACTGAAGGCCCTGACTCCTATGCCTACGGCCCTGTCCCCGAAGGTCACCGAGCCGAAAGTGGCCGAATGGCAAATGGTGGATACTCTGACTGGCCATGAAGAAAGTGTCTATTCCGTGAGCTTTAGTCCCGATGGTCAGGTACTGGCCAGCGCTAGCCACGACCAGACCATCAAGCTCTGGCATCTATCTTCTCGCAAGGATTTTCGGACTCTCACCGGCCATCTCTGGGTCTATGATGTGGCCTTCAGCCATGATGGCCAACTGTTGGCTAGTGCTAATGGCGACCATACAGTCAAGCTCTGGGAAGTGCATAGCTGCAACGAACTGAAGACCCTCGATGCCCATTCTGGTAATGTGGCGGCAGTGGTCTTTGTGCCCAATACTCAAATGGTGATCAGTGGCAGCTGGGACTACACCATCAAGATCTGGAATACCAAAACCGGCAACCGCATTCGCACCTTGAATGGTCACACCAGCCTAGTGAATTGCTTAGCGGTCAGTCCCAATGGCCATGCCTTGGCCAGCGGCAGCCATGACCAGTCCATCAAGCTCTGGAGCCTGAAGACTGGCCAGGAAATGATCAATCTCGAAGGTCATGATAGCTCCGTCAACACCATTGCTTTCAGCCCCAATGGAGAAATGTTGGCCAGTGCCAGCGACGATCGCACCATCAAGATGTGGAATCTCAAGACCGGCCAAATCGTCCATAGCTTCGATGGCTTCTTGAGTGCGATCAATTCGGTGAGCTTCAGTCCCGATGGGAAGTTCTTGGCCAGTGCCGGCGATGATAAGACGATTCGGATCTGGAATATGGAGACGGGCAAGACGGTGCAAACCCTCAGCGGTCATGAAGACAGCGTCTACCACATCACCTTTAGTCCCGATGGTCAGACTTTGGCTAGCAGCAGTAGCGACAATACGATCAAGCTGTGGCAACGCAAATAGTCATCGGCATCGCCATCAATCTCCCGGGTGGAAAGGGCGATTGATGGCGATGCTCTTGGCTGCTTTGCAACCTATAGAAAACAACGATAAATCAACAGAATATAGGCTAGACTGCTGGGAGAAGTCATTCCCAACCGCGACGTGAGTAATGCCGAAACCTCCCCGCCAGAAAACTCCAGCGCGTCGGAGTCGATCGTTGAGCCAGCCCCCAATTCTCCATCAGATTTTTGGGGGCCAGCAGATGCCCCGTTGGCGGAGCCACTCCACCCGAGTATCGCTGCCCCTGTGGCCAGCCAGCCCAATGCTCTGGGCCAGAACGATGGCGATCGATTTAACCTAGCCAGCGCCAGCCTCCGTAGCACCCTGGCCCGCTATCAAGAAACTGCTCCTGCGGGACTTCAGAGCGATGTGCAGGTGCTGAACGACACCCTAGCTAAATTGGATGGGGGTATTTATTGCATTGCGGTCTTCGGTCTGGTGAGTCGTGGCAAGTCGGCGGTGCTCAACGCTCTGCTGGACGAAAAAGTATTGGAAGTGGGCCCTTTGAACGGGGTGACCAAGTTTCCTCGCTCCGTACGCTGGCAAGCCTCACCAGAAATTCAAATCGACCTGATCGATACGCCGGGACTAGATGAAATCGATGGTGAAAGTCGCGCCCAGATGGCCCAGGAAATTGCCAGCAAGGCCGACCTGATTCTGCTGATCGTCGCTGGAGATATTACCCAGCTCGAATACCGGGCCTTGTGCGAACTGCGGGCTGCTCAGAAGCCCCTGCTGCTGATCTTCAATAAATCCGACCTTTATCCAGAGCAGGAGCGCCAAAGCATCTACCAGCAACTCCAAAAGCTGGGTGACGAAATGGATCCGGTGAACAGCGAACTGATCCATCGGTTGCTCTCGGCGGAAGAGGTGGTGATGGTGGCTGCGGATCCCGCCCCGATTCAAGTGCGCATCGAATATCCCGACGGCTCCAGCAAGAACGAATGGGAAGCAACGCCAGCCCAGATTGAACCTCTGAAAACTAAGATTCTTGGGCTGTTGGAACGGGAAGGCCGCTCCCTCCTGGCCATCAATGCCCTCGTCCAAGCTCGCTCCTCCGAAAACAAAATTGCGGTTACCACTCTCCAAGTGATGGGCCAAGAGGCCGAACAGCTGATCTGGCGTTTCGCCCAGTACAAAGCCCTGGTTGTATTGCTCAACCCGATCGTTTTCCTGGATGTACTGGGTGGCATGGTGGTGGATTTGGTGATGGTCAAATCCCTCGCTAAGCTCTATAACTTGCCCCTGACCACCCACGAAACGAAGGGGCCTCTGACCGGTATCCTGTTCAGCGGCGGCAGTCTGCTCTTGGGCGAAGTCTTCACCACCCTGCTCTTTGGTTTCGGCAAAGGAGACCTGGAAATTGCTAATTTTAATCTGGCCAGCGCTCCGGGCTACCTTGCTGGTGGTATTGCTCAGGGCCTGGTGGCGGGCTATGGAGCCTATGCGGTGGGCCGTGCTGCCCAGATCTACCTAGCTAAGGGCAGCACCTGGGGCAAAATGGGAGCCAATACTGTCATTCGGGAAATTTTGCAGACGATCGATGACAAAACTATTGTCTCCCGGTTGCGGCAAGAGCTGGTCGCTATCCCTGAAGATGAATCTCCGACTGCCCAGCTTACCTCGGACGTTTGACCCGTTTCTGCTTGAGCGAAAGCTTGGGCAACTCTAGGGTAAAGGTACTGCCTTCGCCTACCTTACTCTGAACGCTGAGTCTGCCCCGGTGCAATGTGGCGATCGACTTGACAATGGCCAATCCCAAACCGGCTCCACCCTTATAGCGAGAGCGGGTGTCATAGATCCGGTAAAACCGATCAAAAATCCGTCGCTGGGAGCGGACATCGATGCCAATCCCCGTATCCTGGACTTGGACGATTGCCAGCCGGTTGCGCTGGCGTAGAAAAACTGTCACCTGACCGTTGGCGGGCGTATACTTCACCGCATTAGTAATCAGGTTAGTAATCAGCCGGTAGAGCTGGTCGTTGTTCCCCCAGACCCAGAGGGCATGGTTCACTCCAATCACAATCTGGAGCTGAATATTGGCGGCGATCGCCATGGCCGCTAGCTCCTCATCCAAATCTGCAATAATATTGTTCAAGCAACAGGCTTCCCAGCCTTGGCCCAGGGCGGTTTTCTTGCCGCTCTGGGCACTCAGATCGATCTGAGAGAGCAAGAGGAGGTCTGAGACTAACTGAATTAGGCGCTGATTTTGGCGTTGGACGATCGACAAGGAATCTTCGATCTGTTGCCAAGTGGGCTGGGGTTGGAACAAGGCTGCTTCGATGGTGGCCTGGGTGGCTGCCAAGGGTGTGCGCAGCTCGTGGGCTGCATCGGCGGTGAATTGCTGGATATGTTGGTAAGAGCGATAGACTGGGCCCATGGCAAAGCCTGCTAACAACCAGCTGGCTACCAAAATCAAAGCCCAAGCGATCGGTAAGCTTAAAATCAAGAGCCAGCGCAGTTCCCGGAGGTTGTTTTCAATATCCTGAAGACTCCGACTAATTTGCAGATAGCCCCATTCCTGCTGGCGGCGGTTGTGGAGCCGCACGGATTTCTGTAACTGGTGCGGTTCGCCTGGAATGGCTACCCGATAGACTTTATTGGTATTTCGTTCTAGGGGGAAGTTCTGTTTGTGACCAAAGGTGCCCATGAGTTGACCATCGTTGTCGAACAACTGTAGGTAATAACTATCCATCAATAGCGATCGCAGATATTTGTTGGAAGGTCTGTTGTTACTTTGGCAATCGTTTTGCTGCTTGGATGTGTTCTTGTCACCAACAAGACAAAGTTGGGGGAGAGTTGCCCGCGCTGCCGGCGATAGGACAGCGGGCCGTTCCAGTTGTGATTCCATTTCGGCCTGGAGCACTCCTACTAAGGCTGTCAATTCTTTTTCGGTGCTATCTTTGATGGCTCGTCCGATCGTGTAATACATGGCCGCGCCCATGATTCCCAAAACCATTACCATCACCGCCGCATAGGAAATGGCCATGCGCCAACGGGTGCGAATAAACAGGTCATTGCGTTGCATAGCTTTAGTCCACCACGAGGCGGTACCCCACCCCCCGCACGGTGTCGATCGAGTTCTGGCAATTCACATCGGCTAACTTCCGGCGGAGCAAGCGCATCTGGGCTGCTACCACATTGCTGAAGCTATCGGAACCCAATGACCAGAGCTGGGAACGAATTTGGTCGGTGGTCAGCACCTGGTTGGGATGCCGCATCAGGTATTCCAAGAGCTGTAACTCTTTGGTGGTCAGGGTCACCGGTGTGCCCGGAGCCGAGCGCAACGTGACTTCTCGTTTGTTGCAGTCTAAACAAAGGTCTCCGGCCAAGAGCTGGGGTGATTGGAGCTGGGGCGATCGCCGTTGCAAGGCCCGCAGCCTCGCTAACAATTCGGCCATCCCAAAGGGTTTCACCAAATAGTCATCGGCTCCTGCATCCAGCCCAGCCACCTTGTCTTCCATGCTATCGCGCGCCGTCAGCATCAAAATCGGGAAGGCGGTGGCCTGTTGCCGGAGGCGCTGGCATAGTTCAATGCCTGTCAGTCCCGGCAGTAACCAATCAAAAATAGCCAGTTCGTACTGAGTCCAACGGGAAGTTAAGTATTCCCAAGCTGTATCTCCATCCTGCACCCAATCCACCACGTAGGCTGACTGGGTCAGGGTTTGACAAATAGCAGCGCCCAAGTCTGGCTCGTCTTCTACTAGTAGTACGCGCATAGCTGTTGGTAGAGGCGATGATGCTTCCACTATAACCTAAGCCAACTGGGCAAAAAAATAACCCACCTCTACGAGAGAAGCGGGAGCAGTAAGTTTTCGTGGTGTGTGATCTGAAGGTGCTGCATTGGCATTTAACAATTGACCAATTACATTCCTTGATTCCCTTAGTATCGATCTCAAAAATGAAATTGAGATGAAATACAAAAAATTACTAAAAAACTTTTTGAAACTAACGGCTAGCTCGAATCTGGCTGTCGCTAGGACGATAGGTGTTGGCCAGTTGCAGGCGACCGGAGGCCGATTCTACATAAAGGCTTTGACTGCGGCGCTGGCCTTGCCGATCCAGCAAGTAAACAAAGCGGATGCCGTAGTTGGGATGTTGTGGATAGGGAGAAGACCAGTATTCGCGGCCTTTGACGAAGTCGTAGCGGACTTGATAGAAGGTGCCGTCCGCACCGATTTGTAAGGGGGTTTTTTGGTCGGCTACCAACTTAGGACGCAGGGAGCGAGGGGCTTCTTCGGCGCGCCCAGTGGTGGGCAATAGGATAGCAATGGCCAACAAAGCTAGGATGGGCAAAGACTTCATGGACAGATTCACCTGGTATTATCTCCCAGTCTAGCCTCGCGCTTGGGGTAGTCACCTCCGTATTTCTACGATTTTCTAGGGCTGGATTTTTCCGGCGTTGCAGTTGCGCAGCCAGGTGGCGATCGCTTCGCCGAAGGGTGTGTTCAGGCTATCGGTGGGCGGTAGGAGCAATGGGTCGCTGTTACTGCCGCCCACTCGGGAATAGATGGCGCTCATCCTCCAACCGGTTTGGCCGCGATCTAAAAAGATCCAGTGGAAACGCTGAATTTCAGTGGATTGGGAGCCGGGACCATGCCATTTTTCTAGGGAGGTCAGGAAAATTTGTCGGGGGGCTGGGCGGCTGGGCTGGTATTCGGGATTATCGAAGGCCAGGGGTTCTAGGGAGGTGCGGCCTACGGCTAGATAGCTACTGTAGTTGGGATCTAGTTTGTAGTCTGGGGGGATTTTTTTTCGCCGGCGCTGGGTGGCGCGGTTGGCGTAGGGGATGATGTCCCGGAGCAGGAGGGCGCTGAGCTGGGGCAATTCCGTGGGGCATTGGTAGGAGCGCAGGGCGACGGGGGTTGGCAAACAAAGACTGGGATCGATCGGGAGGCAGGCCAGCATGGGTGATGAAAGGTTGGCAGAGGGCTAGTTTTCCTTCATGGTAGCAGCAAGGTTTCCTGGGACTCTGTGGTGGTGGTTGCTGGCGATCGAGATCTCTTCATTTTCTTTGCCATGCCATAAGTTCGGGCTAGCCACCATGGTTTGATGAGAATGGCGCAAAGTTATCTATGGGGCTAATCACACCCCGACCACCGCGATTGAGAACGTGGGTATAAATCATAGTGGTTTTGACATCTTTGTGACCCAACAGTTCTTGGATGGTGCGGATGTCATAGCCTTTTTGGAGTAAATGGGTAGCGAAGGAATGACGGAAGGTATGGCAACTGATGCGCTTTTGGATATTAGTGCAGCGGACAGCCTCTTTCACGGCCTTTTGTAAACCGCTGGGATGCAAATGATAGCGCAACACTTGGCCGGTACGAGGATCTTTGCTAAGGTTCAATGAGGGAAAGACATACTGCCAGATCCATTCCCTACTGGCATTTTCGTATTTTCTGGCTAGTGCAAAGGGTAGTTGTGTGGCTCCATAGCCTCGATTGAGATCGAACAAGTGGAGTTTCTTGACTTCGGAAATATGTTTCTGGAGTAGGTCAATAGCGATCTCTGGTAAAACGGTGACTCGACTTTCTCCACCTTTGGAATTTCTGACGACGATTTGACGCTGGGCTAAATCCAGATCTTTAACACGCAGTTGTAAGGCTTCTTGCAAACGTAGGCCGCTGCCATATAAAAGAATTGCCAGTAAGCGATAAACCCCGGACATCCGCTTGATGATTGCTTGAGCTTCTTCAATGGTGAGAACTGTTGGCAAGTAACGGGACTTTTTTGCTCGCAGGGCATTAATTCGCTCATCAAGCTCAATGTCCAGAACATGTTGGTAGAGGAACAATAGGGAGCTGAAAGCTTGATTCTGGGTTGAGGCAGCTACGTTTTCCTGCGTGGCTAGATGGGTCAGAAATGCTTCGATTTCTACTACACCCATGTCTTTGGGGTGACGCTTGTCATGAAACAAAATGTAACGGCGAATCCACTGAACGTAGGTTTGCTCTGTGCGGTAGGAGTAATGTTTAAGGCGAATGGCATCACGGACTTGGTCAAGCAATTTTCTTGGTGGCGCTTCCATAGTGGTTAGAACAAATCAACTATTAAGGTTGTTAGGATTCTATACTGCTACTTCGGTGAAGTGGATAGGGTGTTATGCTGAACTTTGTCAGCCTAATCCCCTAATTAGAGGTGTTAGGCCGATGGATTTCCGCCTAATCCCCCCCTGGAGGTGTGTTAGGCAGAAAAATTTCGATCTATTACCCTGTTTTGGGGTGTTAGGCGGAATGGATTCAGTCTAATCAGTTGTTAGACTGTCTCGCATAATCAGAGCGAGTTACATCATTTGAGGTTAGTTTAAGGAACAAAGAGTTATCTGTGCATTAGATCTGGGTGATGACTATTTACTTCCATACCGTAGTCAGCCCTGTCGATTTAACCTCTGTAGCACAGGCTAATCTGTTCGCATTAATGAAGTTATGCCAATACATCTTCGCCCCACCGTATCTCAAGATCTCGACTTTGTGATGACCGCCGAAAATCATCCCGACAATCGAGATTCCGTTTCCCAATGGACGCGCGAACAGCATGAACAGGCTATTTCCACCCCCAACGCTCTCCACTTCATCATCGAAGCCGATAACGTAATCGTCGGATACACCATGCTCCACGGACTCACCGATCCCAACCAATCCCTCTGTATCCAACGCCTTGTCATCACCCAAAAAGGTAATGGCTATGGCAAAGCCACCTTGCGGCTTCTACAAAAACGTGCATTTGAAGAATGGCACACCCATCGCCTCTGGCTTGATGTCAAAGACTATAACCATATAGCCAGACATGTTTATGAGTCGGTGGGATTTCATTTGGAGGGTGTGTTGCGAGATTGCGTCAAAAAGGGCGATCGCTTCGAGTCCTTCGCTATCTTCTCCATCCTCAAATCCGAATATCAAGACTTGCTCCCCTAAAACTGTCTCAAAAACCGCAGATCGCTGTTATGTAACCGCCGAATATCATCAATCTGGTACAGTTTCACCCTTCTCCCAGACTAAAAACCGGAGCTACAGCGATTATACCCAGCCTTTTAGAATCAAGTTGAAAACGCGAATCCCTATTTTTGACAGTTCGACAACCCTTCTACAAGAAGTAAAGTAAAATGGTCAGTAATGTGTGTCTAACCAGGGCGTGCAGCGGATGGACTCAACACTCTGGTAATGACTCGAAAATACTTGCCACCGCTGACGCCCAAGCCGTTAGACTGACAGAAATTGTCAAACAATCCTTCAGAAATAAAAAACACTACATTCTGTAGTCGATAGAAACACGGAATAACCTTTTATCCTTCAGTCCAAATATTTAAAATGAGAAGAAAATTAGCCCTATTTTTAGCACTTGGATCTTTGAGTATCTCATTGCCATCAACTACAAGTGCTATGGCAGAAAGTACTGACTGCCCAAACATCAAGGGAAGTTACCAACGGTCACAAGATAAGCTTGTTGTAAGAATTCGTCAAATTGGTTGCCAGATAGTCGGAGAAATACCATCTCCTGGCTTTGAGCATTCTATAGACGGCGAATGGTCTCTTAGCAGTAATGGCTTTGATGTAACAGTGGTACGAACAAATAAAACCAATGGTTGTGTTACAGAACTAACTGGAACTTTTCACAAAAAACGGAAAAATGTTCGTCTTGTTATAGACGGCTCTGATGGTAGATGCGACCTGCCTACTGACTTTAAAGAGGACACTGTATTTGCTGCCCGATAAGCGCAGAAGTCTGAGAATGTCTCCAAGTAGTAAGTTTGCTGGCATCAACTTTTCAAAAATACCTGTTGAGTGTGTCCCCCCGATCTAAGTGGTTTAGGTCAGGGGTTTCTACATTGGGTCGAAAGAGTTTATAAAGCCTGTTAGACACCGACTAAAAATGAGTCGATGAGTCAAGAGAATCAATAATGACAGGTAATTAGAAGTATTAATCCATGCTGCTCATTATGCTTCCGTGAAATTGATCGGATGGAAGAAAGACGTTGCGCTAGAATGAATCCATTGTTGCGATCCATATACCCATGAACTACCAAGACATCATAACCCTAGAGCCTGGAAAACGTAGCGGGAAACCTTGTATTCGGGGTATGCGAATTACCGTCTACGATGTATTGTCCTACCTAGCATCTGGTATGACCCAAGATGAGATTTTACAAGACTTTCCGTACCTCACCGCCACTGATATTCTTGCCTGCCTCAGCTACGCTGCCGATCGGGAACAGCTCACCCTCACTATCGCAGCATGAAATTGCTTTTCGACCATAATCTTTCACCTCGCCTAGTACTGACCCTTGCTGATCTGTATCCCAATTCTCAACACGTCTTTCCATTACAAATGGATCAGGATGACGATTGCCTCATTTGGGACTATGCGGTTCAAAATGACTATACAATTGTTACCCGCGACTCAGATTATAACGATCTAAGTCTTGTCCGAGGTTTCCCACCAAAAGTTATCTGGATTCGTCGGGGAAATTGTTCCACTAAGGAGATTGAAGTCATTCTTAGATCATCAACTCAGGACATTCATGAATTTTTCCAAAACCCATCACTGGGAATACTGACCTTAAGTTAAGACATGTAAATTCGATCCAATATTCCTTTCCTGAGCAAAAGCTCATCAGATTGGCTAACAGCCCTACTTTAGTAGCAAGATACTATCTGTATGAATAGTAACATGATTGAATCGATCAACAGTAATAGGCAGCAGCGGCAGTCTAACAAACCGGTTGGAGCTGACTTTTCCCTGATCTTAAGGTCGGATACGATGTTTGTTGCTGCTGCTCAACCGGAACGTTAGGCTTACGTCTTGCAGTGCGTAGATCTGTGACCTCAAAATCCACTTTGGGTTATCGCTTTTGATAAGATTTGGGTGTCACCCCTGTCATCTGCCGGAAGACTTTTGTTAGATGAGTTTGATTTGCAAAGCCGCAATCTAGGGCAATGGTGCTGATTGCAATCGATCGCTTTTCCAGTAATTGCTTGGCTCGTTCCACACGTTGTTGCATCAAATACTGATAGGGCGCAATTCCCACTGATCGCTTAAAGGATCGGCTAAAGTGGGATTCGCTCATGCTGGTCAGGGTCGCTAAATCCAAAATCGATAAATCTTGTGTCAAATTTGCCTTCATGTAATCAATGACTCGCTTCAACTGTGACTGGGGTAAACCGCTGGTTTTGAACTCAAGCGTAGGTTTGTTAACTGCATAGTTCTGCACCAAACGAGCAGCAAGTGCTGTTCCTAATAACTCGCCATACAACCTGCCAGACATACAACCCGTTTGGATTTCCATCTTGAGCGCGAGGGTTAATTGTTGGATTACCGGATCGTCGATCGAAAACTGTGGAATCAGTTCTATTTCAGGCTGCATCAGTTCCTGAGTGGTTTGATTCAGCAATGTTGGACAAATCGCAATCACCGAAAATTCGACTTCCCGATCCCAGTTTGTCCAATGACTTAGAAATGCTGGGATAACATCGACGCGACCATTGCCGTGGGCGTAGTGTTTAAATTTGCCGTCCAAATGACGCTCTGCCTGAAAGCAACTTTTGGGGTCTGTGATTACCAGTGAATGTTGTAGAAGGCCATGCTCTACCGTTTTATGGGGAGGATGGCAGTAGTGGGTGAAGGTTAACCCTTTCCATCCCGTGTGATAGCTAGCTACTAGGGGTGTTTGTGGAAGTACTCGCGCTACTTCTTGTTGGTTTGTTAGATCGAGTGTGAGAGGTTGCATGATTCACCATAGGCTCTAACCCAGTCAAGATTTTATATCCCAAGCAGGATTAGGATAATTTTAGCAGAATTGGATGAGACGGCACATTACGGTTACGGCTAAGACTATTGTAGGGGTATCCACAAAAGGTGATCGTACCGAGTAGCCTTTACAGACAGCTGCTTCTACCTCAAAAGACGGCTTGCATCGATATTCAGAATTCCTGAACTACTCAATCAACTGGCATTACTGGTTGTAACAAAAATCACCTGGAGTATTAACTATGAGTTCAGATCGGCAGCTTCTGCAAAGTTTATACGCAGCCTTCAACAACCGTGAGCTGGAAACAATCATCTCAGTGATGCACCCAGATGTAAAATGGGCGAACGGGGTAGAAGGCGGTTTCGTTTATGGACGCGACGCGGTGCGCCAATATTGGACTAATCAATATAAGGTTATTCAAGTGCAGCTTGAGACCTTGAAGTTTGAGACCGATGACAATAATCGAAATGTCGTTACCGTTCATCAAATCGTCAGAGATTTGCAAGGCGATTTGCTCGTGGATACAACAGTTCAGCAAATCTTTACCATTGAGAATGGTGTGATCGTTCTTTATGAAATTGGCGAAACTGAAACAATCCAAGAGATGATTCAACAGAAGAGAACTTCCAACGATTGAGCAAAGCCCACACTTCAATCGAGCAGGGATCGACCCAGGCGTATGTCTTTCCACTCCTGTCGTCCGGCCACCATACCCGATCGGGTGTTGCAGCGAACGACAGGGTAGTATCGGCGTTCAGTGCGATCAAGCAACTCTCTGGTAGTCGCCGGGAAAGAAACGATATACTGAGAGTATGTACCCAGTAAGCTACCTACCTACAAAGTCGCGATCCCCAAGAACTCACTAGGGAGGAGAAAGCCATCATGAGAACCCTAGAACAAGTAGATGCCCTGTTTGACGTGGAAATCCCTGCGGCAGAACGTCGTGGCGAAGAGCGTGGACTGAGGTTGGGCGAGAGGTTAGGTGTGCAGCAGGGAAAACTCCAAACCATTGGCTTACAGGTTCAAGCAAAATTTGGCGACCAGCCAGAAATAGCAGCTATTTTGACTCGGATGGCTGGGCTGGACGAGGTACAGTTGAACGCGATCGCCACGGAAATCTTCCAGTGGCAAACCTTAGCTGATGTGGTTGCTTGGCTAGATCAGCTGGGGCCTTAAACCGTATCTGCGGGGCGCAATACCCCCACCTTCTCATCTTTTGGCCGTGGTGCACCATGAAAATTTTACTATTGGGTCGATTAACAGTAATAGGCGGCAGTCTAACAAGTCTTTGGAGCCGATGTTAAAGATTTATTGCTTCAACCTAGTTCATGATCACTGTTTAACTTAATCGTTAGACTGCTTCACCCACCGTTGGAGGCAAAGTCCACTTTTCGAGACAAGGTCAAACGTAATAGTTAAGTGATTGCTATGAAATATGATGTCAATACCCTGACCACCTTAGATGGCCGCGAACTGCACATCCAATCTTGGCATCCAGCTACCACCATCGCCAAAATCATTATTACCCATGGTTATGCCGAACATGAGCAGCAAGGTGTCCCGCGATCCGATGGTAGTTGCTGCCTACGATCGAGATCCCCTTATCTTTCATGGCCGCAGTCCGGTCTGCACCGTCGCGGCTATCTTCCGCGCCATGGAACAAGTACGGGCTGGTTGCTACCGGATCGAGCTGCCTCTATTGATTCTCCATGGCAGTTTGGATGGTCTGGCAGACCCGGCGGGCAGCGATCGGCTGATGGCTGGGGTGGGTTCGATCGATAAAACCCACAAGGTTTACCCGGACTGCTATCGCGAACTATTCAACGAACCAGACAAAGACCAAGTTTGGGCTGATTTGTTTACTTGGTTGCAGGCTCATTCGTGAATTTGTTTGTCGTAGGCGGTGATTCCTCCTAGCCTTTAGCCGCTATTTTGCGCTCCTCTACCGCCTCATAGAAATCTTCTCGATTTTTGTTCCATAGCTCCACAATTTCATCGGTATAACCCACAGCCGCCCAAGGGGCATTGGTGATGACTGAATCGATAGAGCTACTGATATCAGATTCTTTCATTTTTACAACCTGCATCTGGCCTGATCGGTCATGCATCACCATTTCATGACTCTTGCCCGTGGGGATGAAATTCACGGAGTGCTGGGTTACTTTGGCATAGACCCACATCAATTTGTCTAGCTCCGTCAGTTGGAGATTGTATTTAGAAGCATACATAAACCAGGAAGGCGTGATGTAGGTAGTGTTCTCCTCCATGGCCTCCAGATTGTAAGTGTTGTGGAACTCTCGATCGATACTATTCACCTTGATATCGGCGTTACTGGCATCGCCCAGGGATTTGTATACAGGATGCTGTCGAGGGTTTTTGATTTGAGACTGAGCGCTGAAAATTCTCCAGCCACAGTAGCCTAAGCCAACTAAGAACCCAGGTACTAGGAAATAGGCCGCAGTGTTGTAATCGCTGGTTTCCAGCATTACTGGTAACATCCGCTCTTTGAGAGACGGGGCTTCTGCTAGAATTTTATCGATGATTTTAGTTTGAATATCTTCTGGGATTTCCGAAATACTGCCGGTGAATGTGAGATTTTTTAAATCGGTTTCCGGCTTGGTTTCTATTAATATTGCTTTTTCGTCACCTACCTTAGCTAAGGCATACTTATCGGTGGTGGTTTCGGTATTGCTTCTTTTGCTGACACTCACCTTGTTGAATCCCGTATCCACAGCGGTGGTGCTGGTGAAGGTTACATAGTCTCGATCGAGCTGACCGGCGCTCTTGAGCTTAATTAATTCTTGGGCTTCAATCTTCTGCGGCCCTAGGAAACAATTGCGGATATAACGATATTGCCAACCAGCTAAAGCCAGAACCCCTAGCAACCACAGCAAATGCTTGAAGCGGATGTTTTTATTGCTTTTGACAATGTGTCGCCAGATTACTGTATTTTCCATTGATCACTCCTTACGACAAACTTACGACAGACTCTCACCATCCTAGCCTAGGAATTGGCCAGTGCCGCAGTGAATTAGTGGTGATGAACAACTAGACACTTACGGATAGGGGGCAAAACCTCTGAGGTTTTGCCCCCTTGCTGGCTAGGTCTTAGATCGGGCCTCGCGCACCATGGTGATCAACATTTGGTGAGCATCTTCCGAATCGGTCAGCTCCCGATCGAAAGCAATCTTGACTTGCTGAGACTGGCCCCCTACGGCTGCCGATAGTTCCATGCCCCCCGGATCGATCGACACCATTTGGGCGGTTTCTGCTGCCGCTAGCTGGCCATAGACTTGGGCGTAGACTAACACTGCCGCAGCATGGTCGTCATTCATGTGTTTGCAAATGCGATCGCTGATTTCTGGAGTAATGGGGTCTGCCATGATGATCAAAATGCCAATGAATTTTTCAACATTCTAGCGGATTCTCTAGGCCAAGCAAGGATCGTGCATTCAACGATTTCTATGTAAGCCAACGGATGGCCTAGGCTGCGACGATCTCGGCGTAGGGGATAAAGGACTTCTTTTTGGCCCCACAGATGGGGCAGACCCAGTCCTCCGGGATATCGGTGAAGGGCGTCCCGGCCGCAATCCCCCCATCCGGGTCGCCGATGGCTGGATCATAAATCATTGAGCATTGCAGACAGATCCACTTTTGGGTGGTTGATCGATCGAAGGCTGCACCGCCTTCTAACAGTTGCAATGCTTCGCTGTACTGGTTCGCGTGGTGGTTCTCAATGTGAGTCAGCAAACCAAAGTTTTTAGCGGCTTGGTGGAAGGTGGCGGCGTGTTCTTTGGCTTCCGCTTGCTGCTCCTGGAACTCGGCCTCGGCTCCAGTATCTTGGTCGGCCTTCGCCTGGGCGGCGAAGCCGGGGTACATGGTTTGGTACTCGTAGGTTTCACCATCGTTCACGAAGTGTTGCCCCAGGGCAAATCGCTAATTTTAGGCAGCGGGCGGCGATCGCTTTTTTCTGTTCTTCTCGACTCGCCGCCAAAGGCATCAGCGAGATTTTTGGCAGTAGTTAGAATTGGAAAGATCCATAGCATTTCTTCCTAGGCGCAAAATTTCTCCCAGTTTAATGCAACTTGGCCTTGGGGAAAATCTTTTGCAGATCCGGAAATCCTCGGATGCCTAGTAATAAATCACGCCACCGGTGCAAATTGCCGCACCATCGGCAGCTGCTAATTCGGCAGCCCTGGCTTCATTCTTGGTATCAACCAAATAGGTATTGCCTTGTTGCCGGACGATCGATTGGCCTTGCAATGGGCCAGTGCGGAACCGGTAGCCTACCTTGGACTGCCGATATCGGCCAGTTTTTTGCTTGGCATCATATTTATTATTAGCCCGCAGCACGATCGGGCCGGTGCTAGGGCCGCGCGATCGACATTCGTATTTGGCGACGACCGATCCACCAGTGGGAGCGATGATGCCCTGATTGGTGGTGGGTTTAGGGGCAACCGTTGGAGGTGTAGCCATTGCGGCGGAATTGGCGATTACTATCAATAATGTAATTGCAAATACATCAAATATTTTATTCATAGCCAACTCCTAGTGTAAACAGTGCTTAAACTGATAGAACTCTGCGGGACTATTTTTGTTCCGAGCTGCGTGGCGATCGACTGTTGTGAGGAAAAATGAACCGCTCATCCCTCTTGTCAAAATCAAAAGTTTTATAAACCGATCGCGCCAGTTATCGATGCTCAGATCCAAGCTGGGTTGGTTCGAGTGGTTGCCAAAATGCAACCAATTTTGACCTTCAAGACACAACATCCCCAGCCCAGTGGAGTCCCAGGCATCTTCTGAAGTGTTAGGATGACAGTGAGTTTGTTGCGACATGTTCATCGAAGCCTTGCGCTTGCAGTATTGAGAACAAATGTTTTGAGGTTGATATATGATTGCTGTACAAGAGCATTTGCCCTGTATTACTCCCGCAGAGTATTTTGCTTGGGAGGAGGGGCAGGAAGTCAAACATGAGTACTTTGATGGTGAGGTTTTTGCCATGAGTGGTGGAACAGTCAATCACGGACGGATCGGCGGTAGGATCTTCTCGTTGATTGACGATCACCTCATTGAATCAGATCGCTGTATTGCTCTCAACTCAGATGTCAAGATTAAGATTCAGGCAGCGGAAAAGTATGTTTACCCCGATGCAAGTGTGACTTGTGACGAGGGTGATCGACAAATGACTCAATTTATCAGCTACCCACGGATGATTGTCGAAGTGCTCTCTCCCAGTACAGAAGCTTACGACCGAGGCAAAAAGTTCAAGCTCTATCAGCGATCGACTAGCTTAGTTGAATACGTCCTCGTTAGTGCTGAAGAAATTGAAGTTGAAGTATTTCGCAAAAATGAGCGCAGTAAGTGGGAAGTGACCAATTATATTGCGGGGGACACGATCGAACTAGAAAGTATCGGACTAACGGTGGCGATCGAACGAGTCTATCGTGGTATCGAGTTTTGACCTTTACTGTTCTGCGGGGAGTACCCCACAAATGAGATGGATCGCCAAGAACTCCCCAGCTATTTCAAAGAATCGGCTGGGGAGTTCTTGGTGATCTAATCAAGATTACATCGTTAGACTATTGGCATCGGTTTCCAATAGCTTGCTCATATCCTGCAAGAAAGCAGCCGCATCAGCACCATAGATAATCCGGTGATCCGCAGTCATGTTCACCTGCATCTGAGAGCGCACGGCGATCGCGCCGTCCTGGGTGGCAACTACCGCCGGTCTGGAAGCCCCGATCGCCAAAATTGCTCCGGTACCCGGCGGCAGAATCGCATCGAACTTATCGACCCCAAACATGCCCAGATTGGAAATAGTGAAGGTGCCACTGCTGTATTCCGCTGGCTGGAGCTGCTTGGCACGTGCTCGATCGACCAAGTCCTTCCAAGCTCGCGACAGCGAATAGATATCCATCTGGTCTGCATTGGCCAGCACTGGCGTAATTAAGCCGCCATCGGGCATCGCCACCGCCACCGCAATATTAATCGCCCCATGGGACTGGCTGCCGCCATCCGTATAGCTGGCATTGACCATGGGATACTTCTTCAGGGTCATGGCTGCCGCCTTGGCTAGCAGAGCCGTCATGGTCACGCCCTTGGCTTTGAGCTGTTTGTAGAGTACGTCAAGATTGCTGGTATCGATCGTGTATCCGGTGCGGAAAGTCGGCACGGCCAGACTGGCCACCATGTTGCGATTGACCGCCTGTTGCAGCGTATTGAAAGGAGTCAGCTTGGCCATGGGTACACCCGCTGGTGGTGGCGCGGTCTGCACTACTACAGCACTGGTCGCGGTAGCAGCGGCAACGGCCGGGGTGGCGGAAGGACTGACCATATTAGTCGGCAAAGGCTTCCCGGCGGCATTGGCCACATCAGTGGCCACTACCCGACCGTTCGGGCCGCTGCCCTTGAGGCTATCCAGGCTGACTCCCAGATCCTTAGCCAGTTTTTTGGCTCGTGGCGAGGCAATGAGTCTGCCACTGGTCAGCGTTACGGTGGCTGGGGCCGTAGCTGTAGGCGCTGGAGTCGCAGCAGTGGTGGCTGCTGCCGCTACGGGTGCGGTAGCTGCTGCTTTGGGTGCGCCACCGCTACCGCGCTGCTTGGCTTCTTCTATTTCGGCGGCGGTTTCGGCAATCAATGCAATGGTCTGGCCCACGGGTACCGATTCACCGGCCTCGGACAAAATAATTGCTAAAGTTCCTTCGGCAAAGGATTCCACATCCATGTCCGCTTTATCCGACTCTACAACGAGCACGGTGTCACCTTTCTCCACCCGATCGCCGGGGGACTTGGTCCAAGACACAATCTTGCCTTCAGTCATAGTCGAACTCAAGGCGGGCATGAACACTTCACGAATTGCCATAAGGGATGTTGCGCTAGATAATACTTTGAATCAACTTGCCATTCTAGCATCCTCTATCGGCTTTAGAAGTGTTGGAAACTTTGGTTTCCTGGCGTTAGGGGCCAGCGTTGGTTGCCGTCGAGCAGCCAGAGCTCCTGGGAGGCTGTGGTACGACCGATGATCGCGGCTCCAGGGAGTTGTTGGACGAGGAGTTGGGCGGATTCGATCGGCATGACCAACACCAGTTCGAAATCTTCGCCGCCAGTCATAATCCAATCCAGGGAATCGGGGCGGAATGCCTGGAGAGCTGGGGAAATGGGGATGAGGGCGCGATCGACCTCTGCGCCCACGCCGCTGGCCCTACAGATTTGGGTAATGGCATCCACCAAGCCATCGCTGCTATCCATCCCAGCGATCCAGGCTGGTTGCAGTTTTGCTAGGAATGGCAGGACATCTAGGCGTGGGATGGGTCGCTGATGGGCCTTGATCAGATCTTGACACTGCTGATGATCAGCGGTTGTGCCAACCAACTCCTGGTCTACCGCAGGCTGCAACAATAGCTCTAAGCCAGCCCGAGAAAGACCGTGGTCACCAGTAATCAGAATTGCTCCCTCTGGTCTGGCGGCAGCGCGCCGAATCGCCCGTGCCGGATCCACGCTACCCAACGCAGTAATGGCCACAGTGATCACCTGCGAACGACAAACATCACCGCCCACAATGCCAGTATGGAACCGATCGGTGCAGGCTTTTAGCCCGCCATAAAGTTCTTCTACCCAAGCCACCGCCGTGGTCGGGGGCAAACTCAGTCCCACCGTAATGCCTAGCGGGTTGGCCCCCATGGCCGCCAGATCGGAAAGGTTAGCTGCTGCGGCGCGCCAACCCACATCCGCAGGACTGGTAGTGCAATCGCTGAAATGTACTCCATCCACTAACACGTCGGTGGTAACGACCAATGACTGGCCGGTAGGGATTTCTAGCAAGGCTCCGTCGTCGCCAACACTACCAGATATACAAAAAGGAAAAAGCCGCTGAAGCAAGCCAGCTTCACCAATATCTCGAATCTTCATCGCCCCACCTTGCCACAAAAATTTGTATCCTAGATGCAGAACTCAATCCTAATTTGCGTTCGCAGTTGTAACATGGCATTTCCGTAATCCATCTAGACCTCCGAGGTACTCCCGCCAGAGTGCGACAGCACTTGGCGGTGTTGGCGCAAGCCTGCCGTAGGCATTGGGGGATAGGAGCGCGAGACGACGATTGCAGCTTGCAGCGATTTTGTAAGCGCAGCGCCAAATAGCGGAAAGCTGCATGAGGAGTTGAGCAAAAATGCAGTATTTGGTATACTTGAACTGTAAGCAGAGTGGCAGTAATTTGCACTGCGAACAACCAG
>JANMHS010000019.1:0-12292 GCA_031375385.1 Synechococcales cyanobacterium OTE_70_metabat_200 | reverse complement strand
AGAGAAATTGCTAGAACCTTTATTGCAGAATGGATTGAAGCTTTTTACAACCGTCAACGGTTGCATTCCACTATTGGCTATCTTTCCCCTGTCCAGTTTGAAGATAATTATTGGTTGTCCCAATCCGTATTATCTTAAGTTTATTGTCCACCATTTTGGATCAAGGTCATTCAGCCGATGATCCCCTTCCGACACAATGTACGACAGCCAACCCGACACCACCTTCCCTATACTGATTCCTTGCCAGTTCCCATTGCACGGAAAGAACTTGTCCACTAGGTCACTTAGGTTGATTTTTTCGATCTGATGCAGTATGAGTGGTACATCATCGACTCGTTCATTCCCAACTAGTTGTACCATTGGCTTTCTCCTTAAGGCACCCTACTTTTCTATTCTACATTCTCTTGAATTTTTTCCGCGAACCATGAGTTGAATGCCTTGAGATTCATGCCAGTCATTGCTCTCATTTGACGGTCATCTTTCTGGATTCGCTCAAAATTTGACATAAACCAAACCAACATTGAGTTGCTATTTCACTGCTCACTACCTTATCACTTTTTTGCCCAAAATTTATTCTGGGCGAGGGTTTCATTTACCAACAAGTCTACTAAGCATCCATAGTATGAATCGAAGTGTATCACAAGGCATCTGCGGTTTCTCGCACAGACCGAAGAAACTGAATCACATCTTGAACTACTGGAGCTTTGCGAAGAATTTCAAGCTCTTCATTTGTAAGCTGCTCGACTAATTGAGAGTAGTTCTGAAGATTGTTTGATTGAGAAATTAATTGCTTTAAGGCTTGCCAAGGCTGGTATACTGCCAGACTCAGAATATCTTGAGAAGGTGAGTACCCTAGTAGACGAGCAAGCAAGGAAATATCTTGGAAAAAAATAATTTCGAGGGTAGGCACAGCTAGTATCACTTTAATTGGCGTATTCGCAGCAATGTTTCCAACAATTTCCTCAGTATCTTTAAGTCGTTGTTCAACTTGTTCCGGAGCAATTGCATCTGCATCCGCCACTATTGCAACAGGGGACTGGCGACGAACAATTAAAGAACGAGCTAGAGACTTGACAGCAGAGATTCCGCCCGCCGCAACAATCTCAACATTGCTGACAAATTCTTCTGGAAGAAGACGCTTCAACAATTGTGCATCACGCTCACCCTCACATACAATATAAGCTGTCATGGAATATCCCTCTCTCTAACATCATAGTCAGGTAGCCCATCTTCTACGCATACGCGATATTTAAGAATGAGCAGTTCACAGATTGATTCTCGTTCTAAAGCATATTTTACCTCTTCTCCACTCCAAAGCAGAATTGTCTGAGGTAATGAAAAATAGGAGAGATGGCGGGATGGATCAGTAAATCCTGTTCGACTAAAGACTGAACCAATCGTACCTGCAGGACGACGCAAAAGTTGATTACGCAGTTTAGCGATTGGTGCGATGTCAACATTGACATTATCAGCAAAGTCTTTGCTCTCTACTAAACAAGACAACCCTGCACAGTAAACTACTCCATCAACTTGTTCAATCTCTTGCCCAAACAACCTTACGCTGTACGAATACTTGACCTCTGCTTCATCAAGCTGAAAAGCTCGTACAATCAAGTATTCAAAAGCTTTTCCTGCATCCCATTCTGGCGTGTTACGGTTCTCAATACTCTCCCAAAGCGATCGCAGATCTTCCCATTGTAGGGATTGAGCCATTGCTTCATATTTTGCTGCCGCAGTCAACTCTAATCCTCCAAATCCTAATTTTTGATTCGCTAGATCTAGTCTACAACATAACCAGTACCAGCATCAAGAAATGGGAGTCCCAGGAATAAGTCCACTTCCTAGGACTCCATCTGTCACAGGCAACAATTCCCATGTGAGCAACTTGTCCATGGGCTAAGTCTCCCGATCGAAATGCCCTGGGTTTGCGGCCAATCTCTAGTGTCCACCAAACTATCGACAACCAAAGCCTATAATGGAGGGCGTTTCATCGAGCAGCCACCATGCGACTTTCTCAGAGCCTATTTGTCACCTTGCGGGAAGAACCAGCCGAAGCCGAAATTCCCAGTCACAAACTACTCCTACGAGCTGGATACATCCGGCGGATCGGCAGCGGACTCTACGCCTACCTACCCCTCATGTGGCGCGTCCTGACCAAAGTACGGCAGATCGTCAAAGAAGAAATGGACGCTACCGGTGCCCAAGAATGCCTGCTGCCCCAACTGCAACCCGCCGAACTCTGGCAGCAATCCGGGCGCTGGGACACTTATACCCAAGCCGAAGGCATCATGTTCGCCTTCGCCGATCGCCAACAGCGCGAAGTAGCCCTCGGGCCCACCCACGAAGAAGTGATCACCGCCGTGGCCCGGGACATGATCCGATCCTATCGCCAACTCCCCCAGAACCTCTACCAGATCCAGAGCAAATTCCGGGACGAAATTCGGCCCCGCTTCGGCCTAATGCGCGGCCGAGAATTCATCATGAAAGATGCCTACTCCTTCCATGCCAACGAAGATAGCCTGAAAGAAACCTATGGAGCCATGGCTGGAGCCTATGCCAAAATCCTGAACCGCTGCGGACTCAAATTCCGCGCCGTGGATGCAGATTCTGGGGCGATCGGTGGTTCCGGTTCCCAAGAATTCATGGTCCTGGCCGAAGCTGGCGAAGACGATGTGCTCTATACCGCCGATGGCCACTATGCGGCTAACGTCGAAAAAGCTGTCTCCTTACCCGCCGAGGCCGTAGCCTCACCTTTTAGGTCTCGCCAGGAAGTGGCCACACCAGACAGCGGATCGATCGAGAAAGTCGCGGCCCTGTTGAAATGCGATCCGAGGGCGATCGTCAAAAACATCCTTTACCAAGCCACCTACGATAACGGCACCAGCATCCTGGTACTGATCAGCATCCGTGGCGACCAATCCATCAACGAAGTCAAGCTCACCAACGAATTGACCCGCCGCGCCGCCGACTATCAGGCCAAAACCATCATTGCTTTGGTCGTCCCCGAAGGGGAAGTGCTGGAAAAAATCGCCGCCAAACCCCTACCACTAGGTTACATCTCCCCCAGTCTCAGCCAGGACTATCTGAAAGCTGGCACCAAAATCCTGCGCCTAGTAGATCCTACCGCCGCCAGCTTGCAGAACTTCGTCACCGGAGCCGACAAAGCCGACTATCACGTGACCGGAGCCAACTGGGGTACGGACTATCCCCTGCCAGACCAAGTGGATCTGCGCAAAGCATTGGTGGGCGATCGGGCGATCCACGACCCCAGCCAAACTCTAGAAACCGCTCGGGGCATCGAAGTCGGTCACATTTTCCAATTGGGTACCAAATATTCCCAAGCCATGGGAGCCACCTTCACCACCGAACAGGGCACCGAGCAACCCCTGGTGATGGGCTGCTACGGCATCGGTGTTTCGCGTCTGGCCCAAGCCGCTGTGGAACAGTCCTATGACAAAGATGGGATCATCTGGCCCGTGGCGATCGCCCCCTACCAAGTAATCATCTGCGTACCAAACATCACCGATGCTGCTCAATTAGCCGCTGCGGAGCAGCTCTATCAGCAGTTGAATGCGGCGGGTATTGAGACAATGCTGGACGATCGGGATGAGCGGGCCGGAGTTAAATTCAAGGACGCCGATCTGATTGGCATTCCCTACCGGATTGTGACGGGCCGATCGCTCCAGAAAGGTGAAGTAGAAGTAGTGATCCGAGCCACGAAACAATCCCAGGAAATCCCCATCGACCTGGTGCAAGAGACGATCGCCAACTGGATTGCTACCGCTGGCTAAACCTAGGTCACCAGACGTGCTAAACTCACTGCGGATTAATCAGGGTGTTTTCAGATGGGTGGAGGTGAAGAAAGTTTCTCCACCTCCACTATCGTTAGATGATTAGAAGTTTTTTAAAATTCTCTAGATAATTATTCATGGAACTGCTCACAGTCTTGCTTTCAGGCCTCCTGACTTCCCTCACCTTCGGCGGCATCATTGCCGACAAAGCGACAGAACAGGCAATTAGCTCTCGCCTCAGCCGGGTCGAAAATATCCAAGTCCGCATCGACAATGCCCCCAGCCTACAAATTCTCAATGGGAAGGCCGATAAGATACGGATTGCCGCCACTGGGCTGTGGCTGACTCCGGAGCTGCGGATCGATGGCTTCCAGATGGAGACAGACCCGGTGGCCGTGGATCCTAAGGCCATCCAGCAAGACATGAACAACCTGAAACTGGAAGCTCTACCGAAACCCTTCCAAGCTGGTATAAAAATCGCCGTGCGCGAGCAGGATCTGAACAACGCTCTCAGCTCCGTCAAAGTGCTCAATCGGATTCAGACAATCATCGGCAACGCGATCTCAACTTTTGGTGGATCGGCGGGTATCGTATACAAAGTAGAAAATCCCCAAATCCGGTTTCTCCAAAACAACCGGTTGGGATTGAAGGTCTCCCTCAGCGATAGCTCTGCCCCCAACGAGAAGCTCGATCTGGATATGGAAACCGGCGTGCAAATCGTCGGCGGTCGCAAAATCCAGTTAGTGGATGCGCGCGGTACCGTCAACCGCATTCCATTGCCTCGGTTTATCTTGGATGGCATCATCACTCAGGTGAACAAACAGTCTGACTTGGCCATCCTGGAAAGCACCGGTCTAACCGCCCGGATCCTAGATGTAAAAGTTGTAGATAAGAGAATGGAAGTGGCAACCTTTGTTCGGTTTCAGCTACCTCCCCGCCAAAAGCCAATGTGAGGCAGGAGATTTTTTGATAACATTTAAGGTAACTCCTCAACCTTCCATTTTGTCCCAGCCGTGTGGATTTTCTGTTCATTACACATCTCAACTAGGGGTTGGCTAGCGCCATGAAACAAACAAATATATCTAAGGGTGTGGTGGCTGCCGCTGCCGCAGGCTTGCTAGCTGCTGGCGGCTGGACAGTCTGGAAACAGAGTGCCGTCAAGGTCTCCGTCGAGACCGATCCCAATGCAGGCACCAGCATTAAATTTCAGCCAACTTCGCCCCAGCCTAGTGCCAGCAGTAGCAGTACTGCTAGCGACAGCGATGGTGATAGCGACCAAGCGACCAATAGTAGCCCCCAAGCTGCGGTACCTTCGGCTGCGGCGACTCCTCAGGTGCCCCAGAAAGACGTTGATGTTTACAACAATGTGGAGCTAACCGATCGAGGTATAAAGGTCTTGCCAACCAATATCCCCATCAAAGAAGCTAGCAAATCCAAAGAAGGCAACCTGCAGACGGCCTTCGATGAAATGTTGAACAACAAGGCTACGGGGAAAAATACCAAGACTGGCTCCAACATTCCCAAGGGCACAAAGTTGCTGAGTCTAAGAACCGCAGCTGATGATGTTTACATCGATCTGTCCAAAGAATTTACCGGTAATGCCTCGACCACGAACTCCCACGTGCGTCTGGCCCAAGTCTTTCTGACAGCTACCCGCTTCAATCGCAATGCCAATGTCTGGATTTCCGTTGAAGGCCAGAAACTAGAAGAGCTGGGCGGACTGGAAGTGCCATCGCCCCTAACTCGCCAGCAGTTCAAAAAAGCTTTCCCCATGGTCGATCTGGGCAAGTAATGAGCAGTCGAGACCGTTCGCGGAGCGTTCCTGTAAGGAAATCGTCCCCACCCTGAGTATGGAAACGATCAGTAAAAAAAGCCCTTCTAAGTAGCCGTGGGTAATTAAATGTAACACCAACAGGGCTAAAACCCTTGTCCAGACTGAAGCTGTCTTAAGTTTAATTAGCCGCACCTACTTATTGCAGAAGGGCTTTTTCGCTCAGTATGGACTATTGACTAGGCCGGATTCACATACATCAGAGTCTGGCCGAACTCCACGGGCTGACCATTTTCCACTAAGATTTCCATCACCTGTCCGGCGACCTCGGCCTCCAGCTCGTTCATCAGCTTCATGGCTTCGATGATGCAGACAGTCTGACCATTGGCAATCCGATCACCCACCGCAGCAAAGGGCTGTTCGTCGGGATTCGGTGCTCGGTAGAAGGTACCGACCATCGGTGACTTGATCTCTACCCATTTCTTGTCGATCGGGTTCGGAACTTCGGCCACGGTGGCGATTCCCTCCGGGATGGCAGAGCCGAACGGAGCCGTAGTCATGACCAAGGGGGCCGCCACTGGCGCAGCGACCATTGTGACCATCGGACTTTTCTTGACCGATAGCTCGAAGTCCGCATTTTTGAGATTGAGTTCGGTGACATCCGTATTGGCGATGGCCGTTAGCAGATCGCGCAGCTCTTGGAAATTGATCGACATATCTGGGGGGCTTTTGCAGTAGAAAGAGCGCTATGCTTAGTTTTCGCGGCCAAGGTAGGTATCGGTGCGCGTATCAATTTTGATTTTCTCACCGATGGTGATAAAGAGCGGCACCATAATTTGGGCCCCGGTTTCTAGGATAGCTGGTTTGCTGCCACCAGTAGCCGTGTCACCCTTCATCCCAGGGTCGGTCTGGGTGATTTCCAAGACTACGGCGTTAGGTAGTTCCACTTCCAGTACCTGTTCGCCCCAGCGAACTACGCTCACTTCCATACCTTCCTTAAGGTACTTAACCCGATCGCCGATTTGCTTCTCGGTGAGGGTAGCTTCTTCATAAGAGTCCATATCCATGAAGATGAACTGGTCGCCTTCCTTATAGGTATGCTGCATCATGCTCTTCTCCAGAGTCGCTTGGGGCATCATTTCGCCAGCACGGAAAGTCTGTTCTACGGTGTTGCCAGTCTGAACGTTCTTGAGCTTGGTGCGGACAAAGGCTGCACCCTTGCCTGGTTTGACGTGTAGAAACTCTACTACCCGCCAGACACCGTTATTCCATACGATCGAAACGCCGGTCCGAAAATCATTACTGGAGATCATGAGTTGCTAGAGGAAATAGTCAGCTTTTAATTTTATCAGGCTGTGCGGAGTTTGGAGAGATTTGTCGCTCCTATGGCAAGATGGGAAGGCATAGATCAACATCGCTTGGCGGTGTCATCTCTTCTTCAGCCTGTGGTCACGCCATTTTATGAACTCTTTTAAAACTTTTATTACGGACAAGTTGTCCCAGGGGTTGCGCCTCTTGCTAGCTCTGAGCATTTGTGCCAGTCTTTCGGTGGGTTTGAGTAGTAGTCTGCTGCCCTCTGGCAATGCCATTACCGATGCTAAGGCGATCCTACGCTATGCATTGCCGATCGATAGCCCCGATCTGCGGAAAGTCCAGACCAGTCTAGAAGATGTTTCTTACCAAATTCGTAGCAAGCGCTGGAAGAAGATTAGCAGCGATATTAAGCAAGCCAGCTCTATTTTGGCTAGTCGCAGTGATGCCATTCTGCAAACGGTGCCGGAGGCTCATCGGACCGCTGGCGCGGCTACTCTAGAGCTAATTAAGGCCGATGTGGCTGCTTTGGAGCTGGCAGCCACAGAAAAGAATAAAGAGTCCGTCCAAAATAGTCGCAATAGCGCGCTTGATCGGGTTGGGGCCCTAGAAGAATCGATCGTGACCGGGTTTCCCTATGAGGTGCCCCCAGAGTACAGCAATCTGCCCCAGTTGAAAGGTCGGGCGACGATCGCCATGACCACCACGAAGGGCGACTTGGAAATAGTTGTGGATGGCTACAGTGCCCCAGTGACCGCTGGTAACTTTGTGGATTTGGTCAAGCGTGGCTTCTATACCAAACTACCTTTCACCAGAGCTGAAGATTCCTATGTATTGCAGGTGGGCGATCCGCCAGGGGATGAAGTGGGCTTTATTGATCCTAAAACCAAAAAGTACCGGGCCGTGCCCCTAGAAGTGCTGGTCAAAGGTGACAAAAAACCTACCTATGGAATCACCCTAGAAGATGCTGGCCGGTACAATGATGAGCCAGTGCTGCCCTTTAATTCTTTTGGTGCTTTGGCCATGGCTCGTCCGGAGCCGGAGCCCAATGGTGGTTCTTCGCAGTTCTTCTTCTTTCTGTTCGAGCCGGAATTAACTCCCGCCGGTCGGAATTTGTTGGATGGTCGCTACGCGGTATTCGGCTACGTCACTAAAGGCAAAGATGTATTAGACAAAATGGTGGCCTCCGATAGTGTGGTGTCGGCCAAGGTAGTCAGCGGTCTAGAGAATCTCGTGCAGCCTACCTAGAATTTCAACAATTTCCGGCGATTCGATCGCTTTTCCAAAACTGGCGGTAAGCTAATAAACATTGGCTGCTCGCCAGTTTTTTTTTTATGAATGACTCTATCCCAATGATTCAGCTTCTCCTCGCCATGGGCATCGGCGCGATCGGCATTGTCGTTGTTTCGCGCTGGATGACTGACAAGCAACAACAGCAGCGCCTGGAAGCGGCCTTTTATCAACTCATTCAGACCAAGGGTGGCAGTATGTCTCTCATCCAATTAGCGACGGTGGCGCGGGTGGATGCCACTTTGGCCAAAGAGTACTTCGATCGGCAGGTGCGTGTACTGAATGCGGTGCCGGAAGTGGATGATGATGGAGACATGACCTATCGTTTTCCGAAGCTAGATCTACCGAAGGCTCTGGCTCAGGATGATTGGGGTGATGCTGGAGATGACTGGAGCTAAGCGTGCAAGTTTTTTCCGATCTGATGGCTCTGACTAAACCTACGGCGATCGCCTTGGGGAATTTTGATGGTGTCCATTGCGGCCACCAGAAGTTGGTACAAAGACTGTTGGCGCTGTCTGGGGCAGCTTGTCCAACGGTGGTGACTTTCGACCCCCATCCCCAGGATTTTTTCTCGGGCGATCAGCGGCAGCTGTTGACAACGGTGGCGGAAAAGGCTGATTACTTGGGTCAGCTGGGGGTGGAGCAGTTGGTGCTGTTGACTTTCGATCGCTCCATGGTGGAGTTGACTCCCACTGCCTTTGTGGAGCAGGTGATCCGCGATCGCCTAGGGGCGCAGCAGGTGCTGGTGGGCGCAGATTTTCGGTTTGGCTACCAGCGCCAGGGCGATGCGCAGATCTTGCGGGAGCTGAATGGTGAGTGGGGGATTAACACCGAAATTCTGGAGCTGGAGACCGATCAAGGCAGCCGCATTGGCAGTTCCCGGATTCGGGCGGCGTTGCTGGAAGGAGATTTGGCAGAAGTGAAGCGGTTGCTGAACCGCAGCTACTCGATCGGTGGCCAGGTAGTACCGGGCCAGCAGTTGGGTCGAACGCTGGGTTTTCCGACAGCGAATATTGCTTTCGATCTGAATAAGTTTTTGCCGAGGCTGGGGGTTTACTGCGTGCGAATCGATACCCAGCAGCAGGCCCAGCTAGCAGCGGTGGCCAATGTGGGCAAGCGGCCGACGGTGGATGGGCAGCGGCTGTCTTTGGAAGTCCATCTGTTGGATTGGGCGGGGGATCTCTACGGCCAGCAGGTGACGGTGTACTTGGATCAGTTCTTGCGATCGGAGCAGAAGTTTGCTGGCTTGGGAGAATTGACGACCCAGATTCAGCTGGATTGTCAGGCAGCTCGCAATTTCTATGATTCGGTAGGGAACACTGGAGAGTAAAGATTTCCCCCATTCTCCCCATGACTATCGCCCTGGACCGCACTGCCGATCGCACCACTGAAAAAAATAGTGCGTTGCAACAGCTTCAGACTACTCTCAACCGCAAGGTGGTGGGCAAGGAGAAATCGATCGAGCTGGTACTGATTGCTTTGCTAGCCGGTGGTCACGTTTTGCTGGAGGATGTGCCAGGGGTCGGTAAAACTTTGCTGGCCAAGTCTTTGGCCCAGGCGATCGAGGGTCGCTATCACCGGATTCAATGCACGCCGGATCTGCTACCGACAGATATTACGGGTACCAATATTTGGCATCCCGGCAGTCGGGAGTTTGAGTTTATGGCCGGGCCGATCTTTACGAATATTTTGCTGGCCGATGAAATCAACCGAGCTACGCCCAGAACCCAAGCAGCGTTGCTCGAAGTGATGGCGGAGGGACAGGCGACAATCGATGGCCAGACGCGCTTGATGGAAAAGCCGTTTTTTGTGATTGCTACGCAGAACCCGGTGGAGTACCAAGGGACTTTTCCGCTACCCGAAGCTCAAATGGATCGCTTTATGCTCTGTATGAGCTTGGGCTATCCCGATGGGGCGCAGGAACTGCGGATGTTGCAAGGCATTGCCGACCGGGAGGCTCCGGTACAAGCGAAGCCCTGCATGACTTCCGGGGAGTTACTAGAGCTTTGGCAGCGCTGTCGGGCCATTAAGGTAGAGGCTTCGATTCAGCAGTATGTGGTGAATTTGGTACAGGCGACGCGCACCAATCAGGATGTTTTGTTGGGCGCGAGTCCACGGGGGACGATCGCCCTCCAACAGTCGGCCCAGGCGCGGGCGCTGCTCCACGGTCGGGACTATGTGATTCCCGATGATGTGAAATTCTTAGCTCCCTATGTACTGACTCACCGGATTGTGACCAATGGCAGTAAGCGCAGCAGTCAGGTGGTCGATCGCCTCTTACAAGAAATCGCTGTTCCTTAGGTTGACCTTGCCTCGAAAAAGTAAAGATAGCCCAAGAGATCAGCTAGACGACCAGTCTGGCCGAGAGCTTTTTCGAGATAAAGTCATTACGCTTTTGTTGTAATTTGAAATCTAGAAGTCGCGTTGCTTAGAAACAATACAACGCGACTTCTAGCCATCAGAAAAGAAAGCCGCATCAAGGGCGAACAGCTATTTGCAAGACCACATCATTGAAATCTCTATCTCCACCACCCCATAGATCTTCAAATCCGAATTTATTATCGCCTAATAGGCTGACATGATCTGCTTTGTCAGCATTGCCTACCACTGTGTTTCCAAAGAAAACGGCATCGGTGGATGTTGTTTTAGCCAGAACGCTGGCTACGGAGCTATTGGCTACCACGAAGCTATTGAGGATAGTGCCACCATCCACTTGAACGAGTAGACTATCTCCTTTTTTACCGCTGACGATCGCTCTATTAAGGGCTGCTGCGACATAACCAGCATCACCAATACTCAATCCGTTGATTTTGCCATCCACGTCATCGACAATGTATAGACCCACGGTATTACTGTAGTAAGCATCTCCGGTAATCTGGATATCACAAGTCTTTTTGCCGGTGAAGCTGCGGAGGTCAATTACCTCGTTACTTCCCTGCTGCTCAGTACCAATAATGTTGGGAGCTTGTTCGATCAATATTTCTACTCCCAGATCGTTAAAATCTCCATCGCCACCTCTGGTATCTTCCCAGGCTACTCGTTGAATGGTGCCTTGCTGAGAAATCCGTGTGTAGGGATTATTGTTGTTGGCAGCAGGAAAGGAGAATAATACATCAGCATTGGCACCTCGTTTGAGTTCATCGATCGAGCTATTGGCTACTAAGATTAAACCAAATCGATCATTGGCTCCTAGTTGCAAGTAGCGATCGATCTGGCCATCTAATCGAAGGTCTACAGAACTGTCCCCCAAAGCTGAGAAAACGACTTTGGCTCTACCCAACAATAGTTCGGACACTTCTCGCAAGAAGCTATCAGCATTGAAATAATAATAGTTAGGTATTGATGTCGACAAACTAGACAAGAAAGTGGCTCATCGTTTAAGGTGCAGGTTATAAAGCATCAACACCAAATGAACCACCATGGATATTCTACATGACCTCTTTGCCAAAATGGGTCCTTTAGCAAACCCCAAAGACAGTTTCTAGCCAGCTTATTTGTGACCCTGTTTGTGGTGTGTGGCAAGGCAAATTTTACCAACATGAGTCGTTACAGCGATTACTCTGACCGTACTTACCGTAGACAATCCAACAAGTCTTTCCACTTTACTGGTTTCAACGCTGGAACTATCGCTGAAGCTGTCCCAGAGGAGCGAGAGCAGATCGGAGCCATGGATGCGTCATATGTGCCCAAGAGTGGAAAGAAGACTTGGGGAGTGGACTGGTTTTACAACGGTAGTGCAGGCAAGTCTGAAAAAGGCTTAGAAATTTCGGTAATCTCTGTAGTCGATGTTGCTGCGCGTCAAGCATATACCCTGTCAGTAGAACAAACAATAGCCAGAGACCTTGCTGACCAACGCAACAAGAAAGGCAAGAGCAAAGCCTCCGAAAAAACCATTTCTGCTCGGGTACAGGGATACATTTCTCAACTCCTGAAAACTAGACCCTACCTGCCAACTAGCGTGAAATACTTAGCAATGGATAGCTTCTACACTAGGGTAAACGCACACGTTTCTTCATACTTTGGGAGCAGAGCGGGAAGGTTGAACCAAGATTTTAAGTAAATACTGATCATCCCAACCTGCTTTAAGTCGCTTGGCATGAGTCCCACCCTTGGCCGACTTTTCCTGGGA
>JANMHS010000074.1:0-37898 GCA_031375385.1 Synechococcales cyanobacterium OTE_70_metabat_200 | reverse complement strand
CTAATGAAATGAGACTTCAGGTTTGCAACGGATGATTTAGTCATTAGAATCGTCATCTCAGTAACAGAACTATCCCAAATTCTAGATTAACTAAAAAAATCTCGCCACTAATTGTTAAGAAACGTGTGCGTTTCCCCTACCGATCAATCTTGACCTTAAATAGCACCATGGCCGTACCGAGTGCTGGCGCATTACCAGATCCCATCATGCCGCCCATACTGGTACCTCCAGCATTCTCAGCTCCTGAAAATGCCAGACTATTCAGAGATATTTCTGTTCCAACTTTCAACTTGCTGAAATCTGCCCAAACATCTACCCGCTCACCCGGAGCCAGCATGACATATTTTCTTTCGACAGGCTGAGTGAGTAAGCTGCCATCAGTACCAATAATAGTTAGCGAATCACCATTGCTCCAACCCAATTTGTAGATCCGTGAATTGGAACCATTGAAAATACGCAGGCGGTAGATTCGTGTTGCCGCAGCCAAAGTGAAATCAGGCTTACCGTTGATAAAGAGCCTTTCACCCAGAAAACCCATCATGCCACTCATATCACCCATGCCATTCTGACGAGGGGTACCAATTTCACTACCCAGATAAAAAAGTTGGTTATTGGCATCCAAAGTACGATCTTGCAATACGATCGGTACTTCATAGGCTCCATTGGGTAGATTGAGAGCAGCTTCTTCTGGATCTGTGACTATAAATAATCCTGCCAAGCCAGCATAAGTTTGCTGCCCAGTAAGCTGGTGAGGGTGTGGATGAAACCAATTCATACCGGCTCGATTAATCACCTCGAACTCATAGACGTAAGTTTGTCCCGGCTGAATTGCAAAGCGTGGGTGTCCATCCATATCCTCTGGCAAGATCAAGCCATGCCAATGAACGATGCTGGCTTGCCCTGAGGGTAGATTGTTTTGGAAGTTTACCCGAATACGTTGACCTTGGCCAACTCGAATAATCGGGCCTAAATAACTGTCAGGAATGGTTTGTAAATTGCTAACATTGCCTTTGACTAGTTCTGCCACATAAGACCAAACTTGAGTCATTTGATCCGGCAAAATAGCAACCGTTGTGGGTAAAGCTTTAAGATTGATTTCAACATCGGGAATAAATTTCAGATTCGGAGTGCGGACTACGGTGCCCTTCTGAGGCGTTCCTGGGTTAGAAGATTGTCGTGAGCAACTAGATATCAGACCATGTATTCCGCCACCAATGGCTAGTCCACTCACAAGACTAGTTCCCCAAATAAATTTACGACGGTTTAGATAATATTTCCGATTTGCTTTGGTAGACATGTTGTTCCCGACTTTTAAAATACCTTTTTTATTCAGAATTTTATTGAGCTACTTGGTATCCAGCCAGTGTAATTATATTCCTGATAGCTGCTTCATATGCTTGAGTTTCAATGGAAACTTGCTTACTCTTTAAATCGGCTACACAGTAGCACTACAGTCAATTCCTGTCACCGATTTCGCAATCTTTTCACCACAAGCAGAACAAGACATATCAGGAATTTTTAATTCGACATTCATTGCTTTAACCTCGAAAATACTTTTGCAGATATTTTATATTGCCATAATAATACTGGTTTATGTAGACAGCCTGAATCTGTCGAAAGATAGATTTAACATAATACAAATTTCATCGATAGATAGATATATCGCCTCAAGTGTTTGCAACAAAATGCAACTTTCAAAAGGATAGAAAAATGCTGTAAACAAGATTGGGCTGATTGGCTGCGTAACAGTTGCACTGGAGCAATTGGGTAAACAGCCCCTTTTGCGAGTTAGTGATACTGGCTTGGGCATGTCACCAGAAGTGCAAGAGCGAATTTTTGACAGATTTTATCGTGCAAATCATGAGAGAGTGCGGCAAGTTGGCAGTACTGGCTTAGGTTTGGCCATTGTGAAGTCGATCGTCACTAGCTACAACGGAACAGTAGAAGTATTTAGTCAACCACAAAAAGGCAGTACTTTCACTATCAAATTGCCACTCTAGTCAGAAGAAGTCGAAACCCTTGCACACAGAAGGGTTTCTGATAAAAGGTAGCACCCAGATTTGAACTGGGGGATGGAGGTTTTGCAGACCTCTGCCTTACCACTTGGCTATGCTACCGCAAGGCTTTCCATCTTAGCAAACTTTGCGAATTTCACCAACCCCCTGCAGACAGCCTGCCAGACACGGCCTTCTAGGGTAAAATTTGGGCTGAACCATCTGGAGCTAGAAAAATGCGAGAAATTTTAATTAGCTTGGGAGTGATGGTAGCCTGTGCGACTTTAGTGCTCTTTGCTCAATTTGCAAACACCAATCCACCTACGGCCATTGCTAGCCCGCAGACCACGCAGATTGCCATGAACACAGACAAACCTGCTGCTGCACCCAAGCCCACCACTACTACTAACAAACCCATGTCCGACACCGCCAAAAAAACCGCCGAAATCGTCACCACCACCTCCGGACTCAAATACGAAGAGGTCAAAGCAGGCGATGGTGCTAGCCCCGCCACCGGCCAAACCGTCGAAGTCCACTACACAGGTACTTTGGAAAACGGCACCAAATTCGATAGCTCCCGCGATCGGGGCCAGACCTTTAAGTTCCAAATTGGCGTGGGCCAAGTGATCAAAGGCTGGGATGAAGGCGTGGGTTCCATGAAAGTTGGCGGTCGCCGCAACCTGATCATTCCACCAAACCTGGGCTACGGCGAGCGCGGAGCTGGCGGAGTCATTCCTCCCAACGCCACCTTGCTGTTCGATGTGGAACTGATTGGCATTAGTAAGTAGCCAACGACCTCAACCATTGCTAAAAAAACCCTAGATTCCTGACAGGAGCCTAGGGTTTTTTCAACAATGGCTATAAGATAAACTCAGCCCATTATCCCCTTCCTCCTATGAGCGAACCAAATCCATTGCAACCCAGCGTGCAGCGCATTCTAGATGCCAACTTGGATCGATCGAGAGAAGGCTTGCGGATCATTGAAGAATGGTGTCGCTTTGGACTGAACGACAGCAACCTCACCCAAGAATGTAAAAATTTACGGCAAGAGCTGGGCCGCCTCCACACCCCAGCCCTGCGCGCCGCCCGCAACACAGCTAACGATGTGGGCACCACCCTTTCCCATCCCCAAGAAGAACAGCGGCAAAGCCTAGAAGAATTACTAGTCATCAACTTCAGCCGGATCCAAGAAGCCTTGCGGGTCTTGGAAGAATACAGCAAGCTGATGAGTGGCCCCATGAGCCACACTTGCAAGCAAATCCGCTACCGGGTCTACAGCCTAGAATCGGCCATGACCGTGACCAACCGCCGCCATATTCTGGCAGCCGCCCGCCTATACTTGGTCACGATGCCCATGCCCAATCTGCTGAGCATCGTCGAAAAAGCGCTGAAAGGCGGATTAACCCTAGTCCAATACCGCGACAAAGACAGCGACGACGAGCAGCGGCTGAGTATGGCCAAGCAACTGCGAGAATTGTGCCATCGCTATGAAGCACTGTTCATCTTGAACGATCGGGTAGACCTGGCCCTAGCAGCCGATGCTGATGGCGTACATCTGGGGCAGAACGACGTTCCGATCGCGCTGGCCCGACAGATTCTAGGTCCGCACAAAATTGTGGGTCGCTCGACCACCAATCCCAAAGAAATGAGCCTAGCCCTCCAAGAAGGTGCAGACTACATTGGGGTCGGGCCAGTCTATGAAACTCCCACCAAGGCGGGGAAAGCCGCTGCCGGCCTAGAATACGTCCGCTTCGCCGCCCAGCACGCTACGGTGCCCTGGTTCGCGATCGGCGGCATCGATCCGAACAATCTGGAAGATGTGATGAGTCATGGCGGTCGATCCGTAGCCATGGTGCGAGCCATTTGCCAATCGGAACAGCCCAATCTGGCTGTGCAATATTTCCTGAATCGCCTCAACCAAGGCCCAGAGAAGTCAGCAACCACGCAGCCAGAGCAAAAAACTGAATCTCGGCCAGAGCCAGAGCTACCTCAGCACAATCGGTCTAGGATCCCTCTTCGGTAGAGCAATAGTTATGAGTAGCCCATATCTCCACCGCTCTACGGAGCATTGATAATCGATGTTTCCACCCGCACGTTGAATTCACTCTCAAACCAGGCTTTTTTGTAATTGAGGCTCCACAGCTCCAAAGCACAATCGTCACTGGCTTGATTAGGGACGATCGACAGTTCGAAAATCCGGGTCGCGGGGTGATATTGGCAACCGATCGCTTCCACAGCCCCGATCGTCCGGCGGTCGAGGGCGATCGCCACCCGCAGAATTGCGGCCAGTTGGTTGACTATTTGGCGATTTTCTCGGGAGAGTTGCTGATAGGCATCGTGCTTTTTCTTAGGATTACCCTTGCGGTGATAGCGGGCTATATTGGCGATAATCTCGATTTCCAATTCGCTATAGCCCAATAATTCTCCATGCCGAATCAGATAATAAGAATGCTTATGGTGGGCAGAATGGCTGACGAAGTGGCCACTATTATGCAGAATAGCGGCACTCCAAAGATAGCGTCTGGCTTCACTATTCATCTGCTGCAGCTTATCTTGGATATAGTCGAACAATACCAAGGAGAACTTGGCCACTTGGTTACCATGGACTAAGTCGATGCCATATTTATCGGCGATTTTGATCGTGCTCCGTTCTTTGATCGAACTCTGAAAACGCAGGCGGTCTTCGATCAAACCATGGGTCAGCATCCAGTCTACAATTACGCCTTCCCGCAGGCTGCGCTCGCAGAAGGTCAGGCTTTCCATTTGGAAGGATTTCATGGCCTCTTGCAAGATCAAGAGTCCCGGCAAAATAATTTCGGCGCGGCGCTCGGAGACACCGGGAATCTGGGCCCGCTCGCTGTTTTTCATGCGGCGCAATTTACTGACCAACCGATCGAGGTCGGAGAGGTGCAGCTGGAAGCCATGCAAGCGCAGACCAGCAGCGCGGCTGGTGGCTCGGCTATCGCTGCGTTGGTGGGCAATAATTTCGCAGGCGGTTTCGATTGTCCCAGAAGTACCCACCAGGAGCGGGGCTTCGCCAGGATTGATGTGGGATTGGATTTCCTCGATCGGTCGTTCTAGTTGGCTGCGGATGTAGCTTTGCAGGTAGGCAAATTCACTTTCGCTAATGGGGTCGGTGGAAACCATCATGGTGCTGAGGCGCACGGCTCCCACTTTGGTACTGCTGAGGGTCCGAGATTCTTCGCTATCGCCCAGAATCATTTCGGTAGAGCCGCCACCAATGTCGATCACAATCCTCGGAATATTGTCGAATTCGATGCCAGAAATGACCCCAAGGTAAATGCGGCGGGCTTCTTCGGTGCCAGAAATCAGGTCTACTTGGAGGCCAATTTCCAGGGCGACCCGATCGATGAATTCCCGACCATTGGGGGCTTCGCGCGTGGCGCTGGTGGCGACGGCAATCACCTGTTGAGCACCCAGACCGGCAGCAACGGTTTTAAAGCGCCCCAGGGTGGCGATCGCTCTGCTCATGGCTGCTTCGGTCAGGCAACCGCTCTGGGGGTCTCGATCGCCCAAGCGGACGGTGTCTTTTTCGCGCCCAATGATGCTGAAGGCCGGTAGATCCGGCTTGATCTGGGCCACGACCATATGAATGGAGTTGGTACCAATATCGATCGAGGCGATGATCGGCTGCTGGCCGGGGCTAGCCAGTACGTTGAAGTTCTGCAAGATCGCGTCGGCCATGGCTGTTCCAACTATTTCAAAGGTTCCAATCTTACATCTTCGGCGATCGGGGGTCTCTACGCTAGAAATCGAGGCACATTCTTGAAATGCTTCAGCATTCCACCCCAAGCTGCATGGGGAAAATTGCTCTGCCCATAGCTACCAGCAGAAATTCCTGGGATTCATAGAAACAGCAGATTCTGGAATCTGTCAGCGGCAGTTTGTAGTTCCCACAACTCCTCACTGTTAGCAAATATTTCTCCTATGTAGGCTAAATTGTCATGTCTTCAGTTGCAACAGTGGTTCCGACTCGCTTCAATAATCTGATTTTTCTCGCTAAAGCCCAAGTCCTCAAAGTGGCCCGCCACTGGCAAAATTTCTGGAATTCTCAAGTCCGGCGCTGGCCCGTGTCCCCGGCCAACACTCAGGATTTACCGATACGGGCTGTCGCCCAGGCTAGCGCCAACGCTGCGGAATCCAGCAGCCAGCTCTGGGTCGGAGCCACCGCCGCCGAATGGATTTTGCAAGCCGGAAAAATTCAGAATCTGCGTCAAGCTCTAGGCTCCATCAATGGTGCTGAAATTCCCGCTGGGGGGATGTTCAGTTTTTGGGCCCAGATCGGCCCGCCCCGCGCCTACCGGGGATATGTAGCAGGCCGCGAGCTGCGGGAAGGCTGCATTATTCCTTCGATCGGGGGCGGTCTCTGTCAACTTTCCAACGCTCTGTACGATGCCGCCTTGCAAGCTGGATTAGAAATTGTCGAACGCCATGCCCACAACCAAGTCATTCCTGGCTCCCTGGCGGAGATCGATCGGGATGCCACCGTTTTCTGGAACTACGTAGACCTGCGCTTTCGCACCCAGTCACCACTGCGGATCGAAGCCACCATGGATGATCGATCGCTTACAATCCGCTTCCACACGTTTCCCCAAGCAGTCCAGGAGACGCCCAGAGTTTCGCTCCCCTTAGCGCCAGCCAATAGCTGTCTCGCCTGCGGAGTCTCCAGTTGCCATCGCCAGCAGCAGCCTGCGGTATTGGCCGGACGAACTGCTTACTTAGTAGACGATCGGTGGCCGGAGTTCGATCAATATATCCAGTCCACCCGCACCGTTGGCGCTAGCCTGGGCGACAGCCCGTATCAGGATTATTTGTTCTTACCTGTGGATGGCCAGCGGGTACGCAAAGCCAATTATGCTTGGCAGACCACAGGTTTCGCGCAAGTCTGGCAACATCGCTCGGTGCTCGCTCTCCGCTTAGCCCAGTCTGTATTGCTGCGGATTGCGCGGCAAGGCGCTAACTATCAAAAACTGCTGCTCGGCCAGTCCCGCTATCTAGCCAACATCTACGGTCGCAGCCTCACCCCCGATACCACCCACCTCGTAGTTACCCAGAGTCTGCTGCCCCATCTCTGGCGATCGGGCCACCTAGCCGGCCGCAGCTTCGATGTATTGATGACGGCCATGCCCATGACGCAGCTTCAGCAGCGCCTGGATCGAGCCGCGAATTGTTATCCCCAAAGTCCCACCCTGAACAATTTTCGAGTCTCTACGGACCTGGCGAGTGCCGAGACTGCTGCCCTCCAACAAGCCCGGCGGATTATTACCCCCCATACGGAATTGGCCGGTCTGTGGCCCCAGAAAACCCAGCAACTAGATTGGGTGCTGCCGGTGGTTCAGTCATCTCCAGCCGGAGCGAAATCCACTCCCCCCACCCTCCTGCTCCCCTCCGCTAGCATTGGTCGCAAGGGTATCTACGAACTGCGATCGGTGCTCCAAAATCTAGACCTCCAACTGATCATAGCTGGTGGCGAACTAGAAGAACCAGATTTTTGGCAGGGCTATCGGGTGACATATCAACCCGATTATCGGCAAGCGCTGACCCAGGCCGATATCGTCGTGGCCCCAGCCTGGGTAGACCATCAGCCCCGCCGCATCCTCCAAGCGATTGCCCTCGGCATCCCCACCATTTGTAGCAGAGCCTGCGGATTGCCAGCATTACCCGGTGTGATTCAAGTACCGATCGGCGATCCAGTTGCCTTGGAGCAAGCAATTCAAACTCTGATGCAGAAGTCGCCCAGCCTTCTAGTAGAGGCTTGATAGATGTCGCAATCCACCCTCCTCCGTCAACTCCCCATTACCATCGTCACCCCACCACCAGCCACCACCACATTGCCAGAGCTGACCGAAATCGTGAGCTGGCAAAGACCTCATCCAGCTAATTGGTATCCCAGACCGGGACGCACCATTATCTATCAGAGCCAATTCTGCGCTGACGGAGGGCCAATCCAGAATGAGCATCGTCTCTTCAAAATCAAAGGAGCGGGCTTCTACCATCCACCCCATGTGCAATGCTCCGGATTCCAGCGCACCACCAAAGCTATTCCCACCAGCGATACACCCCAACCTCCCTTAACTCAAGGATTTTGCCGAGATCTAATCCATGTAGATCCCCATGATATTGCTCCCCATCAGTTGATTTCCGTCCCCAGTCAATCAGCTCCGATCGGTGGCATGTTGCTGACCACCGCCTTGAACGACCAATTGATTTTCCATCGCCTCAACACTGCCGGAGTTCCAGCGAATAGTCCTTGGATGGTGTTTGGCTACGAGCAACTACGGTTAAATCATTTACCAATGGGTGTGAGTATATCGCTGTTACCCCTGGATCATCTCAGTCATACGCCCTATGATATTTATCTCCAGTGGCAGAGCAATCACTTGGTGTCTTCCCAAGAAAATCACAGCGAGCAAACTCTAAAACTCGAACGGCTGGGCGCAGCGATGCTGGGTTGGAAAGATTTCTCAATCGAGCAGCCCTCCCACCGACTGGCCCTACTGGAAGCCATGGCTCATCGAGCGGGCCAGTTGATTCTGGATTTTTCGACCAAAGCGCAATTATATAGATTCTCCGGCAGCCCCGATAACTTCAATCTGCGCTGGTGTCCGGCGGCACCACTCTATTTGTCCGATGTGGATACGGCGGGTGATTTATGGTCGATTGCTCCAGCCCAACGGGTCTGGGAAGTGCTCCGCAATCTGTTGAGTGCCCTACACCAGTGGTTATATTTCTTTTTGCCAGCGCTGACTTACAGAGCCAGCGGTTATAGCTGGCAGCTATGGAGACAACATGATTTCGTTGCTGCCATGCTATCGGGCTTTTTCCCAGAAGCTACGCACCAGCAGATTCAAACTGCCAGTGACAAAATTTGGCAGGCCGTTGCGGTGGTGCGACCAATGCTGGACTTCGATCAACCAATTCCCCTAAGGCGCGGCGAACACTTTTTGCAACAACAATGCTCCAGACCTCAATTCTATTTTTTGGCCTTGAGCGCGATCGGCGATCTCATCCAAAATTCGCCAGTACAGCAAGATTTTCCCGTTAGTGACACCAGTTTGAGTGGCATCGATCAATATATCAAGCTCAGTCAACAAGAGTCCAGTCATTATATTTAAGCCAGTTCGGGTTAAGTAGAAGGGAGAAAATTAGCTGCTATAGCAAGCTCTGGCTTTTTTGATGTTATTTGGTAGCTCGATCGCTGAAGAACTGGGGCTTTATTTTGAAGATTTTTTGGTTTTTGGGAGTCTCGCGGCTTCTTAAAGGTACAGAAATTTGAGTTTTTCTCCGGTATCGCTGTCTAGCTTGGCGGGAATGAAGAGGTGCAACAGGGTTAGGGGGAGAGCGTTCGCCAGACCTAGCAGAGCGGCTGATCCTAGAATCATCGGTTTGTTGAGGTACTGTTTGAGCCAGCGGGTATTGTCTTGTTTTTGGAGTTCTTGAATTTTGCTACTCTGTAGGTCGATCGTCTTTTTCAGGTTAACTATTTCTTTTTGGAATGCGGCTTGGTTGAGGGCGAGCTGTTCGAGGGCTTTTAGGATTGGCTGGTAGTCAACCTTGCTATCCATAGTGGTGTTGTCCAGCGCAGAGACGAGGGACATAATGTCTGCTTGGGAAATGGGTCGTTCGTCTGCTGGGGAGTTGTTGTAGGTCATAGTTCGATCGTTGATTAGTTTTAATATCCACTTATTAGTTGTATTGGGCCAGCTAAAACAGCCGGGAGTCATGGCCATACTCGGGAGATAGATAAGCCTTTGATGCCAGCTGCCTCCAACGCATCTTTGGCTTCACTAGATACATACAGCGGCACTGAATGCCAATTGACTCGAAAGATAGGAGGAAAACCACCTTCGGGTTCTTTTAATATCAATTTTTCAATAGAACCAATAATAGTCTGACTCGGATCGATTCTAGATTGTTTTGCAACATAAATCGATTCTTTCATATCCATAACATCCGAAAGCTGACTGAGGTGAAGGATTACGTAATCACATTCTATTGGGTCACCCACAAAGTCTATGACAGTAACAGGGATTATTTGATGAGGAAAGTCTCTAACTGATAACAGAATTTCCACCATCCGCCTAGACATAATCGGCCAAGAACATGTATATTCAATGTGAGGAAAGTCGGTTTTGCTTAGTAGATTTGGCTCTGCTATAAGGGTTATTTTTTCAGGCACCTGAGCTGTGAGAACTCTCCAGATACCACCCTCCGTAATTTCCCGCTTGGCTATTCCTATTTTACCTTTGATAGAGATCTTTGCACAACAGAAAAAAGCACCCTCCAGATCATCATAGCCTTCGAAATTTTCCAAGTATCCATCCTGATGAAATTCTTCTGGATAGTCTTCAAATCTATCAAAGTCTTGTCCTAGCTTATAAAATTTATCAGTCATTTTTTCACCTCACATAGTCCTTTGATTTTGATTAGAGCGATTCTGTGTAGCATTTTGAACAGTCTCTGCTGGCAAGGCAACTTTTGCTTGTTCAAGCTTGTTTTCCAAAAATTCCAGCTGCGCTGGTGAGGGCTTGCCATGCATGGCAATAGTATTTTCCCTGGTATTTACCACAGCTAGTTTTTTGCCATCGGGCAGACCAGTGATTACGATGTTCTTTGCATCAAGTCGCTCCATTTGATAGTGGCTAGTTGCTATGGTATTTGCATCATTGCCCTTGAAGCTGTTCAATGTAATTACACCAAGTAATTGATACAAGTCCTTGTGGGTTGGTGCTTGATTGAGGATATCTTTAGAAATAGCACTGAGTTCTAGGCTGTGAGTGTTAGCAGCTATCACCTCTTTAGTTTTTGCACACACGGCTCGTTTAAGGGCTACGGCAAGTTGCTGGTTATCCAGGATGCTTGGTATGTTGCTTAGTCTATGCTCTGGGGTTCCTCCAGGATTATTATTACCATCATCCTTAATCCACTCTGGCAGGTTGTTAACATCCCCCCGCTCGATCTTGCGATCGACTTCCCTCAACTCATTCATCAACCCATCTTGGATACCTTCAACGGTTTCTTTCAATATCTCCTTCGGTACATTTTCTAGTGATCCATATTCCAGTTCTAATTTTTCTCTCTCTTCTTTGTAAGTGTCTGCAACATGCTTATTCCACTTACCATGAGAACCACGATGATTAACGTTGTTCAGCAGTCGCCCTTTTTCCTCCAGAGTTTGCACATCAGGATTCTCCCGCCCATTTATGGCAGCAGTCTTATTCTTCGGCATCAGGATTAGATTTCTGGCCTTGTCAACACCGGCCTCACCATTATTTTTGTCGTATTGCCTCAATAATGGATCATTCTTCCAGACTTCATCTGGCGTGATGTGATTATTTTCATATCCTTCAGGCACATTTTTAACGCCCGTACCCTCCAGAACGTTCTTCTTCGCCTCATTTTGGTTAGAGAGCCTGGTGTTAGTAGGCGATGGGCCTGGCTGGATCGTCCAAATACCATCTTTTTTCTCCAGGTGTAACTGATTACCGCTAGGCAACTTCCCAATATAACGGATCGAACGGTTCTCCCCTCCAGTAATGACGTACCCAATATCCCTCATTTTAATTCTTAGGTTCTCAGGCAAATTCTGAAGGTCTTGCCCGACAACTGCTTCCTCAATTTTGCGTTTTTTAGCTTCTTGTCGTCGTTGCTGCCGGGAAGCTGGCTCACCAGAGTTCCCCTCCTCTGCCGGTGGTGTCCGATCCGCTTGGTCAGAGTTCTCAGTGGAGTTTGGGGGGTCGGAGTTCGCAGGTTCTGCTGCTTCTTGGGTAGCCCTAGGTTGAAAGGTACTGCGATCGCCTGAAATACGGGGGCGCTGAAGCGGTTCGTCTAGATTCAAACCGGGAATGGATGGAAGCGAAGGAACCTCTGGGAGACCGTTAGGATTTTCTGCTGGTCTCATCCAATTAGGATCATTAATAGTCGTTGGTATTTCTGTATCGGGGTTGCTCTCAGTAGTTGGAAGGGGTTTTCGCCAGTTCTCTGCCGCGTCTCGATCTCTTCGTATTTGCGCTGCTTCTTGCTCTCCCAGCCATTGTTGTCTGCTTCTCTCATCTGCCTCATTAGCTTCTTGTCTTGCTCGCTCTATGCGCGCTATTTCTTGATCGAGGTCAATCTCGGCTGGCTGGCCTGCAGGACGGCTTCCTGTGTTGCTATCCCCAAGTGCTTCACGAACTTGATCTCGTACAACCGTATCAACAGGGTTAGGGTCTCCAACTGGGTCTGTTGAAGCTGTAGAAGGTTCATAAGGAGTGGGAGATGGTTGCACTGGGAAATCAAAGTCTCCTGTTTGACCACTGGATTCACGGTTCTGTTCCCCATACCATTCATAAGCATCGCTCACCAGTATCACCAAGTCATTGGCGGTGATAGCCATACTCACATATGGAACAATTCGGCCACCTACACGAAAAATCCAAGCACCCCCAGGAATGGTAGTAGGAGATGGAGAAAGACGAGGGACAATCTGGAGATGAGGTTTCGAGGGGGGGAGATCGGGGACAAGTTGAAGCGGTGGCTGTGGCTGTGGGACGCCAGCAATGATAGTATTCGGTTGGTTATCAACAGAAGGAATATTTTCTTGGCTATGATCGTCTGTCACAAAACCCTTCCCTGCAAAATTCTTTTGGGAACCATAATATTTTAACCTTACTGCTGCCAAACCAGTATTACATAAGAAATATTTATGTTAGCTTGCCGCCTTGTACATTCACTAGCCTAATCATCAAAATGTATTGCCATCATCAGCCCGGTAGATTTTCGCTAGGATTCATCCCTTTAATCCAGCGGCCGGTGAACTTCTGGGGTGCTTTGAAATAGCCGATCGCCACGTTCAACTGCGCTTTGCAGTCAACCTAGGGCAACGGCGCTGTTTGCCGTCCTGTTGGATCCAGAGTAAATCGGCAACTTTTCCCTGTTTATTCATGCCAAATACATAGTTCCCCAGGGCACCCTGCCGACTGCTCACAATTTTGAATTCGTGGGGATTGCTAGCTGGCTTCAGCTCCGCTTTGCCCAACGCCGTATCGGCCCATAGCTTATTATTTTGGCGATATATTTTGACTGAATACTTTCCGAAATCATATTCGCCGCTGTATTTATCGATCGAAATCTGGGGCTGTTTACTACCCTGCTGCCAGCTAGTAAAAGTTGCCACCAAAGGATTACGAATCACTGGCACCGTCAAAGCTCCGATCGCGCCGATAATCAATAGGGGGAAAAGCGGGAACCTGGATTTCTTGCGATATGGTTTAGGACGGCGCGATCGAGCGAGCCGCTGCTTCACCCGAGGTTGGTCCTCATCCACATAGCGACCGTAGGTGATCTGATCAATCTGGCAGAGATCGATATCTTGCTCCGTGGGGGAACCAGCCGCGATCATGCGCACAAATCCATGGGGATTGCCAACCACTTTATCGATAAGTTTACCTTGGGCATTATATAAATCCAAAGCAATAGGCCGGCCGATGCGGAACAATGCCTTGAAAAACCCCAGCCACTTAGACCGTACGTAGCGCACCGTAATGCTCTTGACTCCATCCAAAGAGATGGAATCCATGAATATATTAGCTGAGCTGCGCATCCGCACATCTCCGGAGATGATTTTAGTCCCGCGCAGGAACGCCCGATCCCAGGTACCTAGCTCCCGTAGGTATTTCAGCAACTGCTGATGTTTGCTACCGCCGACTAGCTCGATGCCCACCCCATCCAAGACCTTGTTTTTGGTCTCATCATCCAGCAACACACCAATCACCGCCGAAAATAGCCGTTCATGGAGCTTCAGTTTGGCATCTTGGCTGCTCAAGTAGGTTTCTAATCGCTCCGGTGTAATGACATCGGGATGTTCGGCGATCGCCGGGCTGCAAATCCGCAGCTTCGGATTCATAAAGATCACTTTCTGGCAGACGGTCTCGGGCTTGATGGGAATAGCTTGATTCCGCAGGTTAGCAATCAACAACTTCATCTTCAGTTGATTGACCTGCAACACGTCCTCATGCTCCCTGCGCACTACCTGACCCTTGCCATTAGTATTAGTCTGCACCCAGCGATCGCCTTCGGCAATGAGGTTGCCAGTCCAGTTCTTGCATTCAATAATGTACATGCGTTTGCTGGTAACCACGATCAGGTCGATTTCTCGCCGCCCCCGACCATCCAAATTGGACACTCGCTTACCAGCAAAGGAATGGCAGCCCCGAAAACTATAGTTTTCTGCCACCAGTCGCTGCAACAAATCCTCCGCATCCCGACCAGCCAAAACCCCGCCATCTTCCTCCACCGGGTCTAGGTTGGCTTTGCTGATTTTGTGCCAAGCATCGAAATGCTGCTGCCAGTTGGCCATAATGAAGAACCCTACAAAATTTAGAATTACGGAGAATCTACCCAGGGCCCTGGGCGGATTCTCCGCTCCGGAGACTGATTTTATATATCTGGACAGTACCCCTATTAAGGTAAGGTTTTGTACTACTCCTGATCCATAAAGATTTGAGCGATTGCTAATTTTAGGCAATGACTCAAAATCATCAATTAATTATTTTCGCCGAAGGAAAATAACCTTGTCGAAGCCTGAAATGCCCACTTCACTTTCAAATCATGGATATGAAACTAGTGCAAGTGGTTACTAGGGGTAGGTCACTTAGTTTAACAATTTTGTGATGAACCCGATTCAAATCGACGTAGTTCTCAGAGATACTCTGAAATTATTCACATTTTTTGCAAAACTTCATTGAGTTTTTCTAAATTACCTTTAGAACCAATGTCCGCTCTGTATTCCAAATCACCTTTTACATGCATTCTTATTGCCTCATCAATCTTTAACGAAGCTTCATCAATAAATTTTGAAGTCGCCCCAATTGCCACAACTCTTGATTTTTTAAGTGTTTGGTAACTATTCTCACCAGATTTAACACAAGCTGCGAAAAACACATTTAAGCCCATACCATTTATAGCATTCACATTGACAGTAAAGTCAGTAACGTCAGCACTCTCATAAGGATACTCCCTTGCAACCAAATATTTAATAACAGAGGCTTCGCCTATAAAAGAAACTTTATCCTCCGACAGCTTTTTGTTCCAAATATCTTCTAATAGTTGTGAGAATGAACCCTTTAGGATTGTTAATATATTCAAGCCTTCAGGATCTCCAAAACGTCCATTAAACTCCATAAAACGAATCCCTCGTTTCGTTACAAAAAAACCACCATTCAAAACACCATTAAAAAAAAGCCCGAGCCTCCTCATTTCGTCAATATTTCGTTGCATTATTAACTTGCAATTAGCTAAATCCTCATCAGACATAAAAGGTAATTTTTTAACGCAATCAGTGAAACAACCCATACCCCCAGTACCAGCTCCTAAATCATTTTCTAGCCTAAAAGGGTAATCATAGCTTGCAGGTGACAGCACCAACGCACTACCATCTGTTATCCCCATAACTGTAAATTCAATTCCATGTAATTTTTCGACTAACAACACTTTTTCAGTTGGCCTATCCTCCAAAAGAGTAGTAGTATAATTAATGGCATCTTGATATGTTGGGAGATGTTCGGGCATAACTTTCACACCCTTACCTCCAGTTAAACCTTGAGGTTTAACAACAACTTCTAAGTCCATTTCCTTAAATGTGTCCATGGCTCTTTGAATGTCTTCTTTCGTAGAAATAGTGATGTAAAAAGGTGTGAATTCAGGACAGGTTTTTTTCATCATTTCGATTGAATAGATTTTGTCCCATTCAATTCGAGTTGCTTCTTTTGTCCCTCCTACAGCTTTTATATCATTTTCAAGCAATATGTCAACAACTCCATTAGCAAGAGGTTCGTCAGCACTGACAAATACATAGTCAACATCTTTTTCTTTCGCAAAATTCAAGATGGTTTCCGGGTCACTTGAATTGCCAACAAGATAATCACCACCCGAAGATAAAACGCAATCTATAATTGTCGGGTTTTTATAGTCAATCACGGCAAACAAAGTCGTATCTTCAGAAAGCTTTATAGCAAAAGCACTTTCTCTTCCACCACTGCCAACTATCATAAACTTTTTTCTATTCATGTTTATATCAACCTTTTTTGATGTGAGCAAAATCTGAGTGACTGCGGCAATTCACTATCCAAGTAGGCGAGGCTAATTAAGGGTAGTCAAAAGCGGAGTCTCTTGTCTTGAAAAATTCCTCCACTTGCGGAGTTGATGCGGTCGGGTTTCCCGACCATGCAATCAACCCAAGCAGGGGAGACCCCAAGACCGGATTTTCCGCTGCTCCCTCTCCCAAGTTTGGGAGAGGATGGTCACTTCAACAGCGGTAATCTATACAGTCATAATATCCTTTTCCTTCTCGGCTAAGACTTTTTCGATGTTGCTGATGTACTTGTCCGTAAGCTTCTGGATCTTGTCCTGTAAGCCCTTGGATTCGTCCTCGGAGATCTCGCTAGCCTTTTCCTGCTTCTTGACCTCATCGATGCCGTCGCGGCGGATATTGCGGACGGAGACTTTGCCTTCTTCGGCATATTTACCAGCCTGCTTCACCAGCTCCTTCCGCCGCTCCGTGGTCAGGGGCGGAATGTTCAGGCGAATCGAGGTGCCATCGTTGTTCGGGGTCAGGCCGATGTCCGAGAGGGAGATAGCTTTTTCGATCGCCCCCATACTGCTCCGATCGAAGGGCTGGATACTAATGGTGCTAGCATCGGGCGTACCGATGTTGGCTAAGGACTTCAGGGGGGTGGGACTACCGTAGTAGTCCACCGATACCCGATCGAGCAGGCTAGTACTAGCCCGCCCGGTACGAAGGGTATTGAAAGATCTCTTCGTGGCTTCTATAGCCTTCTGCATATGGTCTTCTATGTCAGCGAACTTCACAGGAACCTCCTACAATGGTGCCAATTTTTTCGCCGGCTACTACCCGGCGAATGTTTCCTTGTTCAAACAAGTTGAACACAATTATAGGAATATCATTTTCTCGGCACATCGCGATCGCTGTGCTATCCATCACCCGCAGATCTTCCGTGAGCACATGGGTGTAAGTGAGGCTTTCGTAGCGCTTGGCATTTGGGTTCAGCTTGGGGTCGGAGTCGTAAACTCCGTCTACTTTCGTAGCCTTAAAGATGACGTTGGCATCAATTTCGGCAGCGCGGAGGGCAGCGGCAGTGTCGGTGGTAAAAAAGGGATTACCGGAACCAGCGCCAAAGATCACAACTCGACCTTTTTCCAGGTGGCGGATGGCCCGTCGCCGAATGTAAGGTTCGGCCACTTCTTGCATGGCGATCGCTGTCTGCACGCGAGTGGGGACATTTTGCTGCTCTAGAGCATCTTGGAGAGTGATGGCATTCATCACCGTGGCGATCATACCCACATAGTCGGCGGTGGCGCGTTCCATGCCTTTAGCCGAAGCTTGCACACCCCGAAAAATGTTACCGCCACCCACCACGATCGCGAGCTGGACTCCGCTAGCTACGACTTCGGCAACTTCTTGGGCGATACTCTGGACGATCTTGGGATCGATGCCGTAGCCTAGATCGCCCATGAGCGCTTCACCGCTCAGTTTTAGTAATACGCGCTGGTAAGTCATTACTCGCTCATTTCGATAAGTTCCCAGACAAAGATACCAGAGATCGGGCTGCTTGACCTGGTTGGACGAATACGAGATCAGGGCAACCGCATACTCACTTGGCTAAAATCCATGTAGCTCTTTCGTTCTATTGACATATTTGAAACGCAATTTCTATAATTCAGTAGCATAAATAAGCTGACCTACTCAGGAGTAGTGTAGTAATGGCAGATGACCAAGACAAAGAGCTCGATCGCTTCGGCAATAATGGCAATGAAAGTCCAGATAATCCAGCGAAAAATGAGGGAAATCCAGCTCTGATTGCTGGATTACCAAAACCAAAGCCGCGCTCTCTTTACCCGGTTAATGGTGGAAAACCACCCATTACAGTTATTCCTGGTGGCAAACCTGACGTTACACGCCAACCTTCACCCACTCTTGGTGAAAGACCTGCAAATTCTAGAAGAAATTTTGCACCTGGTGCCACACCGCAACCTTCGTCTACTCCCAATCCAAATTCTCAAGGTTCACAGCCTAGCTCAAACATTTCGGAACAGCGCTTAGGCGCTGCAGCAGCAGAGGCGCTAGGTTTGGATCGTCCTCCAGTGTGGTGGGATCCACTGGGCCAGATGCGAAATACCGAAAGAAAAGTAAATGCCGAAGCATCCCGTGGTAACAACCCAGCAACGCCACAGATTCCCCCGAATAGAGTAACACCTGGCTTAGGTGGAATAGGTAGAGATGCAATTAACATCAACCAAGAAATACAAAGATCACAAGACAATTCAAACAATCATCCGCCGAGTTCAGCAACAACTAGCTTGGATGGAATTAACAGAGAAACAATACGCCGCAACCAAGAACTTCAGCGCACCCAAGAATCTTTACCCCGCAATTCTCCAACTACGAGGACTTCTGCTCCGACGCTACCGAATCCTTTTGGAGATCCGAATTTGCCGTGGAACAAGCCGACACCTGATCAGGAGAGAAGGCGGGAGCCAGGCGGCAGTCCGCAGCGCAGACCTGGTGACAAAAAGAGGAAGGTTCCAAAAAAGACAACTGAAGTGCCTGAAATGCCCGATTCTCCACCGGAGACGCTCCGCGAACGGTTAGAGCCTTTCGATCCCGATCGATTCAAGACAGAACCACAGACACGCCCGTGGAATGAGGGACGGGAGACACCAACGCGAGAAAAATCGCCGAAACCGAAGGAGCATGATCCTCAGTGGTACCGGCGGGGCAATAGGCCAGCCAAGAGAAAAACACCCGCCGAACAAGCGCAAGAACGCCGCGATCGACGGAGGACTGGGAGACCAATGATCCAAGACGGGCCGGGGCAGACTCCACGTCCAATGACAGATCAGGAAATCCGGATGACCACTAGGGGGCCAGCTAACCCCACACCGCCTAGTCCGCCAGCGCAGACTCCCACTCCAGCACGGAATCCAGCCCCAACACCAGCTAGCAGAGAGGCGAAGAAGATAGCGGTGGAGATCAAAGTCAGAAATCTCAAACGCCAGGGTGCCCCCCTGAAGATTGAGCAGCTTCCGGCGGGTCTGGAACAGGAGCTAAAGGAAGCAGGCTATACCATTAGCAGAGGTGTAATCAATGGGATTCGCTATCGGGGTCCTGGTAAATCGAATTTGCACATCGAAAGTACTGGTCATGGTACCGGCACGATCGAGTATGGTCCACCAACCAAGACTAGAATCTCTGACTCGGCTAGAGCAGAGAGAAATCTCCTAGAGAATAGCAAAGTTAAAAAGGTACCAGATGGATACGAAATAAACCACAACACTCCTGACGCGGTGTGGCAGGAGACTAAGTTAACGCAGCAGTACGACAAAAATAGCGGCAGAACTAGGGTTGATGACGCGGGCAACTTAGTCATCATCCGCAAAAGCAAGGCTGATACCAGAAATCAAAGTGCTAGCGTCAAAAGAGATGTGGCTACATTGCAGCAAGAGAAGAAATTGCTTACCACCCTCAATCACCGTGGTCCTCATGTCAAGTGGAACGAGCGCGCCCAGAGAGCATATGATGATGAGACAGACAAGTTAAAACTTAGATTTCGTGGAAAAAGCCTCGACCAGATCCCGCCAGCGGAGGTAGAGAAGAGTGTCAAAAGGGTTCAAACTCTGTTGAACAAAGAGCTACAAGATGTTGATCGACAGCTCCGGGACAAAAATTATCAGAACCTACCAGACTGGATTCAGCCCGATCCAGATCCAAACAACCGTAACGAGTGGAGACTATCCAAACAACCGCAAGGTCAGCCAGCTAACCCAACCAACTTAGCATCCGCTGTACCTGATGACCAGCAGGCTCTGATCACTCTGAACAATCTTGCACAGGCAATGGCCGACAAGATCGTAGCAGCCAATACCTTTGGTTTTCAACCGGGACAAGTTTATATGGCTTCAAACAGACAAGCATATGCCCAAACCCTAGCTAGTACTGTAACTCAACAGATGCAGGCTAAAAACTCAATTCAAGGTAACCTTTTCCAAGCGGAGAGAGTTGGTCGAAACATCAAAATCACCAATCCTGATGGCCAAGATTTGGCAACCATTTACCCAGACAACAGAATTGCCATGGCCCAATCTCTCTCAGAGGAACAAGTGCAGGCTTTAGATGCATTCCAGACTGCCGTAGCTACTGAACAAGCAGCTAGTAAACAACAAAAAAATGGCCCATCTTTAGGGTAGGAGATTAAACATGACAGATAAATTTTATGAGCTAAGCTTTGACTTTGATCGATTTGGGGACCCTGAAGATGAAGATAGAGTTTCTGAGGATGGCTACTTAGACCGATTTGAGGGCTATGAAGACTTGAAAAGTGCGTTCTTTTATTGTGCATCAATTGTCCTAGGTGGTGATAAAGGAATAGCTAAGTACCAAACCACTGAGGATGATGGCTATGACTGTTGTGTGGTTAATGCGCAAATGCCAAAGGAAATACTATTTGTAGCAGAACGAAAATATTTAAGTATGACCGATTTCCCTAATTTGGAGGATGCAGATGATTGGCCAGTTATGTCCAGAAAAATGGCCGAAGTTCTTTTGTCAGTTGGTGACTTTCCCCACCAAATAATTCCAGTCAACTTTGTAGACCATTTAGATGTGCCCATAGAATGCGATTATGTGATCCTTCATCTCACGGAACGCTCAGACCTCCTAGACACAGACAACTCCATTTACACCAGAGAGCCAGTCATGGATGATTCGGGTCGTACCTTTATTTGTGACATTAAGAAGCTAGTACTAAAAGAGCCGGAAAATGGTCTCCCTCCCATGTTTCGAGTCAAATGGACAGAGGTATATCTGTTTGTATCTGCTGAAGCTAAAATCGCTCTCGAAGTGGCTGGCATTCAAGGCTTAAGTTTTAACAGGATTCGGCACATTTACCCCAACCAAACATCCGACTAACCAGGCTATACCCAGACAACAGAATTGCCATGGCTCAAGCTCTCTCAAAGGAACAAGTACAGACTTTAGATACATTACAGACTGCCGTAGCTGCTGAACAAGCAGCTAGTAAACAACAAAAAAACGGCCCATCTTTAGGGTGGGAGATTAAACATGATAGATAAATTTTATGGGCTAAGTCATAACTTTGATCGATTTGGAGACCACGAAGATGAAGATGAAGTTTCTGAGGATGGCTACTTGGATCGATTTGAGGGCGACGAAGACTTGAAAAGTGCGTTCTTTCATTGTGCATCAATTGCCCTAGGTGGTGACAAAGGAATAGCTGAGTACCAAGTCACTGAGGATGATGGCTATGACTGTTGTGTGGTTAATGCTCAAATGCCAAAGGAAATACTATTTGTAGCAGAACGAAAATATCTGAGCATGACTGATTTTCCTATTTTGGAGTATGCAAATTTTTGGCCAGTTATGTCCAGAAAAATGGCAGAAGTCCTTTTGTCAGTTGGTGACTTTCCCCACCAAATAATTCCAGTTAGTTTCGTAGACCATTTAGATGTGCCGATAGAATGCGATTATGTTATCCTGCACCTCACGGAACGCTCAGACCTTCTAGACACAGATAACTCCATTTACACCAGAGAGCCAGTCATGGATGATTCGGGTCGTACCTTTATTTGTGACATTGAGAAGCTAGTACTAAAAGAGCCAGAAAATGGTCTCCCTCCGATGTTTCGAGTCAAATGGACACATGTACATCTATTTGTATCTGCTGAAGCTAAAATCGCTCTCGAAGCGGCTGGTATTCAAGGCTTAAGCTTTTACAGGATTCGGCACATTTACCCCAAGCAAACATCCGACTAACCATGACATATAGTAACCCAAACCAGCCCGAGAACGACTCTACAGCGCAACAGATAACCCCGGTGGGCATCCAAGCCTTGATCTCTGCCTTGAGTCATGCTGCAACGAATAACGAAGTGGCTCATTTACCAACAGTGAGGGCTTTAAAAGCGCTGAGCACTGAGGTGACCGCTTTGCAGAAACAGACGATCGACCAGAACAAAGCGATCGACCAACTAAGGCTAGAACTAAAACAGCTCAAGCAGCGAGACAGCGAACGAAGCGCTCGACTAGAAAAGTACATGAACAGGCCAACGATCATCGGATGTGCAGCTTTGTTGGGCCTCATCATCCTAGTTCCCTTGGTACTCCTTCATACATTTGTTCCATCCAAGGCAGATAGGGACATCAGCGATATCAAGGAGAAGTCTGAATTCCTCTACTATCAGGAGCTTGAGAGATTCAGTAAGAAAAAGAAAGGATAGCTAACATCAGTTGCTGCAACCCAATTTCATTGATCTTTTAACCCACTGACCCTTCCAGCAATATACCTATGATAACGCCAGTTCGGGTTAGGCAAAAGGAAGCAAATTAGCTTCTATAGCAAACCCTGGCTTTATATTATGGCTGACGCAAATAATATTTTTTTGTTAGAGCTTCGACAACTAATCGTTTTACCTCATCCATTATTTTAAATGAAGCCGTTCGTAAGTCAAGATATTTTTCTGAGTTAATTCCTGATGTTGATTCACCATGCGCAATCTTATTGCGATATTCTAAAAGTCGGTTGATTTCTCCATCAATATCTTTTAATTGATCATGAGGAAATCCAAGACGATACAAAATTTTCTGTAGAACAACAGGCTTAAGGTTTGATTCAGTATCTACTAGCTTTTCTGAGATATTTACGATTTTGTTATCAAATTCACTAGACTGCTCTATGAAGTCTTTATGCCGAGCAAATCTGTGCAGTTTTGTTTCATCAGGCAGTGTTTTTCTAAACACCCTGCATTTTCTATCTGAGTCTTGTAAGGCATTAAACAAGTCTGATAATGATGCAGCAGCAATAGCATAGTTGGCTTGTTCGCACTTGATCTGAGCTGCATTTACATTATTCACATACAAAGTAAATGCAAACTTGCAAAATCCTTCAAAGTGAGCGTAAAGAAGGAGAATGAGAATCCGACGGAATTGATCCTGTTTACTTTCTGGCGCATTGGTCGATTGGTTTTGAAAAAATCTTATTTCATCATACCGCCAGGCTTGTTCTCTCTCTAGCTCTGCAAAAATGTCATCGATATTCATACAACTTGTTCCACTCTACTACTAACAAATTCAATTCGAGAGCGAAGAGGCCCAGTAGAGTTTTTACCTCCACCTGTTGTCAATCGAATAAAATCCTCATTTAACTTTATTGACATGAAAGTATCTTTTAGCTTCTCGATGATTTCTTCATTATTAGGATCGATTTTATCTAAACTTGATTGTAATCCAATTGTGAAAGATTCAAAGTGGTATATAGCAAAATTTCTTGCCAATTTTTCTCTCGATTGATTGGCAGGGGAAAAAGAACTTTCACCAAGAGTTTTATGAAGTATCAAAAAAGTCTTGGTGAAAACAGATTTTTCATATTCATAATCAAATGGAGCTATTCCATTTGGTTTTGGGTTTGGGTTTGGATCTGAAACAAGTTCCATGTACTCAGTCAAAAAGTCTCTGATATCATGAGAGAAATTGTTGCGATAGTTTTTAAAAGCAAAAAATCTTAGTACCAATTCCTGATCATAAGAACCCAAAACTCTTTCTGCATTAAGGTTGTCTATACAATTCTCGAAAGAAGTATCTTTACTAAGTTCAATAATAAAATCATTAAACCTGGGATCCAGGAGACGAATAGTGCAGTTACGAAGTTGTTGATCAGTTAGAAGTAACCCGCCAGTATTTAAACGTTTAAACATGTGATACTTGAATTTGGGATCACTGGCTTTCCTTACTACTTCAACTCTCACGAAAGCACGTTTCAATCTTATCTGTAAAGCTGTTCCCAACTGGTCAAAAATTTTCCCGTTTAACTCTCCAACTATATCACATTCCGATAATGATAATTTATCTCCCTTGTTAATTGGTGGATCGAAGTGATTAGCTTCTAATTCACCTCTGAAATGTAGATAAGATGACAACCGCTGAAGTCCATCTATAAGCATATATTTACCATCACTACTTTCGATGACATATATTGGAGGAACAGGCATTTCCAATAACAAAGATTCAATGAAGCGTGAGCGTGCTCCTTCAGACCACTGAAATAAACGTTGATAGTCAGGATTTATGTCAAGTTCTCCTGTCTTATACATATCTAATAATTCATTAAAAGAGATGTCGAGACTCTGAGTATGAACTCTCTCAATTTGACTCTCGACAGCAGTGATCAAATTAACGGCTGTTTGATCTTGCATATTTGAAGACATAGCTTAAAACCTCAATATATTAATTATTCGAGAAGCACAAAACGCTCTCCGTTAGCTTGCATTTTTTATGCTTGTTTGATCTGGGATTGATATCCGCCATTGTTTTTGCCAAACTAAAATCCTCCTTTCTTTTTAGGGACAATCCATAACTATTTGCCATCTCAGTGAATATCCGAGGCAAGTCATTATGTATATTTTTATAGTGTGAGTCTTGCACGACAATCACACAAGTTCCGTTGGAATTAAGTGTCCTGCTGATTTCCGAAAATGATTTATAGATTGAATTGAAGTATTGAATGTGATTTTTGTAATAGTAAGTTTTCGAAGCCTTTGATTCGTGATTTGCAATTCCCTCAAGAAATTCATTGCATGTTTCTCCCCACGAATTCACAGGAGATATGTAGCTTGATGGGACAGTGGACGTACCTATTAATTTTTTGCGGAGAGATTTAAAATCACTATTTAATTTATATCCGATCAGAGCTAATTCTGGCATGGTTGCTATTGCATAATCAATTCGAGTACAGTACGGTGGAGAGGTTAGAATAAAGTCAATAGATTTATCATCAACAGGCAAGGATTCAGATGAAGCAACTTCGATCAATCCCTGCCCTATAGAATTTAGAATTCCTAATGTTTCATTTTCAATTGCTTGTATCATTTTCTTGATCTCGATGCCAAAGCCCTCAATGATTAATTTCTTATCTGGGCTGACTCTCGAAGATAAAAGCTTTGGTCTTTTCACCCATGTTGGATTGGATGTAAAAAAAACATTAACTAATTTACGAATGCAACGAAAAAGAGCTGTATAGAAAAAGGCAGCAATATCAGAAAGAGAGTTGAAGTTGTTTCGAATCATTAAAGGTTGATACTGTTTGCTATCAACAAGAAGAGTCTGCAAGGCTTTCTCAAGCTTGCGAATTGTTGTTACACTAAAAGGGGATATCCAAGTGCATAAAGGATCTTCATCATCTACGTTTAAGAAGTTATCCTTTGAAGCTTTGCCCATAATCTCCACAGCAATAGGCCACAAGCTGGATTTTTCTCGTGTATTTAGCATACATGCTTTTGCAGCAATAATCATTACAGGATTTAGATCATATCCTTGAGTATTATAGCCCATATGAATGGCGGCAGTCGTTGTAGTTCCACTGCCATTCCAAAGATCGAGAACTTTTGCATTTTTCGAGAGTGTTGCTGATGAAAGAATTGAATTCGCAAAGGATTGTGAAAATCCAGCATAGTATGGATACAAACTAGTGCGTCCCACATGCTTCCTATTATTCTGTTTTGGGTTTTCAATTACAAGTTTTTCAGAAAGGTTGGTCATAATATGAAATTCTTGAAAATTGCATCTGTCAACGTCAGTTAGTCAGATTAACACTTAAGTATACTGGATAGTCTGCTCCCTTCTGCTTAACCCGAACTGACGTTTGGTTAGTATCTTCAGATTACCTATGATGCCCCTTTTTTTGCCTTTTTCCTTATCCCGAACTGACGTTACGGTACGCTCGAAGCGATCGGCATCCGCCAGCCGGTGCCAAAGGCCCGATCAGTAATCTTCAAGCCCGGTGGAGCCTGACGGCGCTTGAACTCAGCTCTGCGCAACAACTGGGCCACCCGTTGCACCGTTGCTGCCGCAAAACCCCGCTCCACCAAATCCGCCACTGACAAATGGTCGCACACCAACCCTTCTAGAATGGCATCCAATACCTCATAGGGCGGTAGAGAATCCTGGTCTAACTGGCCCGGTCGCAGTTCCGCGCTGGGGGGCTTGGTGATGATATTTACCGGAATCACTTCCCGCTCTCGGTTCAGCCAGCGGCAGAGATCGTAGACCTTGGTTTTCGGCAAATCGGCGATCGCCGCCAGCCCCCCATTCATATCCCCATAAAGGGTGCAGTAGCCCACGGCCATCTCCGACTTGTTACCCGTAGAGAGCAGCAGATGACCAAACTTATTGGCGATCGCCATCAATAATCCTCCCCGAATCCGCGACTGCAAGTTCTCTTCCGCAATCCCAAACTCCGTCCCCGCAAACATCGGTTCCAGGGCCAGATCGAACTGCTGCATCAGACCGCCGATCGGGATCGTCTGAGTTTCAATCCCCAGATTCCTAGCCACTGCTAACGCATCGGTCACCGAATGCTCCGAGCTATAGGGCGATGGCATCAGTACGCCCAAAACTTTTTCTGCCCCTAGAGCCTGAACAGCGATCGCCGCTACCAAAGCCGAATCGATGCCCCCACTCAGACCGAGCAGAGCCTGTTGGAAGCCACATTTGCGGGCATAGTCGCCCACTCCTAGGACGAGGGCTTGCCAGATGGCCGATGATTCCTCTACTGCTGGGGCGAGGGTAGTAGGCGATAGGTCTCGCAAACAATCGCCATCGAAATTAACGATCGACAAGTCTGCGTGAAAAGATTGACTGCGACAAATAATTTGTCCTTGCCGATCGCAGCCGATCGAACCGCCATCGAAAATCAGATCGTCATTGGCTCCCACCTGATTGACATAAACAATGGGCTGTTGATATCGCCGGGCCGTATGCTGGAGCATGGCCTCGCGCAACTGCTGTTTACCTACAGAATAGGGCGAGGCCGAAAGATTCACGACCAGATCTACGGATTGCCGGGCCAGTTCGGCGATCGGATTCACTAAATATTGTTGCTTCCCCCAAAATTCCTCATCGTTCCACAGATCCTCACAGATGGTCACTCCCACCCGATAGTCGCCGATCTGAAAGTGGTTGCTACTCTCGCCGGGCTGAAAATAACGGTTTTCATCAAAAACATCGTAGGTGGGCAGCAGTTGTTTATGAAAAACTTGCTGCACTTGGCCGTCATGGAGGAGAGCCACACTGTTATGCAAGGGCTTGCCCGGTGGCTGAGCGATGGTGGCTAGTCCCACTAATACCGCTAGCTGGGCTGGTAGCTGCTGGGCCAAGGATTGCAGCCGGTCGGCCATGGCTGCTTGGAAACTAGCATTTAACAACAAATCTCGCGGGGGATAGCCGCAGATCGATAGTTCCGGCGTTAACAATAAATCTACTTGATTCGCTACAGCCTGCTCTGCTACGGCTAATATTCGCTCCCCATTGCCTGCTAGGTCGCCGATCGTGGGATTCAGTTGAGCCAGGGCAATTTTTAGCATAGGGAGTGGGGCCGTCGCAGTTACTCACCATTTTACAGGCTAGCTCCGCTGTCCAACAAAGTTCATAAGCCCAGTTCAGAAAGACTGGCATGATCATCGGGACGGGGACCCAGGGGCCAATGATACTTGCGATCGCCCTGCTGAATCGGTAGATCATTGATACTCGCAATGCGTAGCCCCATTAAACCATGTTCATCGAACTCCCAGTTTTCGTTGCCATAGGAACGATACCAATGACCGGAGTCGTCATGCCATTCGTAAGCAAAACGTACTGCTATGCGATTCCCTGCAAAAGCCCATACTTCCTTGATCAGGCGGTATTCCAGTTCTTTGTCCCACTTGCGGGTGAGGAATTCCACGATCGCCCCACGGCCTGAAACAAATTCGGCCCGGTTTCGCCACACAGTATCTTGAGTGTAGGCCAGGGAGACTCGTTCAGGATCGCGAGAATTCCAAGCATCTTCAGCCATCCGAGCCTTCTTGGCTGCTGTTTCGGCATCGAATGGTGGCAACGGTGGTCTAGTGTTTTCGGGAATACTCATGACAGCAGGATGTGAAAGGTTACCTAACAGGGAATTTCGATCGCTCAATATCACATTAAGAAAGCATCTTCAGCTAACAATCAGTTGCAACCCAGTCGCGGTAATGGACGATTGTTTGCTTCCAGCCAAAACATCCCTAGCTCCCCACGAAAGCCTGCGGTAAGATAGCCTTTATCGATCGGCCATGTTGGGCTGTTGATCGCAATAGCCCTCCGCAGACCAGTTCCGAACAATACAATATATTTTTACTAACTTATGGTCGGCAGTAATTTAGCGGCAGCAGAGGCCCAGACTCTGCCCCAAGTATCCGTCTATACTATGATGCGCCTGGGCCTGTTCCAGGTGGGTCTGGGCATGATGTCCGTCTTGATCTTCGGCGTACTCAACCAAGTACTGATTAAAGAACTGAAAGTCGATGCCACCGTAGCTTCTGCCATGTTGGCCATGACCCTCTTCGTAGCCCCCGCCCGCGTTTGGTTCGGGCAAATGTCCGATACCCGCACTATCTTCGGACTCCATCGCACCGGCTACATCTGGTGTGGCGTAATGGGCCTCTCGATCGCGGTCATTGCTGCGGTCCAAGTCATGTGGAAACTCGGCGACAGCTTTAGCCGCACGGGCTGGTCGCCTACTAGCACAGGACTCGCGATCGCCCTCGGGGCGATCTTTGGCCTCTATGGCATCTCCGTCAGTGCCAGCTCCACCCCCTTTGCGACCTTGCTGGTGGATGTCACCGACGAAAGCGATCGCTCTAAAATTGTCTCGATCGACTGGTCGATGCTACTGGTGGGCGTAATCATCGGAGCCATTACCATCAGCAAAATTCTCCAGCCCCTAGAAACTAATGCATCTCTAGCCAACGTCCAAGCTCAAGTCAACCGTCTCTTTCTGATCGTTCCGGTGATCGTTTGCATGCTCACCTTGCTGGCCACCTGGGGCGTGGAGAAAAAATACTCTCGCTTCGCGAATCGCCAACTAGCCCCCACCGCAGTAGTGGGTCTGAAAAAAGCTTGGTTGATTCTGAACACCAACCGCCAAACCAAGATTTTCTTCACCTTCTTGATCTTCATGACCATGGGCCTGTTCATGCAAGACACGGTACTGGAAACCTATGGCAGTCAGATTTTTGGCTTGCCGATCGGCCAAGCTGCCCAGCTCAACGCCTTTTTTGGCAGCGGCACCGTAATCGGACTGTTGTTGGCGGGTTTTGTAGTAATTCCGGCGATCGGCAAACAGCGCTGCGCCCGCTTTGGCTGTGCCATGGTGGCCTACTCCATGCTCTGGCTAATTGCCTCGGGCTTTACGGGCAACATTGCGGTGCTCAAACTATCATTAGTTCTCTTCGGCCTCTGCTCTGGCATCGTCACGACCAGTGCCTTGACCTTGATGCTGGACTTAACCTTGCCGGAGACCGCCGGCACCTTCATCGGTGCCTGGGGTCTGTCCCAAGCCCTGGCCAAGGGCTTTTCCAACATTTTAGGTGGCTGGACGCTCAGTATCGGCAAAGGGATCTGGGGAGTCACGGAGACACAATCTGCTGGATTGGTGATGGCCTATGGTTTGGTCTTTGCTTGTCAGGCAATGGTGATGTTAGTGGCCATCCAACTGCTGAAACGCGTCAATGTCAAAGAATTCAAAACAGCTGGGGCTAATGTGGTCAGAGCCGCGATCGACAATAGCGTAGACTGAGACCGGGCATCGTTGCACAGTGAGTAACAATCAGGAGCAAATCTATGGACTTTTGGCAGCAGGTGGAAACGCTGGCACGGGAGATTACGAACCGCATCGGTAAACAGCTGATCGAGGACTTCGGGCAGGCCACTGCCGAGACCAAATCCGATGGAAGTTTGGTCACCCAGTCCGATCGCTGGGCCGATCGGGAAATCAAAGAATCCATCCTAGCCGTCTTTCCCGATCATGCGGTGCTCAGCGAAGAAGACTTCCACTTGTTTACCAATGCCGATTGGACTTGGGTGATCGACCCGATCGATGGCACTACTAACTTTGCCAGGGGTCTACCGCTCTGGGGTATTTCGATCGGACTCCTCTATCGCGGTCAGCCGGTATTCGGCCATGTTTTCTTTCCACCCGTAAATCAATCTTTCCATGGCTTCTGGCCCGGCAATAGCGGCCTAGAGATGCCCACTGGAGCTTGGTTGAACGGCAAACCCATTCAGACCAGCACCGAACAGCCCAGCAACAACCAGCTCTTTGGCATCTGTGCCCGCAGCTTAGGAGTAGTCAAAAATCGCTTACCAGCCAAGCTGCGCATGATTGGAGTCACCACCTACAGTTTTCTGTTGGTAGCCGGCGGCTTTACTTTGGGTGGCGTGGAAAGCACACCTAAAATATGGGATTTAGCAGCGGTCTGGCCGATTTTGCACGCCGCTGGCGGTCATTGGATTTCTTTATCAGCGGATCCAATCTTTCCGGCAGTAGTGGGCAAGAATTATGACGGCCACCCCCTCCCAAGCTTAGTACTGGCTCGATCGGAGTTGGCCGCCGTATTCGAATCACCGATTCGGGATGGACTAGGCGCGCATTCTTAGCACTGGTGGGGTGTTATGCACCGCCTGCAGGTTGCCTCTAGTCTGGACTTGGCCTTCGGCGAGGGGCTGAATCACGCCATAGCCGCTGTGGTTGCGCTGATAAATCACGTTGATTTCGTTAGTTTCGGAGTTACGGAACATATAAAAATCGTGACCGACCATTTGCAGGTGTTCCCAAGCTTCGCGGATGGTCATGGGTTGCATCTGAAAGTATTTGACGCGCACTACTTCCTCTGGCAGTTCTGGCTCTCGATCGCCCACTAGGTCGAAGTCCATATTATCCACTGCCAATTCTGCTTCCATAGGCAGTTCCTTCACCGAAGAATGAGTCTTTTTGGCAATGAAATTTCGCTCTTTATACTTCCGGAGCTTCCGAGTGATTTTATCGGCAACCAAGTCGATACTGGCATAGAGGATTTCGGCTGCTTCCTGCACTCTAATCACCGTCCCATTGGCATAAACCGTCACTTCAGCCACCTGTCGCTCCGTCACGCGGGGATTGCGGTTGACCGATAGATGTACGTCTACCTCGGTCGTGATCGTTTCAAAATGACTCACAGCTTTATCGATTTTTTGATGCACATATTCGCGGATAGCATCAGTGATTTCGATATTCTTACCATGAAGTACTAGTTTCATGTGCAAATCTCCCACTATTTAGATTGGCGAACTGAATGGAAATAGTAGTCGATCGCCTATGGCGAGGCAGGACGCAATCGATAAAATCAGCATCAACAAAAATACCTATGAAAACCACTACCTACCCGATCCGGGGAGGGTCAATAGAATCTATTCAGGAGTAGTCGAAATCAGATTTACGGGCTTCGGTCAACAAATTGTCAACCAGAATAATTGCGAGTTGTCGCCTATGGCGAATCGGCTTTTTTGTCAGGTGTTTGCAGCGAGGTGCTGCGGCCCGGAGGGCTAACGATGGAGTTTAAGGCTGTAGAACGTCTCTGTTCTGCAAACTGGTATCCCAGACTGCAATTTTCAACGGAACCCAAAGCCGGTTGGAAATTAACTTATTGAAGATTCTAACCTCAACTCTTCTGAGAAGCTAAATTCAGGTTAACACCTTCTTAAGAAAAGTAGTTGTAGGAAATGATTCTTTTCATGAGATTTTATTAAAGTAAATTCTTCTTAATCAAAGAAAAATACAAGGTGTAGCAATCGTTACGATAAGGCCCGGGCAAAGTGTTGGCCCAAGAAGGGTAAAAGCTGTCGATTCTGGGCTTGGCCGATCGAGAACACCACCAGCAGACTAGCAGCTCCGCTGGGGGCCTGCCAGAAAGCAGCATCGTGGCGCGCCTGAGCAGTCCAGCCCGCCTTCGACCACAACCGACTGCCAGCGGGCAGTCCAGCACCTAAGAAACCATTCACCTGATTTTCTTCGTCTCCCTGGGGTATCACCGCACCCAGTGCCAAATCGCGTTCCAGCAAATCCAAGGCCAGTTGCGATCGACAAGGACTGACCGCCACTCCCCCCACAAGACTATGAAAAAGACGAGCTGTAGCGTTGGTAGTGAGCATATTGCGGTTATCGTACATCTCACCCACAAAGGCCCGCTCCCGACCATAGGGCCCATCGCACCAAGGCTTTTGGTTGACATTAATGGGTGCCAACTCCGGCCAGCCCAAAGACTGAAAGTAACGATTCACAATGTTGCGCTGCTGCTGCCAAGTTTCAAATGGCCCCTCGGGCAACTCGGGACCGCTGGTGGTGCCGCTCAGCACATCCACTACCAAGCTGGTGGCATCGTTGCTGGAATCCACGATCATATCTTGCATAGCTCGTTCTAGCTCGATCGAGGCCTTGGTCATGCCCTTTTCCAACCATTCCTGCATGGCCACCAGATAAAAAAGTTTAACGATGCTGGCCGGGTAAATCCTCTCATCACCTCGATGACTGAAGCCCCGCGGCTGGTATTTCCAAAAATCCTCGGCACGGATTGCTCCCCCCGTATGTATCGGTGCATCTGGTTCATAAACTAGCCAGGTGAGCGCCACTTGCTCCAACTCCAAGTCAGAAAAGGTTTGTAGCGCAGATTGGAGAATTTCTTGGCCAACGGTGGCAAGAGCGGAGTCGCTAGAAAAAAAGTTCATGTGGATTGGGCCCGAGCTGGGCGATTCTCTATATAGAGATGCTACGCGAACAAGAGCAGAGAACAATCAAAGAGAAAACAACAATTTCTCTTTTCAATCTTCGATTCTATTGCTTGAAGTCGCAGGATTGCCTTCGCTGGCACGATCTGGGAGGACGGGCACACCCGTATCGGGAATTGCTGCTGCCGGAGGAAACTCTTGCCGAATTTCAATCCAGGCCGATGCCGATGGTTGTTCTGAAAAGTTGACAGCCCAGAGTTTTTCCAGTAGTTCGGGCAAGGCTGTGCGCTCCTCCGGGGAAATAACTGAGCGACGCAAGCCGAGAGTCTGAACAGCAAACCAGCCTAGCAACAACACACTGAGCATTTGCCCCAGCAACAAGCCACCGGTCAGTTTACCAGCTTCCACCCACAGCACTAAAGCATAGAAAAGACCAACTCCACTCCAGAGTGGATCGGAGCGCCGGTAAAGCTCCGGCAACACAAAAGCCGCTAGGTATATCCCAACGCTACCGGTGCCAATGAAGATTGCAAGAATATAGGGCAGCATCTAAAATTTGGTGACACAGGAGAAACGCAACAAACCTGCCAATAATATTGCCACCAAAGCAGGTGCAAAAGCACAATACTTTGGTGGCAGATATGTCTGTTAGTAAACCTAGTGGTTCCTAAACAGTGACAAGGGTCTTACTTGGAAGCTTCAGGAGAAGCGGAAGCGTCAGTTTTGGGCTTCTCGTCTTTCTTGTCATCCTTTTTGTCCTTACCATCCATTGCGCCAGCAGCAGGCTTAGCGTCTTTCTTATCATCTTTTTTGTCATCCTTCTTGTCCTTACCATCCATTGCACCAGCAGCAGGCTTAGCATCAGTGCTAGCGCCGGCAGCAGGAGTTGTGGCAGGAGTAGAAGTGGCAGCAGCTTCAGGAGAAGCGGAAGTAGAAGGAGTGGTGGTTGTAGAGTCGCAAGCAACCAGGCCAGTGCCTACGGAGAGGCTAGCAACTACAAGCAATGCTTTCCAGTTAAAATTCATGGGTTTTTCCTCACACAGAAAAAATGTTTGTCAGTGGTCCGACGTTTCACTAATCTTAACACTTAATGGGATGTTATGGTAAAGATCGGAAAACACCACCTCCCTATTTTTGTGACCTTTACTGCTCTATCCCAGTCCCAGATTGATTTAACAACCGCAGTATTGCCGATGGTTACAACTATTGCTTGGGAGGTTACGGATCTTTTGCGGGCCTTCTACCGGGGTAACGATGTGACCGTAGTAAACAAAGGAGGAGAGCCACAAACCAATGCGGATCGGGCGGCGGATTTGCATATTCTGACCCGGTTGCAGGAAACCTATGGAGATAGCTGTGGCTACTTGACGGAGGAGACTTTTAACTTGCGATCCCGTAGGACGGGTACTCCCGTATCGGAGCCTTGTCCCCAAGACTGGGTATGGATTGTAGACCCGATCGATGGGACGAAGGAATTCATCAACAAAACCGGCGAGTATGCGGTGCATATTGCTCTCACTTACCAGCAACGCCCTTATTTGGCTGTAGTAGCACTGCCGGAGACCGAAAAAATTTATCGCGCGGTGCGGGGGCGAGGCTGTGAAGTGGTCGATCGGAATGGCCCAGGTGCTCGATCGATTCACGTCTCCCCAAACAAACCCTTGGCCGATTCGGTGGTGATTGCCAGCCGCAGCCACCGCAATCCTGCTCTGGAAAAGATCTTGGCTAATTTGCCCTGCCAGCAGCAACTGCAAGTAGGCAGCGTGGGTGGGAAGGTAGCTGCGATCCTGGAAGGCCGGGCCGATGTGTACATCTCCCAATCTGGCCAGTCGGCACCTAAGGACTGGGACTTGGCAGCCCCAGAGCTAATCTTGACCGAGGCAGGAGGAGCCTTCACAAATTCCCTTGGCCAGGAGTTACGTTACAACCAGGCTGATGTCAGCCAGTGGGGCTGTCTGGTGGCCAGTAGCGGCCAGTGGCACCAAGAACTATGTGACATCTGTCTAGCCGTTGCCAGCTAGGCCGTTCGACTGAATCTTGCTAAATATTAAGTTCTACAAAGTTTCGCTAAGCCCCCCCGCTCTGATAGACTGGAATCGCCTTATATTAAGCAGTCTAGGAATATATATAAAGATGGAAAATTCACTTGGTTTAGAAATTATTGAAGTTGTAGAACAGGCAGCGATCGCCTCAGCCCGTTTGATGGGTAAAGGTGACAAGAACGAAGCCGATCGGGTAGCGGTCGAAGCCATGCGCGAGCGCATGAACAGAATTTATATGCGTGGTCGCATTGTAATTGGTGAAGGCGAGCGGGACGATGCTCCGATGCTCTATATCGGCGAAGAAGTAGGAATCTGTTCTCAGCCCGGTGGAGCCGATCGTTGTAACCCAGACGAACTGATCGAAATCGACATCGCTGTAGACCCTTGCGAAGGTACAAACCTCTGTGCCTATGGTCAACCTGGCTCCATGGCCGTATTAGCTATCTCCGAAAAGGGCGGCTTGTTTGCAGCACCCGACTTTTATATGAAGAAGCTGGCCGCGCCCCCAGCAGCGAAGGGCAAGGTAGACATCAACAAGTCTGCCACCGAAAACTTAAAGATCCTGTCGGAATGTTTGGATCGCTCGATCGATGAGCTGGTGGTAGTAGTCATGAAGCGCGAACGCCACAACGACCTGATCGCAGAAATCCGCAAGGCTGGTGCACGGGTTCAACTAATCAGCGATGGTGACGTGGGTGCTGCCATTAACTGTGGCTTCTCTGGTACCAACATCCATGCCTTGATGGGTATTGGCGCAGCTCCGGAGGGTGTAATTTCCGCAGCGGCGCTGCGTTGTATGGATGCTCACTTCCAAGGTCAGCTGATCTACGATCCTGCCGTTGTGAAAACTGGCCTGATCGGCGAAAGTAAAGAAAAGAACGTCGAACGTCTCCTTTCGATGAACATCACCGACCCCGATAAGGTCTATACCGGCGAAGAGTTGGCCTGTGGCGAGAACGTACTGTTTGCGGGCTGCGGTATTACACCTGGCAACCTGATGAACGGTGTGCGGTTCTTCAAGGGCGGTGCCCGAACTGAGTCTTTGGTTATCTCCAGCCAATCTAAGACTGCCCGCTTTGTGGATACGGTCCACATGACTGGTAAGCCAAAGTCCGTTCAAGTTCGCTAGAATCTAGAACTCCTGGGGTTCGATGTTTTTAGAGGAAGCCCAATGGTAGGCTGCAACACTTGCGCCCTACCGTTGGGTTTTCTGGGTTACTTGAAGATTACTGAGCAACCAATATTTTTCGTTAAGTATTTTTAAAAACTGCGCAGGAGAGTTTACAAAGGCTCGGACTTCCCCGGACAATGAGAGCCGTTTATAAATTTAGTTGCTGCGGTCTTGTTAGCGTAGCCTCTCCTTGGAGAATCGATAAAAGAGATTATTTTCTCTGATGAACCAGCGTTTTTTTAATTGCCTTTATATTAAATTACTGAGCAGAACCGCTATGAATATTGCCGTGATTGGTTTGAGTCACAAAACTGCACCTGTAGAAGTGCGGGAGAAGCTCAGCATCCCCGAACCTCAAATTGAAGCGGCGATCGAAACCCTGCTCAGTTTCCCCCACATCGATGAAGTAGCCATTCTCAGCACCTGTAACCGCCTGGAAATCTATGTGGTAGCAAAGGATGCGGAGATGGGCATGCGGGAAGTACAACAGTTTTTGACTGACTATGGACGATTGACCCTAGAGGATCTGCGCCATCATTTGTTTGTGCTGTTGCACGATGATGCGGTGATGCACCTGATGCGAGTAGCCGCTGGTTTGGATAGCCTGGTGCTGGGTGAGGGGCAGATTCTCGCTCAGGTCAAAAACACCCACAAGCTGGGTCAACAATACAAGGGCATTGGCTCGACGCTGCACCGCCTGTTCCGCCAAGCATTGACAGCGGGCAAGCGGGTGCGCACAGAAACCAGCATTGGCACTGGGGCAGTCTCGATTAGTTCGGCGGCAGTGGAGCTGGCTCAGATGAAGGTGGATAGCCTGGCCGACCGACCGATCGCGATCGTCGGTGCGGGCAAGATGTCGCGCCTATTGGTGCAGCATTTGATCTCGAAGGGGGCCAAGGACGTCACGGTGCTGAATCGATCGGCGAAGCGGGCCGAAGATCTGAAAAAGATGTTCCCGGAGATCGATCTAAAGCTACTGCCCTTGGCTGATATGTTACCGGTGGTAGCGGCCTCTTCGATCGTCTTTACCAGCACCGCTTCCAATGACCCCTTGATCGATCGAGGCAATCTAGAAGACATTCTGCCTAAGGATAGCGGCCTGATGATCTTTGATATTTCGGTGCCCCGCAACGTGCATTCCAATGTGAACGAGCTGTCTAATGTCCAGGCTTTCAATGTGGATGACCTGAAGGCGGTGGTGGCCCAAAACCAAGAGGGTCGCCGGCAGATGGCGATGGAGGCAGAGTTGCTGCTAGATGAGGAGCTGGCCAGCTTTACGGATTGGTGGCGATCGCTAGAGACGGTGCCGACCATGAATTGTCTGCGGGACAAGATGGAAAATATTCGGGTGCAGGAAATGGAGAAGGCTTTGTCTCGCCTGGGTTCGGAGTTTGCCGGTCGCCACCAGGAGGTGATCGAAGCGCTGACTAAGGGCATCATTAACAAGATTCTCTATGATCCGATGGTGCAACTGCGCACTCAGAAGGATATTGAGGCCCGCAAGCAGGCCATGGCGGCGCTGCAAACTCTGTTTAATCTCGATCAAATCCAGACTAATCAGCCTTGACCCAATCCTCGACAGTAACTTTGCCCTCGTGATGATCTTTGGCTGCATCGAAAACCGCTGAGAAAGTTGGTTGCCCGGAGCAGGTACTGCGGGTGCTTTCTCTTGGGCAGGATTGTTTTCGACAATTTTTGGTTCTGGGCCTGTAGCAGGGGGCATCCGAAATATTAGCAGGCTCTGTTGCTGACATTACTGGGTTCAGTCGCGTTTCTCCTGCAACCGATCGACTGATCGCTCCCAGAGAGAATCGTCGTAATGCATCCGGCTGTAATAATTAGGGCAGAGGTAAGCTTGACCATGCTTGAAAATTATTGACAGTTCTGTTGGTTTTAATTTTGGAGTGTAACTAACGTCAGTTCGGGTTAAGAAACCGACAGGATAAGCTTGCAGTCTACAACCTTTCTAAACTGATCCCTCTAAAATTCTCATTCTTCTCCGGTTCCCCCCAGAATTGGGGGGTTAGGGGGGCGAAGTTGACCGGATA
>JANMHS010000064.1:0-22380 GCA_031375385.1 Synechococcales cyanobacterium OTE_70_metabat_200 | reverse complement strand
CGGGACACATTGAAAGCCCTCACCCCAGCCCTCTCCCAAGTTTGGGAGAGGGAGCAAGAGACTCCGCTTTTGGCTCCGGCTCCCCTTCTCCCAAACTTGGGAGAAGGGGTTGGGGGATGAGGGCTTTCAATGATTTTCGTTATTTTTGTCCCTCATTAAGTTCCTATCCTAGATTACTATGACAGAATCCTGGACTGCGGCGGACACCATCTACTTCTATAAGGCCGATCGCCCCTATGGCTATTTCTCCAACTTCTCGCTCCACCCGATCGAGGTAGATGGCTATCGGTGGCCGACCGTGGAGCATTATTATCAAGCCCAAAAGTTTGCTGGGACAGAATTCGCCTGGCTCACCGCTCAGATCAGAGCAGCCCCTACGCCGGAGGCCGCCGCCGCCCTTGGTCGTTGCCTGGACTATTGCCCAGCTCACGATTGGCCCGATCGGAAGTTACTGGTGATGGAGCGGGCCGTGCTGGCTAAATTCAACAGCTATCCAGAATTACAACAATTATTATTGGCCACCGGCTTAGCCCAGATCATCGAGGATTCCCCGGTGGACTATTTTTGGGGCTGCGGGGAGGATCGATCGGGTCTCAATCATCTCGGCAAAATTCTGATGCAAGTCCGTGCCATATCGATGGATCTGCCTGAAAATCATTAATGCCAAAGGCTTTACTGCTGCGGGGTCTAGCTAGCTTTTTTGGCACCTACTACTGAGTAATAGTAGTCCAGCGCAGATTTTGCTTCATCAATGCGTAAATCCATTTCAAGTTTTTTTGCCAAACTAATCTCAACTTGATCCGAAACTGCGATCGTTAATCTGATAGCTGATTCTAATCGAGAGGACATCATAATGGCATCCCCTTCAATCAGATTAATTGGAATGTCAGTATCTTCTTTTCGATTTTTTGTTAGTATAACAACGATGATTAAACATGCGGGGATAATCATTGCATAAAATATATAAAAAGACATGGAACCCACATCTATTGATCCGGTTATCGCATCTGCCAAGAGATATTTTCTCTTCACCAGAAAAAGAGCAATAAGCAAAGACAGTAAAAACAATGTTATGTAAACAATCGCTCTTATTCTTAACATTAAAGTCCTGAATTCAATTCCAGGTCTATTTTTTTCCATTGATATCCTTCGAGACAAGCTAGTTAATTTATCTCCATATTCATGCAAAATATTGACTAGTAACTGCCAATCATCAATGCTGTATTTGTATGATTTTCGAGTGATGTCATATTCAGCAGTCATAGACTATCTCCGGATCTCAAGGTCAAGATTGCTTTCGATGTAATAGAGCAGCCGATCGAAGTTGACCACCTGAATTTTTTGGTCATAGCCTTCGGCGACAGGTGCTAGGATGTTTCCTCGATCGTCCCCAAAATTCTCGGTGAGGAGCGACGCAGAAAAATATTCATGGGAAAAATTGACAGGGCTAAGCGTTCGTTGCACCTCTTGAATAATTTGAGCGTAATCACCCTGCTCGTAATAGCTTTTGACCTCATTACGGTCAATCCACCAGAGATCTTGCTTTGTCACCAAGGTGATCATCAGTATTTTTCGTTTACTGGCGATCGATAAGTAAGGCGTAAGTTTCCGCAGTAACTCTATCTCGATCGCTAACTTTCCTTGCCGGTGCGGAACAATCGCTTCCCGAGGTGTCATGCCGGGCTGATAACCCAACAGATTCTGATACTCAATCGGCCCAATGGAGTGATAGCCATAGGAAACCACGTTGATGAGCAAATCGACTTGATTGTTAGCAATTTTCTTGAGTTCTTCTCCCCAAAAACGATCCTGACCCGGCAACACCAAGATAGAGCTAGCAGTCTTGCTATCCAGCGTTAGTTCTTCGGTTCGATAGGATATTTGGTACGGCTGTAGAATATCTTCCCGACCAAAGGCTCCAGAGAGCAGTTTGCCGAGAGTACTCTTGCCAGTTCCACCAGCACCGCAGACTACAATATTCAGCTTCCGATCGCGGACAAGGCGCACGATCTTACCCAAGAGCGGCTGGGATTTCTTGCCGATTTCGTAGGCGTTGGACAGAGTACCAATGGTGTTGATGGTTTCAACGAACATAGGGGCGAGCTAAGGATATACCCCTCCAGTTTAGCCGATCCTTCACTTTTGGCAGCACCCTGGTCTAGCAAATACGTTTGAGGTTCTTAGTGCTGCTGCTGACACAGGTCTTGGAGTAAGTCCGTGAACCACTGGCGACACGGGGAGAACAAGAAGCTTTGCTGGAGATTTGAGCCTATGTTAATCTCAAGAAAAGTTCTTGAGAGTGACTGAGATGGGGATGCAATCCACGGCTAAAACAATTTTTCTGCTGGCTTCGATGTCGGTCTGGCTGATCTTTGGAGCAGCTTTGATGTACCTGTTTCCGTGGGTGGCCGATCGACTGGTGGCTTCAGAACTCACCCATCGCTGGATGGATACTTTGGGTCAAGGCAGCTACGATCCGAAATTAGGGTTCATGGGTGGCGGTGCCGCATTAGGGGTCAACATCGTAGCTAATCTTATTTGGTATCAGCAGTTTGAAGGAAAGGTTGAATGAGTAACACAGTCGATATTACATCTAGGTGTGAGTATAAATACCAAGAATTTAATTAATAACTTCTGCTGCACCGACAATCGATAGATATGGAGTGCGATCAAAATATTTATTGGCGACTTCTTCGACTCGTTGGGGCGTGATTTTAGCAATTTCCGTTACCAACCGTTGATCGAAATCCCAACCCAGTCCTAAAGATTCATACCAACCATAGAGATAAGCTAATTGGGCGTTAGTTTGTTTGCTGAGGGCATATTTACCCAGGAGCTTGCTTTGGGTATTGCTGAGTTCCTCCGCCGTCCAGCGAGCCAAGCAGAGCCGCGCCAGTTCCGCCCGGAGGCCATCGATCGCCATAGAGACTTTCTCGTTGGCCGTGCCTATATAGACCGCGAAAATGGCCTGCTCCGCTTTGGTCGAAAAAATACTAGAGACCTCATAGGCCAATCCTCGTTTCTCTCGTAACTCCACAAACAGGCGACTGGATAGGCCACTGCTCAGATAGGAATTGATCGCCCGCAGCACAAAGTAATCCGGGTCCGTGACGGCCACCGCTGGTTGACCGAGCATCACGATCGACTGGTGACCGGACTTGGCCAAAAACTGCCGCTGGGGGCGACCGGAAATGGGCGATCGAGGCATTTCCATAGTTGGCACTAGGGGGGGCTGCCAGTCGCCAAAAGACTCTTTTACCAGTTTCTCTGCTAATTCTGGGTTAATCCGGCCAGCAATGCTCACCACCGTGCGCTCCGGACGATAGTAGGCGGCATGTTGGGAGCTGAGCGCCTCCGAATCGATGCGCTCTAGGGTCTCGGCGGTGCCCATCAGAAAGCGCCCATAGGGATGCTCTCCGTACATGGCCGAGCGAAGCTGCTGAAAAGCCAAAGATAGGGGGCGCTCGGCCTGGGCACGAATTCCCTGGAGCACCACTTTCCGCTCTAGATCTACTTGGGTAGCCGGAAAACTGGGAGTCCGCAGCACCTCTGCCACCAGCTTCAACATCAAAGGAAAATCGCTGGCCACGCTTTTCCAGCTGATTTCCACGTGGTCGTTGTGAGCTTCGGCGCTCAGCCCTGCCCCGATCGACTCTACCTGTGTGGCAATTTCCATCGCCGACCGGTGGGCGGTGCCCTTGGTCAATACCGCTGTCATCAGGTAACTAATGCCCGCTAGCGGGGGCGGATCAAAAATACTACCCGCCCGCACAAAAATGCGTCCAGCCACAATGTCATTGCTGGGATTGGGAATCAGCAGGAACCGCAAGCCGTTGTCGAGCTGTAGGCAATGGAGAGAGTCAGACATCAGCGGCATAGATGGAAGATCTTCCCTATGATAGTACCTCTTTGAGCTGAAAGCCACTATCCAAGCCACCAAAACTTAATTAAAAAGTTTTTTGTGCTACCCCCTTGTCAAAGTCATTTGTACTGTAGTACTCTTTAACCAAGAGCAAAAGAGAACGAAACAACTACTTTGCTTGCACCTACTTTCGTGGTTTTCCAAGGAACTTAACAATGACTACTATGCAACCCACCGCCCCCAATACTGCTAATAATATCGATCGCTTTGCCAGCCCCGAGTACACCGATCCCCAAGCCCGTCTACCCCGCATCCAAGCACTGCGCGGCGAAAAGGGCGATGTGGACTGTGGCTACTTCATTCCAGAAACGGAAATAGAGAAGGCCGGATGGCGTTCCTTCAAGGTCAAAGACTTGGTGACTTACGAATACAATAGTGGTGGCCGGGAACGGGGGCTGCTGCTGAAGGCTCCGCGGATGCTAGTAGTCCAGCGATCGCCGATTTTGGCTTTCGATCGCCAAGCTTCCATGCAAGAGAAACGGATGATTGTCACGGGAGCCTATTCTCGACAGCTCCACAACGAGCGGGAAAAGTACGGTCTCGGTCAGTACTATGAAGTCTTGCTGCTGGACGAACACAATGAGCCGCTGCATGAAACCTGCCTAGGCTACCTAGCGAAAGGAGCAAACCAGGCCAGCTTCAGCACCCATTGGCAACAGTTGATCAATGAAGTCACGCGTTGTCATGCTATGGCTAACCAAATTCCGGCCCGTCCCAAGAACTCTCAATTTACCAGTCTCTGCGTTTTGCAAATTGCGGTGAAGCGGGAGCTAGCTGGTACTTCGATGAAGTCTTTTGCCTGTAAGGTAGATTCCCATGTGGTGCCCACTCAGGCTAATTGGGAGAGCTTCTTCTTAGGGCGGCAGTCGGCAGTGGCCGATCGATTCCTAAACATCATGGCTCCTAGTGCAGAGATGAAAGTAGGACTCCCCGAAACAATTGGCAACAATCAAATCTTTGGTCAGACCGCCTAACCCAGAAAACAAAATGTGGTCGGGAATGTAGTCGGGGGCGGTAGGAATAGGTTTAAAACCCATTCCTACCGCCCCCGACCGTTGGTTGCGCAGATTGTCTAAAAAAACTTAAGCCTTGACTGCTCCCGCTAAAGCAGCGGCTTTATCAGTTTTTTCCCAAGGCAAATCTAAGTCATTACGACCGAAATGTCCGTAGGCAGCCACATCTTGATAGAAACGACCATTGCGTTCCCCTGGCAGCTTGCGCAGGCCGAAGGCGGCTAGAATGCCTGCCGGACGCAGTTCAAAATGCTGCTCAATCAAATCCAGGATCGCTTCATCGTCCAGCTTGCCAGTACCAAAAGTATCCACCAAAATACTAACGGGACGAGCTACCCCGATCGCATAGCTGAGTTGCACTTCACACTTGTCGGCCAAACCAGCGGCCACAATGTTCTTGGCCACATAGCGGCAAGCATAGGCAGCTGATCGATCCACCTTGGTGGGATCCTTACCGGAGAATGCTCCGCCACCATGACGAGAATAGCCACCGTAGGTATCTACGATGATTTTGCGCCCAGTCAGGCCGGCATCACCTTGGGGCCCACCAATTACAAACTTACCAGTGGGGTTGACCAAGTACTTGGTAGCATCATCTGGCTTGATCGATAGGTCGGCGAACACCGGCTGCACCACATGGGTCCAGAGGTCGTCTTTGATTTTCTGTTGCACGCCAGCGTCATCGGTAATGCCACCGATCGTGGCATCATGCTGGGTAGAAAGCAGAATTGTATCTACGGCTACTGGCTTGCCTTCTTCGTAGGCAATGGTGACCTGGGTCTTGCCATCGGGACGAAGGAAAGACATTTTGCCATTTTTGCGGACTACGGCCATCTGACGAGCTAGGCGGTGAGCCAAACTAATCGGCAGGGGCATTAGCTCCGGAGTTTCGTTGCAGGCATAGCCGAACATAATACCCTGGTCGCCAGCCCCAATTTTATCGAAGCTGTCACTGCTGTCTTCCCGCTCTTCTTTGGCGGAATCGACACCCTGGGCAATGTCTGCGGACTGCTGGTCCAAGGCAATCAGCACCGAGGCACTGTTGGCCGAGAAACCATTGTCGGCATCGGTGTAACCAATTTCGGCGATCTTAGCGCGGGCCAGATCGATATAATTCACCACAGCCTTACTGGTAATTTCACCAGTAATCAGCACGAGGCCCGTGTTAACCACCACTTCCGCTGCTACCCGACTGGCCGGATCCTGTTGGAGGAGGGCGTCAAGAATCGTATCGGAAATTTGGTCACAGATTTTATCTGGATGACCTTCGGTCACGGATTCAGATGTAAAAAGATAGCGACGAGACAAGAACGTTTCTCCTTACGATGTGAGATAGGTCACTGGAAATCCAGCTAGTAGAATACTGTATCTCAGATGGCGCAGGAGGAAGAACAGACCCTAGCTATTTTATTTTTATTTGACCGGAACAAAATCGAAACCTTTGCCGGATTTTTGGCCGGGAGCTACCCGCACCAGCTGCACGTTAGCACTCCGATCGCCCGAGGGCAGGAAGCTGACATCGCCGGCAGCCCCAGTAGCCTTAAAAGTACTCGCGGCCATGGCATCACGCACGCTTTGGCGGCTGGGGTTAGGGCTGGCCTTCAGTGCCGCCGCAAAAACTTGGGTGGCATCGTAGGCCAAGGCCGTCCGCCAATTGACCGAGGCTTGCCAAAATTGCTGCGAAGACTTATTGAACACCCCATTGGGTTGGGCCTCAATGTGCCAAGGCACAGCCACCACCAGCCCTGCCGCTTGGGCTTTGCCGCTTTCTAGGGTTTTGGGGGCATACACGTCATCACCACCCAGCATCGGCAATTTTTTGGCATTGGCCTGCACCACAGTCATGGCTTTATCCAAGGTGCCAGTGTTGGCCGCTAGCATAATCACATCGGCTTCTTTGGCCTGAGCTAGGGCACTAGCGCCATCAAAGCCAGCGGCATTCATATCAAATTCCTGCACCACCTTGCCGCCCCCCAGGGCCAAGCCAGCGGCAAATTCCGATTTGAGGGATTGACTGTAGCCACTAGCAGAGTTGAAAAAAATCGCGGCCTTTTGGCGCTTCATGACCTTCAAGGCGTGGTCGGCTAAGGCCCGACCCGATACATAGTCGCTGGGAATAGTCCGAAAGACAAAGCTGCTAAACCCCGTCAACTTCACCGAACTGCTCACCGCCGAGATCGAGACCAGTTTGTTGCTATCGTAGACCTTCCCCGCTGCCAAAGTAGAATCGCTGGCATAGTGACCCACCACGCCCAAAACCTTGGGATCCTTCACGAACAACTCCGCCGCCGCCACCGCAGTCTCGGCCTTATCCGCTTCGCCGACAATCGTGACGCGCAGGGGCACCCCATTAATGCCATTGGCCTTATTGATTTCAGTCTGGGCCTGGGCCACCCCCCGCAATAATTCCATCGAACCATCGAGATCAGATTGCAGCGGTACGGCCACGCCAATCGTGTAGCTGGGCTTATTGCCGATCGCCGCATTATTCTCGTAGATCAGGGTTTCGGGAGCATTTTTACGAATTTTCAAGGCTTTGTCAAATTCCGTGACGGCCTTCGGAAATTCCTTGTTCTTCATGGCCGTAATACCGGCTTCCTTGGCAGCGGCAAAAGCTGGATTGTTATTGCCTTCGCTGGTGACCAAATTGCTACTGCCATCACTGGTAACCACCGAGGCAGCTCCACCACTGTTACTGGAACTACTGGGGCTGGCCGAGGCTGTCGCACCGGGAGTTGCCCCCGTTGTATCCTTGTTGCTGTAGTTGGAATACAGCCAATAGCCACCAGCCACGAGCGAGCTGGTGATCAGGAGCGCACCAATTAGGAGGGGAACTTCACTTTTTTCGGAATTCACTGGTCTCTAACTCTCTAAAAATTATAGTGATTTTAAAGTTGATATTTTGGCTTAAATGAAGCCTATTGAGTACTTTGGGACAACAATCGATAAACTATGCGAAAAATCACCGCCAAATTAATACTTACGGCTACCCCCAATAAAATAGCCACAAATAGAGCCAGGGGTGCAGGCTGAACCACTAGTAATATTATGACTAAAGACACCGCAATGACGATCGGATAATGGCGCTTTGTAATGATTCGTTGAGATTGCAAGTACAGGAAGGCCCCCACAGTCAGCAATAACACCGGAATGCGCAGGGGCCCCGGCCAACTAAGTTTATCGGCCAGCGGCCACAAAATTCCGCTCAGCCCACCGGCGAAACCTACTTGGGTCAGGTACTCACCCAAAGGCGATTTATGGAGGGGTAAGGCTGGTGGTGGTCGGTAGACCGTAGCCGAACCGAAATCTTCGGTGGGGGAGGGTGGGGCCAAGGGTGCTAGGGCCACCAGAATTTCCGTAGCGGTCTGAAAGCGATCCACCGGAGCCAAGCGCAACATTTTGTCCAGAATATTGCGCAGTTCTGGATGGCGCAACGAAACATAGTTTTGCCAAACCCATTGGTTGGTGGCAGAATCGAATAGTTCTTCTGGTTTTTTCTGGGTTAATAAAAATAAGCAAGTAGTACCCAGTGCATAGATATCCGTAGAAAAATACACCTGCTGACCGATCAGTTGTTCCGGCGGAGCGTAGCCTGGAGAATAGATAATGGTGCGACCGGGCTGAGTGACATTTTTGATCGCCCCAAAATCCAGCAAATAAAGTTTGCCCGCGCGATCGCGCATGATATTAGAAGGTTTAATATCTCGATGAATCACATCGTGACTGTGGATAAATTCCAGGATCGGCAAAAACTGGCGCAGGAAAACCAGCAGATCGTCTTCCGTAAAGGTTTTGTCTCGAACAATTTTTTCCAGATTATCGCCATCCACTAGTTCTAGTACTAGGTAGAAAAAGCGTTCTTCCTCGTCGCTATGGAGGGTTGGAACCGAAAGCTCGAAGGAGGCAAAGAGATTGGGGATCTGAGCATGCTGAGCTCCTAGCTCTTCTAGGCCCTCAGCTTCCCGCCGAAAGAGTGCTTGGGCCATGGCTAGCTGCTCCGGATTCAGGGGAGTAGAAGGATGAAACCGCTTAACTACACATTGGCGCATTTTGGGGGTCAGGCGATCGCGCGCCAAAAAGGCCGCACCAAAACCACCCGTATCCAAAAGACCGATCGGGACGTAGCGACTTTCTAGATACAGCGGCATCCGGCAATTCATGCAGAAGCGTTGGGTGCTGGCCCGAAAGGTACTTTCATCATCCAGCTCTGGAAATTCATTGCTGGGACTAGTGCAGTTCGGACGAGTGCAGTGTAGTTTCATTCAACGTAAAGATGATGGGAATAGTCAGATATTCTTTAGTTCCCTGGATTTTAGCTCCTTTCTAGGATAGTCCAAATCCTGGCAGGATCCGCTTGTCATCCTCATGAAATCCCATACTACAGTTTCAATCGGTTCCCTCATACTCGCCCATAATTGTCGGCAGATAATCGTAGCCATCTACACCGATCCAAGGCAGCAGCCGTTCACGAAGTGTCGGCTCTGCCGAATCGCGCACCATTGCCCCAGTAACAGCTAGATCCCGACCCGATTGGAGAATCTTTACTAAACCAGCCGCCGATCGCCACTCCCGCACGCCCAACTGATGAAGCTGGTAAAGGCTGAGTAGGGCGTAGAAGAGGGCCGCCGGGTCGCCGCTGCCAAAGTGGGCTTCTGCCCCATAGTAACTATTCAGTCCTAACAGATAAGAATTCCCGATCGCCCGCGCTGCTTCTATGCCCTGCAGGGCATAGCCTGCGGCGGTCATCCACTGCTGCAATGCCAAATGGGCACTGGCCAAACTGTGATAGCAGAGGGCTAAGCTCTGGCTGTCATCCTGTTGCTGAGCTAGTTCCAGACCCTGTTCTAAATAGCTAATGGATTGTTCATAGACTTCTTCGGCCATTTCCTCACGACTGCGGGCAGCAAGGACTTCTCCATAGCCATAGTTCACCAAAGCATTGGCTTCGCCCCGGCGATCGCCTGCCGTCCGAGCAGAGATCAAGGCCCGCTGGGCATAGCTAATGGCCTCTTCATAGTTTTTTTCGCGGGCGAGGAGGCGACTGAGATGGTTGAGGTTGGCAATTTCACAGGGGCGATCAGCCTTGGCTGCGGCGATTTCCAGGGCTTGTCGGTGGAGGGCTAGGGCCGCTGCGGTCTGGCCGAGTACGGATTGAGAATAGGCCAAAATAGTTAGGATTCGTCCTTTTTCTTGGGTACCGGCCACTTCTTTGAGCGGTTGGTCGAAGTAGGCCAAGGTCTCATGGAAACTCTGACCGCTGAAGGTAGCAAAAATCCCGCCGTACAGTGGAAAGTCCGATCGCTGGGTAGCTACGCGCAAGGTTTGGAGCACGATTTGGAAACCGGCCTGCCCATTAGAGCCACCGGCTTGGCTGGCTAGTTCCGACCAAATCATCCCAAAGGTCAGCAGGGTGCTAAAGGACATTTTTCGGCCCCAATTCAGATCGTAGGTTTGCTGGCTAAACCAGCGCACCAGTCCCACTTGAATGCCTTGCAGGACGATCGCCAATTCCACCCAGGCGCTAGTACTGGCGAAGGCCGGTAAGGGCTGTTGGCGGGCGATCGCTTCGCAGACCACTCGCACCACGTTGCTGCCGCTATTTTGCCCCCAGATTAACCAAGGGCCAGCTCGATCCTCACCACTAAAGCCCACAGTGCGATTAGGTTCATAGATCCAGCTCACCAAGTGGGGTTCTAAGGCCACCAGCGCTGCTAGGCCATTTTCCAGGCCTTCGATGAGTTCCTCCATATCTGGGGAGGCGCTCAGTTCTTTGATCAGTTGCTGGAGCTGTGCGCTGGTCAAGGGCTGTGCGCTGTTGCGATCAATTGCTGTAAATAGGATGCCTAGTTGATCGTCCGGCTCCGCCCCCAGCAGGCTTTGGGCCAAGCGACTGACGATGCCGCTGACTCGCCGCTCTTGTTGCCATTCCACCAAGACTTCGGCAATGGTTTGGAGGGCGAGTTGGCGATGACCCAGTTTGGATTGTTTGTATTCGCTGGTTTCTTGGGCAATTTGTTGTTCGACGGTGGTGAGCTGGTCTTGCAGGCATCCTTCCAGGAGTTCGCTGCTACCGGGGACGAGTTGTTCCAATAGCACGCGCTGAATATATTGTTTGCCCACAATTTGTTTGCCACCCAAGATCCGACCGAGCAGGTCTTCGATGGTGGCAGTATATCGATCGCGGAGGGAGCTAGCCGGTTCCATAGCAATATGAGATGTAGTGATTTATTTGACAGTTAACGCAACAATGATTGCAAGAGTTGATATTCCGAATAGTAGTGGCGCTGTTGGGCAATCTTAGCCGCTTGTCGCCAGGAGGTTTGGGCGGCGCGGCGTTCTCCCAGTTTACTATGGGCCAAACCTTGATACTTATGACGATCCAAAGGATCTGCACCCAGTTGGCCCGCCCGCTGAAAATGGCCGAGGGCTTGCTGGAAGCGGCCCTGCTCCAGGTCGATCGCCCCTTGGGCAATTACGCCAGTCCAACCATTAGCGGCCAGCTCGACCACTTTAGTGAAGTCTTGGACAGCGGTGCCTTTATCTCCATAAAAGTAGTTCAAATCGGCGCGGTTATAGTAAGCCATAGAATTGCGGGAATTGAGCTGAATAGCGCGGTTATAATCGGCAATCGCCCCTGCTCGATCGCCCTTTTTATAGCGGTGCAGATTGCCCCGGTTGTTGTAGGCCAAAGCTTGATAGGGATTGATGGCGATCGACTGGCCATAATCAGCCAAGGCTCCCGATACATCATTGAGTTTTTCATCCTTGAGATAGCCTCGGTTATTGTAAGCCAAATCATCTTTAGGATCCAAGCTAATTGCCCGGTTATAATCCACCAGCGCGCCCTTAGTATCCTGGAGTTCTGCTTTGATACTGCCCCGATTGCTATAGGCCAGGGCTAAGTTGGGCTTGATAGCAATCGATCGGTTGTAGTCGGTCAAGGCGCCGCGCAGATCCCGTTGTTGGAAGCGCAGATTGGCACGGTTGTTGTAAGCAAAGGCGTATTGAGGATTCATGGCAATCGCCCGGTTATAGTCGCTCAAGGCTCCATTGTAGTCACCTCGATCGTACTTCTCATTGGCAGCCAAGAAGTAGTCATCGGACTTGGGATTAGTCCGGGCTGGGAGAGGTTTTGGTGTTTGATCGGCGAGGCCCAGTTCCAAGGTGGGGATTTTCTCTACCACAATCCCCAGATTGAAACCAGTTTTTTGACCACTGGGACTACGATCTCCCTGGCCGTGGATGGCGACTAATTCCCCTCGCTCGTTCAAAACCGGACCCCCACTCATCCCTGGCAGGGTAGGATTACTGTAGATCAAGGAATAGCCCTTGGCATTACCTTGGGAGGCATTGGCCGTTACTTCGCCCTTGGTGAAATTAAACACACCGGCAGTGATGGTGGTGGTAGCGCCCGGAAATCCGGCCACATAGAGGTTGCTGCCAGCAGAGAGGGTTTGGGAATTGCCCATCTTGGCGATCCCATAGCTTTGGTTGCTGGTGAATTGGAAAGTGGCCAAATCGAGGTTGCCGGGGGCTTGCTTAACGGAGTTGGGGGTCGATCGATAGCTCTGTCCATCGGGAGTAAAGATCTCGAAGCTATTACCGCTGCGGACTACGTGGGCGGCGGTAATCACCGTATAGGTGTTGCCATTGCGCTGGATAATCGTACCGGAGCCATTGCTGTTCAGTGCTTTGTTTTCCACTCGCACCGCAATTCGGCGGGCGATTGCGCCCACTTGGACTGGCGACTTGGCATTTCCGATCCCGTAGGACGGGTACTCCCGTATCGCTACTGTCTGTACCAGAACAGCCGTCACGCCTAGACCCAGACTCCAAACATACTTACCCATAACCCTCCTGTTTCCTGAAAACTCATTCTAGCTTAGGTTTCGCCGGTCTTAGTACAACACCATTACCACCTGTGGCATCTTCTCCTATTGCGAGTGGTAGCTAATCGAGGCTTTGGCGCAGAATTTCTCGGCTACAATCAGCAGTTTCACAAGTCAGTCTTAGCAAATTCTCGGAAGATTAGAACAGCGCTGAATTGAGCATTTACGATAATTTATAGTGCGGCCAAACTCAACCATCAAAAGGGGGATATGGCCAGGAGCTGAGCAAAATCTGCTACAATCCATACAGAATGACGATCGCCGCCAGCACCCGTAACTCCATGGAAGAAATACTTTATCTTGAAATTCCGACCCCCGACCTTGGGGCAGTCCGCCGCTGGCTGCAAGTAGATTGGTTCGTCCCGATCGGTCAGAAGCTCGTGACAGATTCGGGAATTCGGGTGACCTTGGCCAGCGGCGAACTGGCAGTATTTCTATGGTCTTTGCAGCGCACCACCTATCTCAAAGTGTTCCGCTGGGCCACCAGCACTCTCGGGGGCGAGAAAACAGTACTGGCCCAGTTGACCGCCGATTTACGACAGGCTTTTCCTTGCCAGTATCCGCAGTTGCCAGCGATCGACCCCAACCAGTCAATTTTCACGGAACTGGCTGCTACTCACCCCACCACAGTCAAATATTTCCAGCGGATGCCCAATGGGGAAGCAGATTTGCAGCGGGTCTATTGGTGGGAAAAGCGCTGGCGGGCCAGCGTAGCCAATCCGCAACAGCCCGGCCAGGTAGTCTTTCCGGTCACAGGTGGCCCGGAGCCAGAGTTTGACCTAATCTATCTGGGCGGTGCCCTAGGAGTTATTCATGCCGCAGTGATGGCCCAATTAGGTTATCGAGTTTTATTGATAGAGCGCTTACCCTTTGGCCGCATGAATCGGGAATGGAATATTTCGCGCGATGAGTTTCAGAGTTTGATTGACTTGGGATTATTTACATCAGCGGAATTCGAGAGCGTCATTGCCCGAGAGTATATCGATGGGTTCAGTAAGTTTTTTGATGCCAATAATCCACCTCGTCTCCAATCGGCAGTACTCCATACGCCCAAGGTATTGAATATTTGCATCGATGCGGAGAAGCTGTTGCGGCTCTGTGGGGATAAATTGCTGGCTGCTGGCGGCAAGATCTGGGACCGGACGGAGTTTCACCGCGTCGAAGTGGGTGACAAGTCAGTGACAGTCCAAGCCAAGTCTCTAGTGGATGACACAGCCCGGAAAGCCGTAGGGCGACTGGTGATGGATGCCATGGGCACCACTTCGCCGATCGCTTGGCAGCTCAATGGTCAACGTACTTTTGATAGTGTTTGTCCCACGGTGGGCGCGGTGATTTCCAAGGGGTTTGCACCGGAAGTGTGGGATGCAAAATATGGCGATGTGCTCTTCAGTCACGGCGATATTTCTCGGGGCCGCCAGTTGATTTGGGAGCTATTTCCAGGGGCTGGCGAAGAAATCACGGTTTATTTATTCCATTATCATCAGGTGAATGCCGAAAATCCTGGCTCCTTGCTAGATATGTATGAGGATTTCTTTACGATCTTGCCGGAGTATCGTCGTTGCGATCTGGATGCATTGGAATGGCGGAAGCCCACTTTTGGCTATATTCCAGGACATTTTACGACCAGCAGCGGCGATCGGCAGATTGCCTTCGATCGGGTGTTGGCGATCGGCGATGCGGCATCATTACAGTCGCCATTGATTTTCACTGGCTTCGGTTCCCTGGTACGCAATATGCCTAGGCTGACTCATTTGCTATCCACGGCTTTGGAGCACGATCTATTGAAAGCCCAGGATCTGAATCGGGTCTGTGCCTATCAAAGCAATGTGGCCGTGACGTGGATGTTCTCGAAGGGGATGATGGTGCCCACCGGTCGGCAGTTGCCGCCAGCCAGGGTGAATACAATGCTGAATAATTTCTTTGGGCTATTGGCTAATGAACCGCCGGCAGTGGCCGATATGTTTATTAAGGATCGGACTGATTGGCTATCCTTCAATCGGTTGGCACTGAAGGCAGCGAGACAGAATCCGGCGTTGTTACTATGGATCTGGCAGATGGCCGGGACCAAGGATTTGCTGCGTTGGTTGGTGAGCTATTTTAGTTTCACGATGGCGGCACTAGTGAATTTTGTCTGCGGCGGCTGGGTACCTGGATTGGTAGGGAGATGGCAGGGGGCGATCGAACCACGCTGGCCCGGTCTCTGGCTCCGGCTGCTGTCCTGGACTTACACATTGCGGCGGCAACAGGTAGGAGCGAAGTTGGCGAAGCCCTGGCATTTACCACCGCAGCGATCGGCTGGCATGGTCTCTCGCTGAGATCAATCGTCCCCACCCTGAGCCTGGAAACGTTAAACGCAGGCTTTTAAAGCCGTTGCGATCGACCCATGCTGATAACTAAAGCCCTTAGCTAATAGGGCCTGCGGCAACACTTGCTGACCTTCTAAAACCACGATCGCACCATCACCCAGCATTGTCTCCAGCACAAAGCCGGGCACCGGCATCCAAGAAGGCCGACCCATCGCCTCGCCCAGCTGCTGGGATAGCTCTTTCATCCGGACTGGCTCCGGTGCAGTGGCATTAAAGGTCCCGGCCATCCCCTCATCCGTTAAGGCCCGGATGATCGCCGCGACCACATCATCCACATGAATCCAAGAGAACCACTGGTTGCCACTGCCGATCGGCCCTCCCATAAACATCCGAAAAGCCGGAATCATCTTCCCCAAAGCGCCCCCATCACCCAACACGATCCCCAACCGCAACACCACTAACCGCACAGTGGTGGCCGCTGCGGCTTGCTCCCACTGCTGACAAAGACCTGCCAAAAAATCATTACCAGCTCCACAGGATTCATCGAAAGTAGCGGTCTCGCTGCTGCCATAGAAACCGATCGCCGAAGCGTTCACTAACACCCTTGGCTTCTGGCTGGCTTGCTCGATCGCTTCCACCACCTTAGCAGTGCCAATTTTCCGACTATCCACCAAAATCCGTTTCTGCTCGGTTGTCCACTTTTTCTCGGCGATCGGCTCCCCAGCCAAGTTCACCACACCATCACAACCATCGATCGCCTGTTGCCAATCGCCACTTTCCAAGGGCCGATACTGCACCACGGTGGCCTGGGGGAATTTCTGAGTCGCTGCGCTCGCGTTACGAGTCAGCACCACCACCTCATGACCAACTGCTAGCAACTTGGGCACTAAGGAACGACCGACTAGACCTGTGGCTCCGGTGATGGCAACTTTCATGCGTAAATCCTACATATTTTTCTGTTCCTGAAGAATTATCTCTCAAGAAGGCGGTGCAAGTCCAGTCTCGCCGCCAGGGATCCCCGATAGCGGGAACTGGGGAGCAACAGGAACGCTGGGCGGTGACGTTCCCGAGCATACCCTGCAAAAACTTGCCGGTGCAAGACCTGATCTTTGGGCAGTCTTCAGAAGATGATGATGACGGCGATCGGTCACAACCAAATCTTCTTGACCTAAGAGCTTATCCTCCAATCGACTCGGGATGCTTCGCGCAAAGCAGTAAACCATAACTCTCTATATAGAGCGCAGTTCAATGCGTTGGTTGAGATAGTTTTTACGAATTTTCCAATCGGGTAGAATGGTTTCTAGTAGCCGGTAGAACATTGGAGAATGGTTCGGAATCAGGATGTGGCAGAGTTCGTGAGTAATAACATAGTCGATGCAGTCTTTGGGTGCACAAACCAAGAGCGGATTGAGAAAGATTTTACCGCTGGGAGTGCAGCTCCCCCATCGCTTGGCCATCGTTCGCAGCTCAAAGCCACCATGATGCTCAATACCATAGGGCAAGACGAGTTGAGTGCAATTTTGGTAGCGCTCCTGAAAGATTTTCATGGCGCGATCTCGGTACCATTGGCTGATTGACCCTTCAACCTGCTGCGGATCTTGAGGGGTAGGTGTAATGACCTCTAATCTGCCTTGCCACAGACGGACATGATTTGTACCCGCAATTAATTTGAGACGATATTGACGGCCTAAATAACGATAGTCCTTACCAGCAGTAGATTCAGCCGCTGGCAACGATGCAGCATAATCAGAAAATTGATGCTGCTGTTTGATAATCCAGGCGGCACGTCGGCTGACTCGGGCCTTGATCGCCAGCAGCGTCGCATTCGGGGGCGCAATGACCCGCACTGTCTGGTCGGGATGAACTTCGATCGCTAGAGTTTTGCGCTCGGCATACTCCAGCGCAAAGAGAATATTTTGGCTGCCATATTGCACCCGATGGAGTTCAGTTGGTTTCATGATTTCTGGCAATATTCATGATTTTGGCAATAATTTCATCAATATCTGTCCAATGCACAGAGAGCTGTTGGTCTTGATTGAGCTGGTGAATGAGGTCGTCGATCGCATTCAGCATCCGGTTTTGGATATCTTGATTATGCTGCCAGTCCCGGACTTTTTGCTGGGTGATAATATCTTCAATATCCATAGCTAGTGCAACTAATAAATTTGGTGTCACCGTCGCCAATTTATTTTGCAGCACGTTGTAAAAAGCGCGGGCTTGTTCGCGGTTGCGGAGTGGAGCCGGGACAGCAGTGGCACCACGGGTACGGGCTGTATCGAGGTGTTCGCGCATCTGCTGGAGATATTCCAAATCGCTGAGCCGTTTGGCGCGGTGGGCTTCGATCGCCGTTTGAATGAGTTGGCTAAGACGCAAGTAGAGAATGGGGTCTTCTTCCATTTTCTCGATCGCTACTTTTTTAACTCGGGCAGCGATCGCATCGGCTTGGGCAGCAGTACCAACAATTTCCTCAATTTCGGCGTTAGAGCGATCTACATCAAAAATATTGATCGGTTCAATAATGGTGATAAATTCTGAGGCACCAATTTCTCTTACGACCATGGTTTTAATTTGGTCGGCATAGCGAGAGTAATCGATGGTTTCGGCGTAGCGAATTTTGACGGACTCGCGAAGATTAAAGAAATATTTGAGGTCGTTACTGTAGCGCTGTTTAATAGCTTCGGCGGTGTCGGCTTGAAATTTGGGGTTGCTGAGGGCAAGCCGCAAAGTTTTGCTGAAGTCGCGCAGGCTTTCATAGAAATTATCCCGACGATCTTGGGGGTAGAGCCACTGTTGAAGGCTTTCGGTATCTTGCAGATTGCTGACCCCTTTAAAGACATCCCAAAGGTTGGCGTGATGGGTGGGGAGTTTGGCGATTTCGGTTTGGATATCCACCAAAGCACCGATAATATCTTCTCGATCGAAACCCTCCTGCTCCAAGGCATCATAAAGTTTCATGGCATCGGTCATGTCGCCAAAAATGCCCCTGTAGTCGATGACTAGTCCATAGTCTTTTCCCGCAAAGACCCGGTTCACGCGGGCGATCGCTTGCAGAATATTGTGTTCTTTGAGCCTTTTATCTAAATACAAAACGGCGTTACGCGGGGCATCAAAGCCAGTCAGCAGCTTATCAACCACTATTAGGAGTTCTGGAGCATCTTCACCATCTTCGTCTTTGAATTTATCGATGAGGGTGTCTTGATACTTTTTAGCAGAACCATAGCGAGCCATCATGTCTTTCCAGAAGCGTTGCACTTCAGAGATATCTGCTTCATCCACACTGTCGTTGTCTTCACGGGTATCGGGGGCAGAAATGATTACAGCAGAGCGTACCTTCCCCCAATTGTCTAATAGCTTTTTGTAGTTAATAGCTGCTCGTTTACTGGAGGTGGCAAATTGGCCTTTAAAGACCGTACCTTTAAAATATTTGGCAAAATGCTCGCTAATATCATAGGCTACTTCCGCCATGCGGGCTTCTGCTTCATAGAGCGGTTCGGCGCTTTTGAACTTACGTTTGAGATCGGCTTTTTGTTGTTCATTTAGTTCGGCAGTAATTCGATCGAACCATTTATCAACTGCTTCGGTATTTTTAAATTCACTTTCTCTGCCTTCGTAGAGAATTGGTACTACAGCTTTGTCACCAACAGCTTTGGGCATGGTGTAGCTATGAATTAAACCACCGAATTTAGTGGCAGTACTTTTTTCTTTTTTCAGCAGAGGTGTTCCAGTAAAGCCGATATAGCAACCATTAGGAAAAACATTGCGCATTTTGGCATGGGTTTGGCCATACTGAGAGCGATGAGATTCATCCACCAGCACAAAAATATCGGCGCTGGGGTTTTGGCCTTTTTCGCGGGCGACAGTATCAAATTTATCAATGATGGTAGTGATAATTTCGGCTTTGGGGTTATTTACCAATTCCAATAAATCTTGGCCACTTTTGGCTTGAGTGACCTGGGCACCACAGGTTTTGAAGGTATCTTTGAGTTGTTTGTCTAAATCAATGCGATCGTTGACCAGAATAATTTTAGGATTGATAATAGTGGTCTTTTCTAACGCTAAAGCTTTGGCCAACATTACCATGGTCAAAGACTTGCCGCTGCCAGTGGTATGCCAAATCATCCCGCCCTGTCGTGATGAATCACCCCGAATTTGTTTAACTCGATCGATGGTCGCTTTGACGGCGAAGTATTGCTGGTATCGGGCAATTTTCTTGGTGCCGTTATCAAAAATAATGTAGCCATAAATTAAATTTAGTAATCGATCAGGCATCAATAAACTATAGAGAGTCCGATCTTGATCAGAGACTTGGCGCTCCCCGACTGCCCAAAGTTGTTTGATTTGCTCTTGTTCTGGAGGTGCCCGCCAAGCTAATAGTTTTTCGGTCTGGGCAAGGGCTAGAGGGATATTAATGAGGCTGTGGAGTTCGGTTTCAAAGCTGGCTGAAGCTTCTTCTTTCCAGACCGCCCAGAATTCTTTTTCAGTGCCGGTAGTGGCGTATTGGGCAGAGTTTTGGGCGAGTACCAATAATATTTGAGTAAGGCAGAAAAAGTGGGGGATTTCTTCGTTGCGCTGGTTGCGGAGCTGTTGGCTGATTGCTTGATCGATCGCGTCTTTGAGGTCGGGGCGTTTACATTCGATCGCCACCAATGGAATACCGTTGACAAATAGCACGATGTCGGGGCGACGAGTTTGGGTGCTGTTGCGGCGCTCTATTTCAAATTCGTCAGTGACATGATAGACGTTGTTAGCGGGGTTTTTCCAGTCGATGTATTGTAGTTGGGGGCTTTTTTTGTCGCCATCGATGGTTTGTTCGATCGATTTCCCCAAAGTAATCAAATCGTAGAGCTGTTGGCTGGTGGGGTAGAGGGCATCGTAGGGAAATTGGCTGTTGGCGGCGACGGCTTTTTGAATGTTGGCAGCGCTGAGGGGATGGGTTTGGCCACGGGTGTCGATGCTGTTGAGTTTGTGGAGTTGGGCGGTGAGGATGTCTTCGAGGACTATTTTGGTGCGTTTGCCTTGGCGGTGGGCGAGGGCTTCGGCGGGGGTGAGGTAGGTGTAGCCAATTTTTTGGAGGAGGTCGATCGCGGGGATCTGGGAGGAGATGGTTTCGAGCCAGTCGCTGGGATTCATAAATGTGTCCGTATCAGGATTTTTAGGATTTTGGGATTTGCAGGATTTTGTTTATGGTATTTAGTTTGGTTGATCGTTTTTTGTGTTGGGATTGGTGGTTTTTTAGGGGGTTGTTAGTTCTTGTTCTAGTTGGTCAATTATTTCTAAAATGCTACGAGATTGGCTGGGTTGAACGTTGGTTTCTTCGGTGATGTGGACGTGATGAGGGAAGTTAGGGATGTTGGGGTAATGTTCGACGTTATCCCAGCGCTTGCGAAGTTGTTGTTTGGTTTCGTCCATCCATTGATATCGATAGGTTTCGGTGATGCAGGTTTGATCTTTGAGCACGAAGAATTCTACGATCTCTAAAAAATCATTGTTTGTGAGGGTGAGACGGGCGCGGAAGTAGCCTTGGTCTGAGGTGGCGCGCTCTTTGACGATGGTGAAGGATTTGACGACTGAACTGGCTAGCAATTTCACTTTAATGGCGGTGAGATAATCTTCGGTAATCATTAGTTTGTTTCAGATTGGAGCAGGTCGATCTGTTTTTGCAGGGAGTTAGACATTTGATAAAAAGCGTTCCATTCCACAAAATCTATGTCGTCGCCGAGTTCTCCGATATGGAATTTTTGCTGGAATTCAGATGAAGTCATTTGGTATTGTTCTTCAAATTGTTGGATATCGATATCTAGCTCTGATTTCTTGTGTTGAGCTGTGGCGAGTTCTTGGCTGATGATTTTGTCTAGGGTTTGTTCGATCGATTGGTTGTTATTGCTTTGTTGGCAAAGAGCTTCAATGATTTTTAGCTTGTTAAGAATTCTAGGTTGAGTTTGCATATAATGTTTCCGTATCAGGATTTTTGGGATTTTGGGATGAGCAGGATTTTGTCTTTGGTAATGAGTATAGTTGATCTTTTTTTATGACTGATGATTGGGATGGATGGAATGGATGGGATTTGGAGCAGAAATATAATTCTGCTCCGAATCCTGCCCATTTTTCAATCCTGAAAATTCTGGTCGGTTATTGAATATTTTTTTGAATTCTAGGCTCTTTGATCCAAAGTTGATCAGGAGTCCGATCGGGTATTTGTAAGCTACTACATAGTTTTTGGCTTGGGCTAAGTGGACATCTTCGAGTCGAATGACGGCTTTAAGTTCCACGATTACGCAATCTTCTACAATAAAGTCGGCGCGGCGGGTGCCGACTATTGTGCCATCATAGTAGATGTCTTGCTCGACTTCTCGGCCAAAGTTCAAGTTGGCCTTGGTAAGCTCTATGACCATACAGCGTTGGTAAATAACTTCTTGGAAGCCGTTGCCCAATGCATTGTGGACTTTCATGGCGCAGCCGTTGATTTTGTAGGTGATGTCGTCGAGTTTCATAATTTGTCCGCATCAGGATTTAGAGGATTTTGGGATTTGCAGGATTTTGTTTATGGTGTTTAGTATGGTTGATCTTTTTCCATATGTGTCCGCATCAGGATTTGGGGGATTTTAGGATTTGCAGGATTTTGTTTGTGGTGTTTAGTATGGTTGATCATTTTTCATAATGTGTCCGCATCAGGATTTAGGGGATTTTAGGATTTGCAGGATTTTGTTTATGGTGTTTAGTATGATTGATCTTTTTTCTATATTGAAGAGGATTGAGAGATGGCAGGATTCTATTTCTGCTCTTAATCCTGTCCATCCTCCAATCCTAAAATCCTGGTTCGCCCGGTGAGTAGTTGCTGCATCAGTCCGCGTTTCTGTTCTTTGTATGCAGCCAGTTGTTTTTCTAGGGTTGATATTTCGGCATCGGCAGCAGAGAGAACAGCAGCAATTTTTTCTTGTTCTTTGATTTGTGATGGAATTAGAAAAACACAGCTTTTTATATCACTGCTATTTACTGAATCAAATGTACTTCCTTGTGAAACCCTTGCCCAATTAGGCTCGAAAAACAGTAAAAGTTGATACAAATAATTTAAAATAGATTTATCTTTTCTTGCTCGAATAGAGGCTAAGCCACGACCAATACAAGCATGATGTAATGACATTGCTATTGTTCCAACTGGAGCACGAACGCTCATCAAAATGTCATTTGGATAGCACTCTTTCGTGATTTCAGTTGTCCATGCTCTAGGAGAAGAGAAACGATTTATAATA
>JANMHS010000063.1:0-26394 GCA_031375385.1 Synechococcales cyanobacterium OTE_70_metabat_200 | reverse complement strand
CCTTGAGACGTTCCAATAGCTCAGCTATTTGCTGGTCGCGCTTTAGTAATTCAGCTTCATGGTCTATAGTCAAGAGCCTACTCATATGCAGTTGCTACTATCTGATCTGGAACTAATTATACACGAAAATAGACACTTACGGATGGGACTGGGCTATTCGCCTCAAACGAGATCTACTAGTAACGGTCGTACCAGACACTTCGCCACTTTCTGTGGCAGAACTAGTGCCACCAGCTAACTTAGCCTACATTTACTCTGATGTGGAAATTCTGGAGGACATTAGTTGCCACCTAGCCGTTGGGAACTGTTCGGATGCGGAGGATATTTGGGCCGTTGCTACGAGTCAGGCAATAGAACCATCTGTAAAGGTATTTGAGCTGTATGGAAAAAGGTTTGGGGGAATTGAGCCATTTTTCAAAGACCACAAGTCAGGAGCTTTTGACATGCCCAAGTCTCGACTGCGGAGCGCCCAAGCTCTATCATGTGTATTCTTATTGATGGCTACTGCCCAATTGCTAGCAATTGCCGTTGGCTTCTGGCTGGTGAGGAGTAAGCAGCGCTCTAGCATTGACCCTCACACCCGCAGAGGGCTAAGTTTTTTACAGTTAGGACTACGCCAAATACAATCGCTGTGTTATTCGCAGATACCTTTGGCTGCATTTCAGTCAATTGCTTACTATAATCCACCTCCGGCTTATGCCTCTCTCCGCAAGAAATCAAAGATATTAGCTAAAGTTCGCTTTCCACAAGCTTTTGAGCTATGAAAAAGTTTTCTGCATCACCAAGGTCAAACCACAGAAAACGTAGCTAACACCATTCATAAGAATTTCCCTATGTTGGATAGCAATGGCCATAACAACTCCAGCCATGCAAAGGGCATGAGCTGTATTAACTCTAGGTGTTTGAAAATTACTCATGAAGGCAGATACTCCTGATATTTTAATTTGCTCTAAGGCTTAAATCACAATTTCACTACTCACATTAATGAATAAGTATAAATGCTCAGCCAAATGATTTCAATCAAAGTGCAAAAAAACAACTCCAGCTCTTGTCCCATAAAACTTCTGGCATTCTGTGTTCTCCACTAAATCACTGAATCAAGGAAATCCCCAGAAACCAACATTAGCAACAACCCCCAAGACCTCAGCGCAGAACAGCCCTCAGCCGTAGCTTCGCTGCCTTCTCCCTGCCACCTTCCACTTCGTTCCAGGCCGCAGGCGTGGCAAAACAAAGCCCATTCGGCACCTTAGCATTTTCCGCTCCGCTCCAAATGCTGTGCTCTCACAAGGGGCTTTGTTTTGCCGATGGCAGCGTCTCGCTTTGCTCCACCCTGCGGGAAGAGAAGAAGAGTTGAAAAAAAGAGAGAGGAGAGAAAGGCATCAGTCTTTTGTCCAGCTTCGATCAATCGCCTCCAAACAAAATCCTAGCCTCATTCCGGCCATCTTTCGATTACACAGAAATCCTTGGAACCCAAGGCTCCAAGGAATCCCGCGAAAAACTTCCTCCTCATCAGGTTTCTGTGATTCGATGGCCTGGGCAATGTACCGTTGCCCTTCTCCCTGCACCTACTTTGAAGCTACCAGTACTTCTGACGGCTGGCCCAACCTAAGTTAGGCGCTTATAGTCCACGCGACCTATGGGATAGCCATTTTGGAGAGCTACGGGGCGGGGCATTCCTGAATTTTGACTCCGCTGCTCGGTCTCCGATCAGGTTAGCTCTGCGATCACCACTTTTCAGGCAGGGCAACCGTTTTACTTTCCTTTTCTGTATTAATTATAGCTTGTCTACATGGATAAAGCAAGTTATAATTATCCTTGTAGACGCTTATTTATACATGCTTACAAGTATGCTAACTCAACCATCTTCACAACTCACCAGCCAACTATTAAGTAAAAAATCGATCGCTACTTTGCTCTCTCGCTGGTGCTGTCGTACCGGCTGGGAAAACCATTATCGTACCCACGATCTATCCATTGAGTTTTGGGCTACAGGTCTCTGGATTCGACAAGCAGGGTTGGTTTCATACCGTGATTGGGCCAATTTCATCATCTACTGCACCAATATGAAGGCTGGAGAGCGACAAGTTCAACAAGTCAGCAAAACGGTTTACTTGGTGCAAGGTTCACAACAGCCTTGGTATGCGGTTCACCGCGTCCACACCGATCGGCCTCTGCGCTGTGAGTGTATGCTTTACCGCAACCGTGCTAAGCGGCTAGAAAAGGAACTGCCCCAACTGTTTGATCAGCTCGGCAGAGCTTTTTGTCACCACACCGCTGCGGTGGAGTGCATCAGGTTTGTTTAGTTCTCCAGGAGTGGCGGCGCTGCTCCTATTTTTCCTCTCGCTCGGTCAACCATAGTTCCACGGCCTCCGTAATAGCCTCAGTCATTGTCAGCCCTGATGCTGCTAAAGCTTCTCGATATCTGGTATCTAGGTCGATCGGCAGTCGGGCAGAAACAGCTTTCCCCCGATCACAAGCATGTTGATTCTTACCAGTGGGATTGTTCACCGCCCCGATCGGCGCTCCCCTTTTTCTTTTTTGGACAGGCATGTTGGCTCATTTATCTCTGTAGACAAGGATAACATTTTTTGTTTGCATGGTTATTTGTCCTTGTCTACAAGGCAAATATATCTTATAATAATCCTTGTAGACTGATACTGCAAAATAATTAAGGTGTTTTTTATGGTAGATTTCCAGGATGAGATCCGGACAGCGGCGGAATCCCTGAAAGCTGAGCAGGAGCTGTTGAGCAGTGAGGAGGCGATCGCCTCGGTCATTTGTCACTGGCTAGAGTCATCGATCGCTACCCAGCTTGAAGATATCAACTGGCATTACGCCAATTCTCCGCTTTTTCGTAAGTTGTTCAAGGCTCCAGAGTTAGCAGCAGAGCGCCAGTTGCTTGCTACCGAGACCCAAGAAACAGTAGCTTAAGAATTCAGCAACCCTGTAGCCCCATGCCAGACAGCACACAAACACCATTCGATACGCCATGGAAGGACATTCTAGATGCTTATTTCGAGGAATTCATGGTCTTTTTCTTCCCAGAAGTCCATGCTCAAATTGACTGGAGCAGAGGCTTTGAGTTCATGGATGGAGAGCTGCAACAGCTTACCAAAGAATCTGAGACAACCAGGCTGCACACGGATAAGTTGGTGAAAGTCTATTGGCTGGATGGCAGCGAGCAACTTGTTTTTCTGCATGTCGAAGTGCAGTGCCAAAAGGAGGATGTTTTTCCAGACCGGGTCTTCACCTACTTTGCCCGCATCCGCGACAAGTTCAAAAAGAAGGTGGTCAGCTTGGTTGTTCTAGGTGACGATAACAAGACTTGGAAACCCCAGAGCCTCGAAGAAGAGCTGGGTGGCTGTCAGTTGCGCTTCAATTTTCCCACGGTGAAGCTGCTAGAATACAAAGACAGGAAGAAGGAGCTGGAAGCCAGCACAAATCCTTTTGCCTACGTGGTTCTGTCTCACTTGGCAGCTCTGTCTACCAAGCGGAACAACACAAATCGTCGGAAGGAAAAGTTCGCGCTGACCAAGCGTTTGTATGAGAAGGGTCTCGATCGCCAAGACATCATCAACCTCTACCGTTTTGCCGACTGGGTTATGACTCTGCCCCCTGAACTGGAAGCTGGTTTTCAACAAGACTTACTAGATTTGGAGCGAGGTTTAAACGTGGCTTATATTACTAGCATTGAGCGATCAGGTATTGAGAAAGGACGTATCCAAGAGCGTCGAGAAACTGTTCTTCGGTTTCTTCACAAAAGATCGGTTGATGTTTCACCACAGGTACAATCCAAGGTGGAAGCACTAAATCTTGAGCAGCTTCAAGAACTCAATGACATTTTGATGGATTCTTGTTCGATCGAGGATCTCACCGCTTGGCTGGATAGCCATTAACACTGGCAATGGAATTTTTTTAGGTTTGCATTTGTCTTGAACTTCGCGATTCTGCAATTCCAAATTCAAAGTTTTTAGAGGCTAGAACCCTTCTTCTCTCGTTCAATGTAAGCCTCATTGAGAAGAGCTGTCTAGCTGAGATGGTGCAAACTCATCAATAGTAAATTTGGTCACCTTAACAGAGGTAGCTTCTAGGACTTAGCAGGAAAGGACAGATTCTGGTGAAATGGCTTTGGCTGTTTGGAATCTAGGTCTAGAACCCTTGAGGCTTAAAATTACTCTTTATGAGAATTTTAAGCGATCTATGCTTGTGTTAGTGATGGGAATGTGCATGGTTTATATAAACACCTCAAAACTACCCTACAGCTCACAGTAAGGCTTCTCCAACTCCAAAATTGTCATTTAGCAGATCGCCATCAGCCATTTCCGGCCAAAAAGCATCACCCGGTCGCCACAATTGGCGGCGTATAAGGTGGTATATCTCTACTTTTCTTATCGAAGTCCATAGTCTGCATGAATTTAATATCTGAGCGACTTACAGCCGCCAATTTAAATCGAGCAGCAGCCAACAACTCCTCCCGGATAGGAAGACGAGCTTGAATTTCTCCGAGATCGAAGATCTTGCAAAGCTGAGCATTGATCCTTGCCCGCATCTCATCCAGCTTCGGATCCATCTCCCACAAACGCCGCTCCAACTTTTCCATCATTTCTACCAACCGAGTCAGCTCCTGCTTTCCAGCATCCACCCGCTCGGCGATCGATTCCACCGTCTCCACCCCGTAGCAGTAGACCCGGCCATCCCCTGTTCCCGGCTTGTTTATATACACTACATACCCCAACTTCCGCGCCAACCGCGTAAAGAAACTTGCCGGAGACTGATCCTCATTAAAGTCCAACCGGAAATACTTCTTAAACCACCACTGGAGCTTCAAACAGCGATCTTTCAACTCCTGCAACTCTTCATCCGTCGCCAGGTACCTTTGACCTTGCAGCATCGGCAAAATACCCACCTGCTGGATCAGCCAAGCCTGCTGCAACTGCTTCGGCAAATGGTGCGCCACCACAATTTCATCAGCAAACACCGCTGCCGTAGTTTCCCGCTGGCGCTCTTGGGTCGCGGGGATGTTCTCAGCCATGGCTTGCAGCTCCACATTTTTAGCCAAGGCTTGGTAATGAGCGGTGGTGTGGTAGCAAAATTCCGGCGAATCGAAGTCGATGCCGGGGAAGCGCTGGGCTAAGCGGATTTTTTCGGCCTTGGCCCGTTGGGCGGGGGTCGGGGATTCTAGTTGGCTGAGGCGCTTGGCTTCCCGGTTGTCGTCTTCGATGCCGAGGGGAGTGTTAGCGATCGCCGTGGCCCATTGGCGCTCGATCTTAACGTTGATGTCCTGCATGAGGCGCTTGGTCGGTCGATGGTTTTCCGCTTTGGCGATCGTGACTTGGTGACCGTCTTCTTGCAAGCGTTGGAGCAGGGCATAGTGGGCGATCCGTTTTTCCAGTCCGGCTCGGGTGGTGGCTATGGCCCGATGTTGGCGGACGATCGCTTCGATCGCCGGGCGGTTCTCGGGTTCATAGGGGAAGCCGTGGAACTGGGCGGTTTGGGCCGTATCGGTTTCCGCTTCGCGCACCAGGGCGCGGGCCGAGCCGCGACTTTCATCGGCGGTGGTTTGGATGGTGTCGGGAACGAAGATTTCCCAGGGGCAATTGGGTCGGTAGCGAGCGGGCATTTGAATCTGGTCGCCGAGGGCCAGGACGCGAAAGATACCGCAGACCAGATCGAAGGAGTAGCCCTGGCCGGTGAGGTTCCAACCGCTCTTAATGGCGGGGGAAATAATTAGGTAGTCTAGTTGGGCGGTGGCCAGGAATTCGTTGGGGTTGCGGGTGAGGGCTTGGATATTCGCTTGGTAGGCGGTTTGGCGATCGACTCTCAGACCTTTGAGGTGGGGCAGCTCTCTATTAATAAGACGCTCTAGTTTTTCGCCTTCCCGTTGGGAGTCCACGGTGAGCATCAGTTTTTTACCGTCGCCGAGGTGGTCGAGGAGGCGGCGCTCGAAGCCGGAGATTTGGCCGTTGAAGATAGTGATTGGCCGGTGGTGGCCAGCGGCTCGGTGTTGGAAAACGCGGGTGGGTTTGTGGGCCAGGGCTTCAAAGAATTGCAGGGTGTTTTCGGGGATCTGGGCTTCGGCGAGGACAACCGCGTTGGCTCGTAGCAGGAGGTTTTCGATGGCGCGGAGGGTGGGGCCATATTTGCCTTTGAGGGTGGAGCCTTCGCTGAGGTGGTTGGAGATTTGGTCGCACTCATCAAGGATTGTGAGGATTGGCCGATCGCTGGGCAGGTAGGGCAGAATTTTCGGCAGGGAGTCGGGGCAGGCGATCAGTCCACCTTTGTGGTCGGCTTCGGTGGCTAGTAAACTGAGGTGGTAGTGGTCATGGCGGTGGGGGAGTCCGAAGCCGCCTTGCTGGATCGGGAGAGCGTTTTGTTCGCCAAGTTTGTTGGTGGGGGTCAGGAGTACCACGAAGCCGCCTTCGGCGATCCAGTCCTGGGCCATTTTCCGGATGGCGGTGGTTTTGCCGCTGCCGGTGTTGGCGATGATCGCGTGAATTTTGCCCGGTTGGAGTTGGATTTGTTGGTGGTCGGTGAGGTAACCGCCGCTGGTGGAGCTTTCAATGGGGCGATCAGGCGCGAGTCCTCGGAGTCTTTTGGCTTGGGCGTAGGTGGCTTCCTTTTCGGATTGGCTGAGCCGAGCGCGGAGCCATTCACAAATATTTACATTCTGGGATTGGAGCCGGATGATCGCGTCATCGATGCCTTTGCCGATCGAGGTTTCCCAGAACATCAGAGCGGTGGATCGATCGGCTCCGGCGCTGCGCAGTGCGAAGACTACTTTGTTGCCTTCGGCCTTGACGTTCAGGAAGGCCCGGAGTTTTTCGTTGGGGTTGTCTTGGTCGTACCAGATGGGGATCCGTCTTTGGCCTAGGGCTAGGGCTGCTAGCTCCGGTAGTAGTTGGCGGGGGCTGGCGAAGAATTTTTCGGTGGCGGTGAGGGGGATGGACCAGTTGGCAACGCCGTAGATGGCGACACAGAGGAAGCCGGTAGAGCAGAGGGCCAGGGCTTTTTTGGCACCCTCGGTGATCCCCACGGAGATTTCCGGGCGATCGAGGATCCAGGGCCAGATCTCGGGGAGTTCGGCGCGGCTGGGGAGTTGGATGCCTTGCTGGAGGCTGATGATCGCCCGGACTTTGTCGCTGAGGTTGGGGTAGAAGACACGGTTGCCGCCATCTTTGACGGCTTCGTAGCGGCGGAATTTGCCGGTGGGAGTCCATTCTGGCTTACCGAAGCCGTTGGGCTGGAATTTGCCATCGGGGCGGGGATTGGCAACTTTGGCGTTAAAGATCTGGCCGTTTTCGCTCTTGAAGAAGGCGGCTGCGCCGAATTGGTGGTTGCGGTTCCATTCGCCGGTTGTCAGGCTACCTTCGGTGAAGCGCCGAATCGGTAGATTCAGTAGCTCATGGACTTCCCAGGCTCCGGGGGTTTCATCGACAAATTCGAGGTTGAGGGGGATGAGGCTGGGGTGGATGCCACTGCCTTGGGTGAGTTCGGTGGTGATGCTGGCAAAAAAGTTGTTCATGGGGTCTTCCAAATGGGTGGTCTTTGGAAGCCGCAAACACGCTGATAGAGCTGAATTTTGTCTATGCGGGCGTATTTATCTTGATGGAAGTTGTGATTTTCCTAACATTTGTCTTTGTTGACAGTTGTCATGCGGTTCAAGCGTGGGTTATGATCGAGATATTAGTTTGATTTCATGTGAAAGCTTGATGGAGCTAGTAACTCTAGACAGCCTATATAAATCACAGGAAATTTTGTTTTAGTCGTGACGTCATAACTTAGTTATCTAGTTTTTTCGACGAACTAGTAACTGCACCGCAGACAACTGATCTCAAAGATCTTTAATGAATGCAAATGTTAGGTTGTTGCACATTCTTCTTACCAAGAGTGTGCGACTTCTTATATGTGGGTATTTTTTGGGCTGGTCATTTCTGTATAGGTAGCACGGATAATTTTTAATCATATATGCGTGGTTGATCTTTTACCAGCAGAAAAGATCGAGTACTTTTTTGCTGGTAGTGTTCAGACTATCGTACCCAAGACTAGCTAGCTAGATCGATATTGCAGTGAAGAGAGTAAAATACTATGCTACTCAAACTCAGTCTAGGCAAAGAATTGAAGATTTCTTATTGGGTGCTTTGCTTCTTGTAGTCAAAAAGTTACGTTTAAACTACTTACAAAAAACTAACTTTTTCTTACTTTTAAATAGTCAGAATTATAGTAACGAGTTCACAAAAAGTAAGAGTTGTTTTTGCAAACAAAAAATTCTCGATCGCGCCAGGAGCGAATGCCCACAAAAAAAGCGAGGTCTAGCCTCGCCTTCTTTGTCTCTTAGTCTGCTTTTCTAGGGTGCTTGGTACAAGGTGCCGCCCCGGCAGATCGGGGGCTTTGTGGTTACTGGGATGGCCGAGAGAGCTGTCTGGGTGCCGTCGATCATCACCATGTCCGTCGCGGCGAAGCCAGTGGAACCGTTGGGGCTGCTGATCGCCACGAACCCGCAGCTATTGACCGAGACCCTCTTGTTAACCGTTGCTCGGTACTGCGCATCGAGGCTGGTTTTGTTTGGGCTGACCGGAGTGCCGCTAATCTCGACTCTGATGGGGGGTATTGGTTGGGTAGCCGCGTTCGTAGACGATGCCGTTGATGTCTTTGAAGCGAGTGGGGGCGGTCTGGGCTTGGGCTATGGGGACGGCGAGCAGTCCGATGGTGTTCGTGCAAAGTGCGGCCAGGATGGCTCGCATGGCTATATGAGGATTCATAGGTTTTTTAAAATTGTGGTTCTGTGCTGAACTGGGGTGTTTATGGAGCCTGGTAGAGTATGCCGTTGCGGCAGATGGGGGGCATGGAGACGATCGGGATGTTGGCCAAGGGTGTTTCGGTGCCGTTGATCTTCACGGTGTCGGTGGGGCTGAAGCCGTTGGCGCGATCGGGGCTATCGATGGTGGTGAAGCCGCAGGCGTTGACGGCGAAGTTTTTGGTGGTGAGGGTGGGGTATTCCACCACGATCCGGCGCTTGGCTGAGTTGCGATAGAGGTAGCCGGTGGCGTTGACGGTGTTGTATTGGTAGAGGGTATCGATCGCCAAGGCATTGAGGCTGGTGGGATTGTTACAGTCGTAGCCACTGGCGGTGGCGGCGCTGGTTAGTTGGTGGGTGGTGCCGTCGATTTTGAGGCTGGTGGCGGTAGCCGGTTTAGGAATGAAGAAGATGCCGCAACTGGTGCCGTTGAACATGCGGGGGCTGTAGTTTTTGCTGGCGATCGCCCAAACCCGCCAGACGGTCACTCATCGTCAAAGTGGGATTCTATGTCCATGCCGTCATGCAGAATACGGATGATGTCAATGCTGTTGTCTGGCGTAGTGCAATAGAAGATCAAATGCCGCCCCACATGGTGTTTACGGTAGCCCACCTGAATGTCATCGCAAGCACGGCCACGCTGTGGGTCTTGTGCCAACATATGAAACGCCTGATCTATCTTGTCAAGGTAGGTATCACGCTGCACTCGCCCCCATGTTGCCTGGGTATAGCGGCCAATAGAGCGCAAATCTGCTAAGGCCAGTTTGGTAAGACGAAATGACCCCATTAGATGTCTTTGTCCCGATCGAGTTCTTGCACCAATCCAGCTAGGGAGTAGTCAGCGTAACCGCTGTTTTCTCCGTCCTGTAGCGCCTGACGCAAGACTTGCAGCTTGACTTCATGCTCTTCCAGCAACCGCAAGCCAGCACGGACGGCTTCACTTGCAGAGGTAAAACGGCCAGACCCAATCTGTTGGGCAATAAAGCCTTCAAAATGCTCGCCGAGGGTAACACTCGTATTTTTCTGCATGATGCCTCCGAAAAATTCACAATACCAATATATATTATAAATTGGTATTGTGAAACCCCTTGTTGCTATTCTAGCGATCGCGTATATCGCTAAACCAAGTCAGCCAGAACGATCGAAGCCTTACCCTGCAAGCCCTGGCGATTGTCATCGTAGATCATCAGTGTGTCCAGCTTCGAGTGCCGACTGAGCCGCTGGGCCGTCCGCACATCGCCCCCACTGGTATCCAGAAAAGTCGTGATCGAACTGTGGCGAATTTTGTGGGGGGACATCCGCTTCTCCAGCTCCGAAGCCACCCCCAACCCTTCCACAATCCGCGCCACTGATCGCCCTGACAAACGTTTGCCAAAAGCACAGCGATCGACCGCAATGAACAGCGGTTCGTTTGGCAATCCGTCCCGCACCGCCAACCATTCCTTCAGCGCCGCCACCGTGGGCGGAGCCAAATCGATCACCGTCTTCTGACTTTTCCCCTTGCCCACAATCCAAAGCTGCCCATCCCGAAAATCCGCCACATCCGTCGCCACCAGCTCCCCCCGACGCAAAGCATTGTCCCAGAGCAACCGCAGAATCGCATAGTCCCGCTTCCCCCCAAAAGTAGACCGATCGACCGTCGCCAACATCGATCGAAAAGCATCCACCCCCACCCCCGAAGTGTCCCGGTACTTCTCCACCCGCACATGCTGCACATCCCCCAGCGACCAAGTACAGTGCTTCAACTTCCGAGCATGATCCACCAAAGACTTCAGCGCCGAAAGTCGCGTATTAATCGTACTAGGAGCCAACTTAGCTTCCTGCAACAACGCCTTATATTTCAGTACCACCCCCAAAGCCTGCTCCTCCGGCAACCCCAAAAACTCCCGAATCCGCTCGGGACTGGGGCCAGTACCCGTAAGCTGCTGAAAAAAATCCTCGATCGCCGCTGCATAGGTACGCCGAGTATTCGGAGAAATATGGAGCTTCAGGAAATCATCCCAAATATCGTCGTTAACCGTGAGGGCGATCTCTCCCAAAGAGGTGAAGCCAGGGGAACTTTCCACCAAGTTATCTTGGTTATCAATAATTACTAAACTAGTTGAACTGTTACTAAAATCTGTATCCATAGATATGGGTAGCGAAAAGGCTCAAGAGTCCGAAAATTACCATTATCAGACTCTTAAGACTCTATTATAGATTGCTAACCATTACAGCAGTTATTTGGCTGATTCCAGAGCCAAAACCATTTTGATAAAATAACTAATCTTCCTAAGCAGATTCCAACTAATTTCTTCCATCCGCCCCCGCAGCCATTAATTAACAACCGCCCATTAACCCTTACTGAAAGCCTCGATCCGCTGAATCGACGCCCCCTCATGCTTTTGGACATGATATAGATCCCAGCGTAACTGTAGATTCATCCAAAAGTCCCCAGACATCCCAAAGAACTTCGCCAGCCGTAGGGCCGTGCTGGGAGTTACGCCTCGCTTGCCATTGACGATCTCATTAATCCTTTGGTAAGGCACATGGATCCCATCGGCCAACTGTTTTTGGGTCAGGCCCATCGGCTCTAGAAACTCCGTGAGGAGCATTTCGCCGGGATGGGTCGGCGGTCGATCGGTGGGGATGCGAACCATAATAGTTTCCTTCAATTTATTGATAGTCAACGATTTCTACTTCTTCGGCACCTAGCTCAGACCAAAAGAAACAAACTCGGTACTGGTCATTGATCCGAATGCTGTACTGACCCTCGCGGTCGCCAGACAGCATTTCGAGCCGATTGCCCGGTGGAACGCTCAGCTCATCAACATTGGTGACGGAATCAATCTGATCCAGCTTGCGCACTGCCACCCGCAAAATTGACTCTGGGCAAAGCTTACGAGCAGCCTTAGAGTTCACGCCGTTAAAAATATCTGCGGTGCCGCTGTTCTTAAAAGACTCGATCATCACAACATGATAACACGGTATCCATGCTATTTAACAAGTCCTCACTCCCTCGGTGTAACCACGGTTTTCAAATTAGTGATCTGCCCCCGTACCTTAGCCCAAGCCTTAAAAGCCTGCAACTTCGCCCTTTCCACCTTTTCCTTCCGGTTCAGATAGACATCCGTGTCCCCATCGCCCGCTGCATAGGTCACCCGATAGAGCTGCAACGACTTTGCCTCAGAAATCGCGATCGCCTGTTCGGCCTGAAACTCCCGCGCGTAAAGGTCGAAGTCCAGCACCAATTGCTGCACCCGATCGCGGGTTTTGGCGATTATCTCTGTTTTCCCCCGTTCCATCTCTGCCACCTTCACCACCAGGTCGCTAATTTGGATCGCCCGCCCTTGCTGGGCATCGTTGCCACCAAAAACGCCACGCAGAATCGGGATGCCGATCGCCCCCAGGAGATCGTTAATCACGGGCCCCGGATTGGTAAATAGTTGGCCGACACGTTCGACTACGCCGACTTTGCGGCTTTGGCCGTTTTCTACGATGGTGTCCTGGCGCAGGAAGACTTGGAGAGCTGGTTCGAAGATCGCTAAATCGATCGACTTTTGGTTATTCTTCCGGGCTTCTTCGATTTTCTCGTTAATCAATGAGACCTTGGTGTCCAGTTCCCGCAGGACGGTGCTGTTTTGGATGGCCTCGGCTTGGAGTCGTTGCACGCAGTCGGCGGTAGTATCGAGGCAAGGTAATGGTTGATACATCGCTTGCCATAAATCCGCTGAAACCCTCATTTTCAATAGGTCATCGATGTTCTGTGGGCCTTCCAATGGGTTATTGGGGGTGTCCCGGAGAACGGGTGGAATGATGACAGGGCTGGGTACTGGCGCTGGAGTTGTTGATGGTGAGGGCTTTGGTGTGATGGCGGGCGAGCTGGATACCACCGTCGGTGCCGTCGGTAACACGGTTGGGGTTGGGCTGGGTGTTTGGATTGGGGGTGGTGGAGCCGGATTTGTTTTGCTTCCCGCGTGGGCTGTGGTGCTAAAACCAATCGCTAACGGCAAGAGCAGCCAGGTCGATTTAGTCCACATTGGTTTCATCCTTCCAAGTGTTGGCCTTGGTTTTGCTGTCCCGTTCGCCCACTTGATAAACCAGGGTGATTTCGTAAAGCAAGAGTCCGCCGCGCTGTCCAGCCAATTTCACCCGGCGAATCGTTCCGGCATGGGGGACTTTGATGGCCGCTAGGTCTTCGAGTTGGCGCTGGATTTGATTGTGTTTGAGGATGAGTTGGGCGAGTTGATATTCCCGATCGTGCTCCTGCAATTTCCCAGATTCCAGTAGCTTGACCCGTTCCAGCTCCAGGCGTTGGGTTTGTTGGCCGTGTTCGACTTGTTTGTAGCTGTAGTCCACTTCGGTCTGTTGGCGTTTTTCCTTGGCAGCTCCCAGTCTGGCTTTGGCGAGTTCTAGTTCCCGTTGGGCCGTGGCGACCTCAAATCTGGCGGCTTCCAGGGTGCTCGATCGGTTCACGGCGGCCACCGAGAGGTTTTGTTGCTCGGGTTCCAGTTTGGCTTGTAACTCCGTGAGTTTCTGCCGGAGCTGGGCGATCTTAGCTTCTTCGTGTTGTTTGACTGCGGGGTCTAGATCTTCAATGTTGGCCAGGGCATCGATTTTCTGTTGTTGTTTCCGAATGTTTTCTTCGGCCTGCCGGATGGCTTGTTGACTGACGCGGATTTGGCCGGTTTCGGGCAAGGGAGCGTTGGCGACTTTCTGGGCGACGGCATATTTGCGCTGGGTGTCTTGGAGTTTGGCAGCAGCAGCGGTGACCTGGGCGGTTTCTTCGAGATACTTAGCGTTGGGTAAAGCCCGCAGGGCACTGACGTTGGTCGGTGGAACTTGGCTGACTTTGGGCGAGGTCTTCAGCTTCTCGATCGACAGTTTCACTTCCTGAAGCTGACTGGTCAGGCTGGCCCGCTCGGTTTTGCGATCGACAATAATCTGTTGGGCCGCAACCTTCTGGCCTTCCTCAATCAGGACTTCGCTGGTGCTGCTGACTTCTACCTCGATCTTGAGACGTTTGGTATTAGAAGCTGTGGGACTACTGCTGATACTAGGACTGGGACTAACCGGGATCGATACCGATGGAGCTTGGGCCGCAGCGAGAATAGTGGTGGGTTTCGGCATGTACCAAACCCCCAATAGAATCAGCGCTGATGCGATCGACTTAAAGGACTTCATCGTTTAAAGCCCCTTTCCCAAGGGGGGTTGGGGGATCCCCCGCGCATAAAATGGCTCAATCGTGCAGCTTTCGGCTTTGCTGCCCATCCGAATCAAGCATTGAAAAGTTCCCAGATTAGCGATACGGCCAGCGTCGAACCGGAAGCGGCTGGCTACTTTACGCACGTCGGCAGCATCGACAGGCAGGACTATTTTGGTACCAGTGTTGGCCAGGATATCGCCAGATAGATGGGTTTCGCGCTGGGAGGCGAGGATTACTCCGAGTCCATATTTCCGTCCGTCTGCGGCGATCCGATCAAGGGTGTTGGAGCCTTTCAGTTCTTTGGCTTCGTCTACGAAGATGAACATCTTGGGTGTGGGGGCTTCGCCAGCAAGTCGGTGAGCATCCATGAGTTGTTTCAGGATGGCTTCGGCGGCGATCGCACCCAGTTCGGGAGGCAGTTTAGAGAGATCGAGACGGATGTGTTTGCCTTGATCTAGGTTGACTTGGGGACGAGAGAATACGCCGTATTGGAAGGTGGCGGCTAGTTTGATTTGGAGTTTTGGGGCTTCTTTGCAGCCTGCTTCGACGCGGTTGTCGATGTCGTTTTTCAGGTGGGTGAGGTTGGGCAGGGACTTGGCCCAGCTAGGGCGGTTTTCTTGGATGATGCCGAATTTTCGGTAGAGTTCTTCGAGCATCATGATCAGCAAACCTTCTTGGTTGACTCCGAGTAGGAGAGAGCGGCGGAGGTTGGCAGCTACGGCGATGGCTTGGAGTTTGGGGCCTCCTCCGGCGGGGTCGGGATTGATAATTAAGGGGTTGATGCCATGAGGGCTGGCCATGTGCAGGGGGTAGCAGGTTTCGCCGGGAATCTGTTGGTCACCGTGGAAGTCGAGGATGATCGAGCGGCTGGGCATGGTGTGAAACATGTCGTGGGCGATCGCCTTGAGGGTCTGGGTTTTGCCGCTGCCGCTGGTACCAAGAATGACCATGTGGGGGTTGCTGGCTTTGGCGGGTGACCAGTAAATTTGGTTGCCGAGGTGGATGCCTGGGTTATTGGTGGGGGCGGTTACCAGTTGGGCTTTCTGGGGTTTGAGGGTGCTTTTTGGGAGGGGTTTGGGTTTTGCCATGGGCCGCGCAATGTCTTTTTCCCAGAATATTGGGTTTAGGGGGATCTTGGCATCAGGCGATCCGCTTGGGGGTGCGAGGAGGTTTAGGCTAAATGTCTGATGGGGGATTCGTTTGGCTGAAACGTTTGTGGGGTGGGTAATATGGCGAGCTATATAGCTGGCGAGTTTTTTGTTTTTTTGAGGGGATCGATCGTTTAGGGTAAACGTTTTGGCAATGTTGGGACATTCAGTTAGACAAACGTTTAGCCAGAGAAAAAACGTTTACCCTAAACGTAGATTGACAATGAAATTCGCAATTTGCTAAGATTGTTGATGATGGCATCAAGCACCCCAAAAAGTCGATATCTCCATGCACATCATCACCCGATCGCGCCTAGTCAAGTTTTGGAAGATTCACTCCAGTGCTGAAGCGGGCTTACTCCTGTGGTACAAGCTGGCTAGTACTGCTGATTGGCAAAATCTAGCGGAGCTGCGTGAAGTCATGCCGTCAGCGGACTTGGGTGGTAATTTTACGGTCTTCAACATTGGGGGCAACAAATATCGCCTGATCGCGTTGCTCGACTACACGTACCAAAAAGTGTTCATCCGGGCTGTTCTCACTCATGCCGAGTATGACAAGGAGAATTGGAAAAAAGATGATTGATACAACAATTAGCTCACTTTGAAGTAGCGAGGAAATAGCAATGTCCATTACACAAACTAAGGCATCCGTAAGCTCCGGCAGCGATCGGTACCGCGAACTCCTAATGGAGTTTCCACCGCGATCGATCTCTTCCACAGATGAACTAGAGGCTACTCAAGCAGTCATCGATCGCCTTCTAGACTCCCCAAAGCTCGCCCCAGAGGAAACAGACTACCTCAATCTGTTGGGGATGCTGGTTCATGAATATGAAGAAAAGCATGTCCCCATTCCCGATCTACAAGGAGTCGAACTACTCAAGGCTTTGATCGAAGAACTAGACCTCAAGCAAAAAGATCTTGTGCCGATTTTTAAGACAGAATCGATTGTTTCAGCAGTCCTCAGCGGACAACGCCGGTTTACTGTGGAACATGTCGAAAAGCTGGCAGCATTCTTCCACCTCTCCCCAGCCCTGTTTCTCACCAAGGAGTTTTGAGAGGGTAGCGATCGACAATGGCCATTACTTAAGCCTAGACTTTATCCAACAAGTATCATAAAAGTATCTACAAAGTATTGACGATCAAAGAAACCTAAGCCATAACTGATGTATTGCTTAAGGAGACTTCAGATGAGTACAGTAATTCAAACCTTTACCCGCAACAGCTTCGAGACTATTTTCGAATGTGGTGGCGACTTTGATTGGCCACTCAGTGAGAATCGCGCTAGAAATGCTCATTTCCTTGTCTGTTGCCATTCTCAAGGTGCCGACATAGGAGCAGCTTTCTTAGTGGGTAAAATTTGTAGTATTGAGCCTAGCAAGAACAACCGCTACATAATTAAAATCTCTGAGGCCGCAGCCGTTAACTTTCCTAAGTGTTGGGATGGCAAGAGAAATCCTGTCCGCTATACCACCCTTGAAACACTGGGGATTGATCTCTCTAGCCTGAAATTTGAGAAACTGGGTAAGACCGCTTCATCTACCGCACCAAGTCTAAATATACTTACGCTGACGATCGCTCAAGCAAAGGAGGGACTAGCCAGACAATTTGGAGTAAATCCAGAGAACATCGAAATCTCGATTAAAGCTTAAAGTGCGCCTGAAAATCTAACCTTACTGGAGATACACAAATGAATGATAGTCAACTAACTGATAGTCTTCAATCCATTGGAATGGGGTGCTTTGTTAAGTACTTCGAGGCATTTAGTAACGACCGAGTAGGAGATGAGGAGTTAACTAAAGCCTTGATCCAAATTGAACTCTATACAGAAAATTCAGCAAGAACTAAAGTATCCCAAGCCCGACGCATTATTCAGGAAAAATGCGCTAAAGAAGCCTTGGAAAAAGTGATAAACAGTAAAAAAACCGAATCATGGGTAGTAGAAAAAGCCCGTTGCCTGGTTGCAATGAGTTAACATCACCCTTGGTTGAACCCATGACCCTCCCTAAAACTGACGATCGGGATGTAAAGCACCTGAAAAACACGTTGGCGAGAATGACCGCTGATGAGATCAAGATCCTTAACCAGCAAGCTTTAGCAACACTATTATTCATTTACAGTACAGGTGAAAATGAGTACCACGATCAAACTATTCGCGACTATCCAGCCTTGAAAGACAAAAACCGTATCATGCACTGGCATATGAGAAACTACTTGGTTCTCGATCTTCTAAGATGTAACGGCTATATAGAAGGTGAAAGCAGTCGTCAGGCTAGATGGAACAAGACCTTCCTAACCGGTAAGGGATTGGAAAAGGCTAAACAACTGCATGAAGGCTTTGTTAGCAGCAACTACGAAACGATCATTAACTTCTAAAAAAACAGCCTCGATTCAGCGAAGCTGACACTACCCGATCGACAAATCCCAAACCAGCAGCTAAAATAGTCCCAAGACTTTCCCGGCTTGCCCATGGACTCCCGCTACCCAAAAGACTGGACTCAAATCGCCACCGCTCTCAAAGAACGCGAGCAATGGCGCTGCTACCGCTGTGGAGTCCAATGCTTTTCCCCGAGCCGTCGTCCTCTCCATGGCTTCCGCGATTCCAAGCGCCGCATTTACCTGCTTCAAGTCCACCACTGGGACGGTCAGCCCGAGAACAACGATCCCAGTAACCTGGTCTGTCTCTGCACCCGCTGCCATCTCTACGTTCATCGCCGCCAAGGAGGATCGGCTACCCCTGGACAATTATGGCTGTTCGATCTGAGTCCATTGCAATGCCTACCACCGAAGGCATTGCCGAGCGCTGAGTGGCCCGTACAACTCCAGATTCAAATGGTGAGAACTCAGTTGGCCTTGGGGATATAGGCGAGCGAGTGAGCTTGTAATAATACATAAAGTTAGAAATCGGTTTACCACTGCCGTCTAGCAATCGCACAGGTTCCCTTAAAAAAGCTATAATAAGTACAAATAGACTAAATAAGGGAGTGCATCATGCCCAGAACGCTCGTAGTTTCCTCAAACCTCGCCTCCGTTGGCTATGATCCAAACACACGGATGCTAGAAGTCCAGTTTCACAGCGGTGGAACCTATCAATACTCTGGCGTTCCCCAGTCGGTCTATGCCGATCTGATGGCCGCCAGCTCTCACGGTAGATTCTTCGATCGCTACGTCAAAAAAGCCCGCTACCCTTACAAAAAAATCGCCTAACTCCAGCAGAGCCAATATCCTGCTTCCTTCAAAGGATAAGAAACCCCATAGAATGGGGTTTCATTAATTTATCACTCTCACCAACACCTGCCCCGTCCCCCACTGCTCTCGCAACAACCCCACCGCCTCAATCAACGGACAAGCATTAAGCTGCACCTTATTCCCATGGCGTACCACCGTCGCCAACTGGTGCGGCTTCGCCACATACCTCACCTCCTCCCCCGCATCCACCTCGATCGCCCCCGTCAAATACACCTGTGCCCCCGGATACCGCCTCACCAAATCCCCCAACTTCTCCCCGATCGACTCATCCAACCAAGTCACCGTCTCAATCTTTGTCGAGATCGATCGCCCCACCGTCCCCGTAATCCGCTCACTTAAAATTTGGTTCTCCGGCTCCAACCGGCTTCCCACCTGATACAGCTCATTCAGCTGCTCCAGCCCATAAACAATGAAAGTATTCGCATCACGCTGCTCCAACACCCCAAACCGCCGCGACACCCGTACCCGATCGATCACTCTGACCCCCTCTACCTGGGCGATGATCTGCCTGGTACTCCCATGCTTGCTCAGAATCTCCTGAATCCCGCGCGGCGTAGCCAAAATCTCATTGAAAGTTGAAGCCAAACCGCCCCTAGTATTCACACTCATCACCATCAGCCATAAAGCCACCGCCACCGCCAAGATCCCATATTCCCAATTGCTGCCCGTCGAAAGCCGTAGCTTCCGGTTGCCCGGTACCACACACCGCAGAGTAGCTGGGAAAAATAACTGAATCCCAGACTTAGTGGTCAAGTCCATCAAGTAGCCAAAGGTATAGCCAATGACAATCGCGTGAGCCACGACCCGAGGTATCACCCCCAAGTAAGCCAAAGCATAGACAGCGATCGCCACCACCACGGTCGCCAAAATCGAGTGGGTACAACTCCGGTGCGGCAACCGCTTCTCTAAATACCGCGAAATCGGCATCAACACCCGTCCCGCTGGAGACTTACTAATATCCACATCTGGCAAAAGTCCCGCGATCGCCCCCACGCTCAAAACCACCGGGTCAGCACTACCCAGAAATAAACTCGTCATCAACCCCGAAATCGCCAAATGCGTAAGTGTCATCATCCCTAAAATCCTGCCATCCACACGAACAAAAAACCAACACCACCAACCAAAATCAAAACTCACCCCCTAACTAACCCGCCGCGAATCCTTCGGCAAAACTCTCAGCATATAAGTCAACCCCAACAACAACGCCCCCGACATCCCCGCAATCACATACAGCAACCGCGAATCCGTGCCGATCGCAAAGAACCGCAGCATCACACACCCCGTCCCAAACAAAATCAGCAAGGGAGTCACATCGAAATACTGCCCATGGTCTCCCGCCTCCACTTCCAACCCCAAATACTCCTCGTCAATCACCCGCACCGCTAACCCCGGATGCCCCCCCGCCCGCTGCTGAAGACTCGCAATCTGCCCCGCACTCAAATCCAACCCTCGGGCCTCTGCCGCCACTGTCATCAAATCCCGGATCGCTGCATCACCCAAAGGCCGCAGAATCAAAGCCGGTGTATTCAAAAACACATCAGTACGCGGTGGGTGGGTGGCCACCAGTAACAGCGATATCCCCTGCCGCTGCATCGTCTTCAACCAAGTCCGAAACTTCGGTTCTAGCTGATGGGCATCATCAAAGACCAGAAAAGTCGCGGGATTGGCTCGTAAATAATCCGCCACTGCCCAGCGCAGCTTTTCTACGGTCATGACCTTGCCCTCTAGGTCGATCGCCTCAATCTCCAACTGCTCACAAATGCCCAGCAACATTTGCCGCTGGGTAGAGGCCGCTGCCACGATCGCTAACTCATAGCCCTCATCCCGCAGGTCATCACAGATAGCATCCATCAGCACCGTCTTACCGCTGCCCTCATCGCCACTGAGTAAGATAGAGCCATTAGCCTTCAGCGCTGCCAGCACTCGGGCTTTTTCTTCCAGGCGATAAAGTCTAAAGGTCACGATCTCGAAACCACCAATGGGTGGCCAGGGCGATCGGTAAAATAGTGAAGTCGCTCAACACTAGCAGCACGGAGAGTAGCAGGATATTGAAAATATCATCAGGGTCAGGTCGTCGCTCGCTTTTCAGGAAGCCCAGCGGTTTGGTGATTAGGCCGCGCCACGTTTGTAGCCTTGGGCGCTGGCTATCAACGATGCGGCTAATTCTTTTGGGTCAATTTCTCGGTGCTGAAGGCTTCCAATTTGGGCCTGTAGCTCTGGACTGAGCAACGATGGGTTCTCCATATATTGCTGGGCCAAGGCATTTTCGGCCATTAGCAATGCTGTAGCTCGGCGCTGGGCGTTCTGTACCAGGATTTGGGTACTGCGGTCGGGCTGGTAATTGCTTTCGGTGTAGTCGTACTCTGCTTCCGCTGGCTCTGGAGTTTCTTCCAGTTCTTCGGCCATGGAAATGACCAAGCTTCCCGATGCGGTTGGGTCTTCTGGCTCGCTGGCCATTGCCCATGGTTCAGTGGCTTCCTCGGCTTCAAAGGTGTCTGGGGATTCGTCTAGCTCCATGACTACCGAGGCTGTGGCTAGTTTGGAATATCCTTCGGCGGTGCCATTCAGCAATAGGTACTGGTCGAAGTCGGTGAATAGCTCTACTTGCTCGGGCGTGAGCATATAGAATTTTCCCTGTTTCAGCAGTTTGTTGGGGGTCAATCCTAGCATCGCCAAACGATTGATGCGGGCGTTTTTACAGATGTTAAAACGTTTGTCTAGGTCTGAGGTTTTCGTTAGGATTGGCACTGCGTCCATGGGGAAACGTTTGTCTACTAGCATGTGAAAGATTCAACACATTGTACTAAGTGAATCTTAGGGGTCACCAGAGGGTTAGACAATTTTGCTGGTTTTGGCTGACTCGGCAAACGTTTCTTTGGCGATCGGTAAACGTTTCGGAAACGTTTGTCTGGGGACGGTCTGCGCGGTTTGGCGGGTGCGGGCTGCTGGGTCGATGGCTAGACTGAATCCCAATGGATCGAGGTGTTATATGGTTCTTTGGCGGAGACCCCCGCAGCAGTTTTTGCAGAAGTTCAAGAACGATGAACGGTTCTACTGTCATCGAATCGTCATCGACTATTTCCCGCCATCCCGGCATTTCAGCGCTCGGCGGGAGAGTACTCAGGATGGGGCGATGGCGGAGCCGATTGTTTTGTTGGTAATTGTCCTGCCTTTGGGGACAGAGGTTTTTCGGTGGCAGCGGCCTGGGGTGGTGGGGTTAATTGAAAGGGCTACTTTGGAGCGGGAGTTAAATCCGGTGTTTCGTCAGCTTGAAGGAGATCTACGGCGGGAGGTCGATCAATCTCTTTGGAGTTGGCGAATTTGAGAATGCTCCAATTGGGGTGACCCAAAGCGACAAAGTCCAAGCGATGAATACCTTCCAGACCACTCGCCCCTTGAGCGCTGAACAGACAATCCAGCAACTAGCCGCCCGACACCAAATCTCCCATCAGCGTTCTGCTCTAGATCATCTGGGTGACACCATTACCCAGCTCGTAGATGAGGATGTTCACCTTGATGAAACCCAGTGGTTGCTGATGGAGTTGGGGAGAGCAGACATCATCAGCGATCAAGAAGCGATCGCGCTGAATACCCGCTATGCCAAAGAACGAAGCAAGGCTCTTCAGTCGATTAACCTTCCCAAACTCCGACTCCTCCAATAAATTTTGCTATGATGGTCGAAAAGTAATCCAATAGCCTTAGTGGAGAACATTCTATGTCTAGTTGGTCTAAAGCAATTTATCACCGTCAAAATGGTCAGTACTATAAGTACAACGAGAAGCGACAAGGTCCAGATATTTTAGACGCTAGGACAGCAGAAGCTCTGGAAGATGGCAGTAGTGAGTTCCACGATCACTTCTTCAAGCGTGATGGAGTCTGGTACGTCCAGTCTAAAATTGATGGTAGACACCTGTTTGAAGAAAAGAACCCAGGTGGACGAGGTATCGAACAAATTTCATCCGGCGAGTACCTTGATGCCTTGCTTGGAGAACTTAAGCGCCTCGGTTAGTTGGAAAAAAGGCGGACACGTGTCCGCCTTTTTCTTCCACTGTCTTCCCCAAACTATGTGGTCAAGTTAGTAATTACTGCCACTTTGTCTAATAGCTACAACCAGCTTATGCCCTAGGGATCGGAATCTTTATCATGTAGCAATTCTTCTAATTTCCCTGGTGCATATTGTGCTTTTTCCCAGTTGCAAGCTTCTTTAATTTGTTTATTAGTTAAATTCCTACACTTCCTCAGTTCTGCCCCATCCAAATCAGCATCCGCTAACTTGGCTGAATGAAGGTTAGCTCCCGATAAATTGGCTCCTCTCAAGTCTGCCCCAGTAAAATTCACATTCGCCAAAAGAACTCCTTGCAAACCAGCTCCTGAAAGTACGGAGCCACTAAAGTCAACCCTATTCAATCTCGCCCTCTTATCAAATTCTATTTGTTGCAAGTCTACTTTTCTCAGATCAATAGAATTGCCCTTGAGAAATAAATGATCGGCATCATAAATTGATTGCCTCCTACCAATAACAGTTAGTGCAGCTCTTACATCCACGCCTGGTGGGTCTTTTGGGCCAGAGACTTTGAGAGTTTTTTCACGAACAAAAGCACTCAAAGTTTCCATGATTTTCCAATGATACTCTGGGTACTTGTTGGCAACTTCTTCAAGGATGTAAATGCCCCCCAGGCGTATTTCAACTTCTTTACTACCCAAATACTCGATCGCTTTTGCAAAACTCTCCGTCACTTGCTTCCCTTCTGCAACTCTAAAGCTACGATAGCCAAGATAAGTTGTCAAAAATATTGCTGCCCCTCCTAATATCTGAAAAAAATTCATGTAAACAGAACTTTGCATCGAAATTTTGTCTTTTTTTAGCATTAAAACATCTCTTCGCAAAACTAATCTATCCTTCAATTCCTGAACTGCATTCGATTCAAGCTTGAGAGCGTCGATTTCAGTCTGTAGAGTTTGAAAATTTTCCCTCTGGGAAGAAACGAACTTAATGAGAATCAGAAAAAATAACGAGGAAATCAATATTGAAACCGATATGAACAAAGGGAAGTTTTTACGTGTCACAGAATTTCTCACTAATAGAAAATTTGTACTTTATCATCGTGATCAATAGTAGTACAAAATTCCGATTAGTAATAACTACACCTACTAGATCTTTCACCAAACAACCTTGACTAATAAAAGATTGCAATCTATCCATAAAAAAGGCGGACACGTGTCCGCCTTTTTTCGATCCTTCTCCCTGTCAAGCTTTGAGCAATTTCTTGGTAATAGTCATAAGGCGCTTTTGAAGCTTCTCCACCTCCCGATCGACCTCCTGCAAAACCTCACTTTCCACACCCCCATAGGCTTTTTGCCACCGATCCAAGCTTCCCTGCAAACCAGTTAAAGCCTTCTCTTCCAAGCCCACCTCAACAACTTCCTCCTCCGGCTCATTCAAATACCGGCGCACCGTCCGTAGACTCTTGCCAATAATGATTTCCAGCGCAGGCCGCAACGCCTTTTGACCCTTCGCCGGACGGCCCTTAGAATCCGCGTAGCCCTCGGCCTTTAGCCGATCGGCCAAGCTCCGCACCTCCGAGGCCGTGTAGTCTCGGCGTTGTTCATTCTCAGCAACTTCCACCTGAAGCGCCAAGTCTGGCTCTTCATCTGCATCAAAATCCAGAGAACGGATGGGTACCTGGTTCTCTGGAAACTTCTCAGCATAAACCTCTGGCTGTTCGGTCTTCAAGGAAGAAATTGCTTCTAACCGATGTCCACCCGCTAACAATCGCCCACGTCGATCGACCACCAGCGGTTCCAGTAAACCCAGTACCGCGATCGAAGTTGATAAACCTTCTACGTGCTTAGATTTCAGTTCCCTCGTATCGATTGCCCGCTTAGTAATCTTCTCCAAAGGTAAACTAGTAACTTTCACCATAGTCGCTCGCACCTCCGCCACCCGATCCTGTTCTTGGATGGCGGTGCCTGCGGCCTTTGCTGCCTGCAATAACTCTGAAGGACTACGTTTTTTAGGAGCCATGGTTTTCCTCCAGTACCCAGCGGGCGATCAACTTCAGTTCCTCGGCAGATTTAGACTTGGGAGCATAATCCACGATCGGCACCTGTTGAGCACCAGCTTGGGAAAGGTTAGTGTCTTGATGCACCATCAGATGCTTAATCTCTGGGTACATAGTGGCTAACTCTCCAGGTAGAGTTTTATCCAAGGCTCTTCTTTCATCGATCTGGGAAAGAACTAAGGCCCATTGCTTTGGTCCTCGCCGTTCTTTCTCTCGGTAGCTATCCAGAACGGAGAGTACCCGACTTGCCCCCATGATCGCGAAAGGGTGGGCGTTGGTAACCACCAGAGCCGTGGTAGAAGCAACGATGCCGAATCTTTCTAGATTCTCGTTACCGGGTGGGCAATCTAGGATGATTACTTCGTAGGTGAGTCGATCGATGAGGTCGGCAAGGTCTTCGGGGTGTAAAGATTGCAGGGTTTGGTTATTGAGGTTTGGCCCGCCAGGATAGACATGGAGGTATTCACCGGCAACCAAGGGGGTAGGCATTTCACTCATGAGGAACTCAGCGGTACCTGGTGCGCTAGGGTCTACCCCCAAAGCGTAGGCGGCGTTGGATTGGGGATCGAGGTCTATGAGTAGGACGGTTTTTTGCTGGGCGGCAAAGACTGATGCTAGGCCGCAGGCGATCGTGGTTTTGCCGACTCCACCTTTGCGGGCTGCAACGGAGATGCGGTGTTGGACGGGGGAGGTCATGGTTTCTTCTTCACTTAGCACCTAGATTATAGGGGTCAAGCGGTGTGAACTGAAGTCAACTCCACCAAATCGATCAACCCAAAGAAAATCAACTTTACTACAGCAGAATCTCCGCTGTTTCTAAAGCTTCTTCGTCTTCGATCACAAACAAGAAAAAGACTTAGCTATTTTGGAAATTTCATCATCTCCACCCGGCTCTGCTTACCATGATGCGTATAAACCAAAATTGTTATATTGTCTGGGTCAGAATCTCGATAGGTAATGTCGTAAGTTGCATCTGCATGATTGGCCTTACAAACATACTGACGTTCGCTCTGACCAACAAACGAACACCCCTGAGTGTCAATTTTGCTACCTGTTTTTCTATCAGTGCCATAGTATCGAATTTTGCCAAAATCTCGGCTTAGCTTACCAAAAAAACGATCATTGCTAAATTCTCGTCCGATTTCCGGTAACTCTGAATTACATTTTCCTGTCAAACCACCTTGGTGATGCAGAAAAGTCTTGGATGGCCTGACAAAAGGAACGGAAGGGGATGAGTCATGGGAAAATTTGTTTACAACCGACAAAAAACCCCATGTCATCACCCCGTCTACATCGTCAACTATTTGAGCAACTCAGTCAATGGATCGTGCCAAAAGATCGGCGACATTTACAAGTCTTCTCCGAAATTGTTGCTGCCATGCTCATGGCTCAGAGTGCTTGCCAGAGTCATTGGATACCTTACTTTACACACCGTAAATGCCAAGCACGAAGCCATTTAGAGCGCCTACGCTATTTTCTGAACAACCCCAAAATTACCGCTGAAACATTTTACGCACCTGTCTTACAATTCTTGTTGGCAGCTTGGGAGGGAGAAGAAATAACCTTAACCTTCGACACTAGTATGCACTGGAATGAGTTCTGCCTCATTCAGGTCTGTATTGCCTGGGGCGGCAGGTCAATTCCCATAGCTCATGATGTTATTGAGCATGGCAGTGCAAGTGTCAGCTTTGAGAAGTACCTGCCAACACTAGTAGCAGCTCAAAAAATGTTGCCGAAGAACGTCAAAGTAAAGTTTCTAGCAGATCGTGGATTTGGCCATGGAGAATTGATGAGATGGCTCAATGAGCAAGGATGGGAGTAAGTGTCTATTTTAATAATTCAATTAGTCATAGGGCCATTATTCGGAACGACAAAACCGCTCCGAACGACAACCAGGATATTCCTTGAAAGATAATTCCTTGGTATTCCTCATCATGAAATGAATTGAACTACTGGTGG
>JANMHS010000058.1:0-10603 GCA_031375385.1 Synechococcales cyanobacterium OTE_70_metabat_200 | reverse complement strand
AAGGAGAATTGCATTTTGCAGTCCCGTTCGCTGGGTAAAACATTGTACGGACAAAGGGTAAACACTTAGATTCATCTAATTTTTTACAAACGACGGTGAGGACGCATCGTTGCTGCTTGTGGAGGCTTAGAGGATACTCAGTCCGTGAAGCAAGAAACTCTAATCGCGAGGTTAGAAGCTCCCGCTAGAACGGTACTCCGTTTAGCGGTGAGAGTTGTCACAGTAAATGACTGACTTTTACAGGTATCTTTTTGAGTCCACCCTAAAAAAACTAGCCGCCCAGCAGCGTGGCGATCAGCCTAGTCACCATAAAACTCAGGGTTCCACAAACCAAGGCAATCCCCAAAGCCAGCACCGCCGCTTGCAGCCAAAACTCTAGAGAATACTTACCCCCCCGAAAACCCTGCAAACCTTGGCGCAAATCCTTAAACCGCCGCAGTAAAGACTTGGGTTTGCGTGCGCGCGAGATCGGCGCCACCTTAGGCGAAAAATGCTCCGGCTGCTCCTGCAACAGACGAATTTGCTCCGCCAGCTCCTGATTGCGCCGATCGATCTGGCGCATCCGCTGCTGGTTCCGTTGGTATTCTGCTTCCAGGCCCTCAAGGCTCTGATCCCGACGAACGGCGCGTTTTGCTTTGTTTGTTAGCTGATACATGGGCTTCACCTTCCTATTCGACCACCTCAAAAATCTATCATAGATTCCCATGAATTTTGAGATGCATTAGGATAAGTTTACCCCCCAAAAAATCCTCTTGGCTTCACTCTCCACCCATGGCGGAATTCACCCCTCACCACAAACCAAAATTCGATCGAGAAGTGCGCCTGGGTCTGGTAGCCTACAGCGGCATCTCCCTCGCCATTTACATGAACGGGGTCTGCCACGAATTCTATCGAGCCGTGCGCGGTAGGGGCATCTACAAACTACTCAAAGCTCTGGTGGATGCCGATGTGGTTGTGGATGTGCTCTCCGGCACCTCCGCCGGCGGCATCAATGGTGTGTTGCTGAGCTATGCCTTGACCAATAGCACCGTGAGCCAGTCGATCGACTTCAATATTTTCAGCGAAGTCTGGCGGAACAGCGGCGACATCCAGAAAATGCTACATCAGCCCAACCGCCAACAAGCCGGTCAAATCGAAGCGATCCTGGATGGCGAAGGCTACTACCAGCAGCAACTAGAAGCCGCCTTCGCGCGCGCCCTGAGCGAGCGATGCGTTGCCCCCGAATCCGAATGGGTCTCCCAGTTTCAGGAACTAGACCTTTTCATCACCGGCACGGATTTTCAGGGCAAGACCTCCCGGATCTTCGATGACATGGGCGCGATCGCCGAAATCACTGACCACCGGGCCCTGTTCCATCTCAAGCACCGCCGGGGCCGTAAAGAACCACTGAACCCCATTGCCCATCCCGAGTTTCCCGCTCTCCAGCCTCGGGATACCTTCGCCGCTCTCGCCAAGCTCTGCCGCCTGACCTCGGCGCTGCCGGTGGTGTTTCCCATGGTGCGGATCGATCCCTATGACAACAATAGCTTGGTCGATCAACAGCTCACTTCTTGGGGCGACCTGCAGCGGCGATCCCGGAGGACGAGTACTTCCGTATCGCCCAGCCATAGCAATAACCAAGTCCTGCGCTTCCTCGATGGGGGTCTTTTAGATAATGCGCCCTTTGGCCCCGCCCTGCGGGAAATGTACTATCGCCCACCCACCCGACCGATTCAGCGGATGCTGTTCTATATCGACCCGCTGCCTCAGAACAACACTCAAGACTTCACCCGGCCCAAGCTGGCCCGGTTGCTACACAGATCCCTGCAAGAAATCCCCATGTACCAGAGCGTTGCCAACGATCTGGAAGCGATCCGAGAACATAACCAAAAAGTAGAGCGCTATCAGACCCTGGTGGCCAATGCGGAAAAAATCGTGGCTGCTCCCCAATATTGTCCAGGGCCCGATCTGCAAAAGAGCATTTATCTGCGCAGCCGCACGGTGGATCTGCGCGATCGACTACTCCCGATCCTGCTGCGGCTCGATGCGGGGGGCGACGAGCAGCGCCAGCCCCAACTGGAGCGGTTGGCTCGTCTTCTGACCCAACAGCAGGTCAGTAAAGCCATTAAAGAGGGCCGGGAAAGCTGTCTGCAAGATTTCGTTCCCCAACTCGGCCAATTGGACGTGCGCTACAGTCTGCGCCAGCATTTTTATCTCAATCACAAAATTCATGAGGTGTTAGCGATTACCCAGCGGCCCATGGAGCGCTCTTATTTGGAATCCTTGACCCAACAGGTCGGTCGCAGTATCCAGTTGCTAGAGACTATTCAGACCGGTCAACAGCAGTTGTTCGATCGAACCCTGATTAGCGACAACTTCTACCAATTGCTGGAGCTGGATCAACCCGACGAGCAACTGCGGCCGCTGCTCTATGAGTACATTTTTCGGCTGCTGCGCTATTTGCTGGACGTGCAAGCCTTGCCCTTGCTGATGCCTGCCCATGCCTTGCCAGCGGAGACTGCTTCTTTTTCGGAGCATTTTATCAATCTACCTTTGCAGGCCAATGAAATCACCAGTGAATGGTTGCCCTCGGAGGAAATTTCCTTGCTGTTCCAGCAGTTGCAGGAAAAGATCGATCTATTGACCACTGCGGCTCAGCAGGGCCGCTATCTCTGGAATCAGCAGCGGTTCCACTATGATCGGCGCGAAAATCAGCGTTTCCTCAGCATCCTCACCCAAATTGAGTCGGCCACGACCATTCTGTTGCACAATTCTCCAGCCAAGGCGGCCAGCAATCTACTGCGGAAGTTTCAGAGTTTCGAGCAGCTCGATCGCCTGGTTTATCCTTTTGAATACTTGACGGACTTGGGTGAAAAATCACCGATCGCCACGGTGCGAATCGGGCCGGAGAATGCCCGCTTAGGTCTGGGCCAGGGCAAAACGGCCCAGGAAAAACTGGCCGGTGACAGCCTCTATGCTTTTGGTGGCTTTTTCAAGAAGTCCTGGCGGGCCAACGATCTACTCTGGGGTCGGTTGGATGGCCTGAATCGGATCTGGGAAGGCATTGTCAATCCGGCGACGGTTACCCATTTTCATGGATTTGTGCAGCGGGAGGCCCAGCGATTGGAACTGAGCGATGATGCTTATTTGGAGCTGTTGGTGCGCGAATCTTTGCCGGGGAGTAGTGAAAGCGATCGAGCGCGGATCAAGGGTCATCTGATGTACCTGCATCAGCCAGATTTGCAGATTGGCGCAGAAAAGCTGCGGCATATTTTGCACGACTTTGTTTTAATCGGTCACCGGGAAATCCTGAAGACTGACCTGGAACAGGTTTTTGCGGATGCGGACGACCAGCATCGCCAGTGGGGCAGCAGCAACACCCAAGCCTTGGCCTTCGATTCCCATCGCAGTAAGCTGTTGGCCATGACCCAACAGATCGCCGGTCATTCTTTGCAAAGCCTCTCCCTCGCCCGCGAACAGTTTTTTCGCAGCCAATACCGGGTCGGTTCCGAGCAACTCTTTGCCAATATTCCGGGCATGGTACTGGTTAATCTGGCCACTAGGGGAGTTTTGGTGTTGCGAGATGTGTTGCTGAATGCTGGCAACCGCCGGCGTGCCCAGAAAATGCGCCGGAATCCGATCTATAGGGGGATTGATCGGCTTCTCCATAGCTTTTATTGGTGGCTGCAAGGTCAGGGTACCAAGACGGTTTTGCAGGTTTCGCTGCAACCTTTGCGGCTGTTGTTGCGAGCGGTAGTGACGCTGCTGCTGGTGATTTTGGTGATGCTGTTGCCAATCCATCCACTGTTTTGGCTGGCTTTGGGGGCTGGGGCTTGGATTTATGGTCAAACGTTGGATCAGCGACGTTGTCGGCGTTTTTTACGCAGGCAGCGACGTTTAGCCTTACCTGGGGTGGTCGATATCCTCCGACCCTAAAAGAAGGGTGCATTTTGTGCTATGGTCGGGTCTAAATATTTATTTAACGTTTCTAGTCCGATGTTATGCCGAGACCCAAAGGGAAAACTCTCTCCCCTCAAGACATCCTAGACGTCGCGATTATTTTGCTAGAAACCCAAGGGGTATCGGACTTTAGCATTAATCAGTTGGCGCGGGCCTTGGCGATCAAACCGCCTTCGCTCTACAACCATTTTGCCGGAGACGAAGATCTGCGGCGATCAATTCGGTTGGAAGGTTGGAAGCGGATTGTGGAATGCTTGCCAGATATCCAGAGCAACGACCATCCAGTGGAACTAATTCGCCGCACGGCGATCTGCTATCGGGAGTTTGCGATCGAGAACCCCGCTCTCTATTTGTTTACGGTTCAACATTCTTTTCCCAGGTCAGACTGGGAATTTTCCCGAGCCTTCGAGCAGATCTGCGATCTGTTTGTGACTATTTTGACTCCCTTCGGTTTGGGCAAAGAAGAGACCCTGCGGGAGGCCAGACTGCTCTATGCCACCATTCAGGGTCTATTGATGAATGAAATATTGGGGACTTTTACGCCGGGAGTGGCGACGGAAAGCGGGTTCGACTGGGCGATCGAAAGATCCATTGATCGATTGTTTCCCAAGGTCATCTAGAAATTATCGACCTCGGTCGGGGCCGCAATCCTACCCTACAGTTTTGCGTGGGTATGGGCGTGTTGTTTGACGTTGTCATCCTTGGTCACATTGCGACTGGGATTTAATATACGCTTGCGTTCTAGGGAATAAATAAAGCGATCGTAGCTAGTCCCCAGCGGAATGAAAGTGCTCGCTTCGGGGCAACGCTTAAAGGTGCGGGCGGCGGCGATCGACCGGTTGCCAAATTCTTGGGCCAGTTCGGCATCGGCGGTGAAGTCAGCGGGTAGCTCGGAATTCAGTGCTGCTTCGATCGTGACGGCGATCGCTTTGGAGTAGGAGGTGGGCACCCCTTTCATCAGGGCTTCGAGGGCCGAGGCCGGAATCGGCTCAATGACGCGCACTTGCTGAACGCCGTCTTCGTTGCGCAGAAAGCAGGTGGCCACGCCGAGGACTACATAATCTTCGGCAATCAAATCTGGTGCTTGGTCGAGGAGACTGATCATGAAAATAACTTACCCGAAGGAACTCTCCAGATCCTAGCAATCCGCCAGAGATTAATGGTTAAAAATAGCGAAGACTTAACGAGTTGTAATGGTGGATGGGTGGCGAAGCAGCATTGTACAGATCCAAATCCTGGAGGCGGGCAGCTATCGACCACGCAGCCAAAGGGTTGGAGGGCCAGGATTGCCGATAACTTAGCTGGGAAGCCATCTGCCATCATGTTGGCCGGAGCCTTGACCTCAGATAGTCACTGGTGCCAAAGCACCGGGTCAAAACTCAGCTTGAGCGAGGCGGTGTTTCTCCTAATCTCTGCTGGTATATTGCAACTTGAGCTTCTAGCTCTTGTACTCTTTGCGCTTCCCGATCGGCCCTCTGAGCTTCTGCTTGGGCTTTTTGAGCCTCCCGATCGGCTCTCTGGGATTCTGCTTGGGCTTTCTGAGCCTCCTGATCGGCTCTCTGAGCTTCTGCTTGAGCTTTCTGAGCCTCCTGGTTGGCTCTTTGCTGTTCTTGCTCGATGGCAAGATTCAATTCGGCTAAGGGCAACAATCTGACCCCATTATCTAATCGATAAAAGGCGATGATTTTATCTTCCACGACGAGCTGAAGCTGTAATGGTTCACTTTGATTGTTAGTGATGGGCACATAAACCGGCTCTAGATCTCCCTGTAAGCGATATCCGCGTAGTTTTTCTGGAATCCATTCACCGCGCGGGTCAAATTGCCAATATTCGGTCACACCAATGCTTTCGTACAGGTGTTTTTTTTCGATGTCGTCTTTGGTCTGGGTGCCGGGAGAGGTCATTTCAAAAATCACGGTTGGCACTTGGCCTTCTTCCCAGGTTTTGTAGTTATCTCTGCCTCCCGGCTCCACGTTAAATATCACCATCACATCGGGGGCGACCCGGAGGCGGGGAAAGCCTTGGGCATAGTACAAAAACTGATCGGCGAGGACGGTGGCCTGTTGTCCTTGCAAGTGATGGAGCAGCATGGCCAGGGTGGTCATGATGACGTAGAGATGATCGTAGGATTCAGCCAAGGGTTCACCATCGGAGCTGGGGTAGAATATTGCGGGCTGGGGTGTTTGATTGGTGGGGTCGAGAAGAGCTATGGTCATGATTTTTCTCGCGGCTATCTAGCTTTAATTCTAGCTGATTCGATCGCTTGGCCAACAGTTGGGATATAGGGCCGTAAGTTTTTTATTACTGTGGTTGTGGGAGCTTCTGGGGTAACAAATAGTAGCCCATAGCCTTCATGATCGAAGTGACATTTCCAAGGCGTGGATTACCATCATCAGACAAAGCTTTCTGCACCCCTTGTCTGGTCATGCCAATGCGCGCCGCCATGTCACTGATTCCCCGAACACGAGCAAGGACGCGCAATGAAGCGAGTAAAGCTCCGGTGTCATTGTCCTCCGCAAAGTCCTGAAAAATCTCCATCGAATAGTCGTCGATCTCCTCAGGATGATCGCGGAAATATTGTTCAGTAAGCTCGTCAAGGGTTCTCAGTTCGCGCATGGGTTTTGTAGTCCTGCCAATTTGAGATTCCCGATCGGCTCTCTGGGCTTCTATTTGAGCGACGTAGACCGGAAGTTGACCCATGCGCTCGGTGTATACCTGCACAGTTAAAACATCATGGTTTGCAAGGCAGATTCCGGGAACTATTGGTGGATGGAATCTTGGAACCATGGCTACCTCCAACGATGCACTGTGGAACAGGCACAGTTATATCTTTTTCCAACTCTTTCAGGAATAAGACACAGGAGGATATTTTATTAATAGATCGGTCAGTTTCCCCTTCCGTGTTGCTCAAGCCACATGTGCAAGAAGGTGTTTACTTACGCAATAGTGTACTTGCCAGAATAGAGGTCAAATCAACATTGAATTTAACAGAAGTTCGAGGGTTCCAAGACTCTTGTCGTCAGTTTCAGCAAGTACGACTCGATCTAGATAATGAACGTTGCAACGCAGGAAAAATTAATATGCAAGAAATTAATATTCTCTTTGGCTTCAAATCCTCGGCAACGAAGGAAACTATTTTTTCTTGGTTCAGCTCCGTAATAGATGGGTCTATCTCTGTGGTCTGTGTTCCTGATCATGGATTCTGGAGAATAAATCGTAGAGAAAAGACGAACGAGGAATATGAATATTGCTGGGAAGAATATCAGTGCCAGACCAGTGACAACCATGCGGCTGAAAGACTCGCAGCTTTTGTGGGACTGATTTCAAATACGGCTTTCTCTCAGCATATTGCAGCGCAGGGTCGCGATCGACTGTCAACCTTGGAAAGTGGTGTGGGACAATATTACAATACTTGGGAGACAGCAACTCAACTGTGATTTTACTAGGTTTGACTTATTATATAGACATCAAGGAAAAACGGAGGGAATTTTTAGAAATTGACTAATATTTCTCAGGAATTGGTGGAATTCAGGCAAAGGCTTGGCCTACCCCCAGCGGGTAGTGAAAATGATCGCTCCACGACTGCCCGTCTAGCAATTGGTTCAAGGATTTTCTTTGGTGTCAATTCCTCAGATAATCCTCAGCCAAGATCCATTACACTGAGAGTTAATCCAATTAGTCGAACACACGCCGAGGCTGATGTTTTTCAGCAAGCCTTTGATGCTGGAATCATTGGTGGTAGAGGACTTTTGGTTGTTGACCGAGATTTGTGCAGAGCATGTGGTCAAAATGGAGGGGTAAAAAGAATGGCTCGACAGCTTAACTATGAGCTAGCTTAATTCTATGATTTACATAGTATAGATGCTGAATTCTTATGAAGAAATAGTGCAATTATCCCCCGATCTGAGACATGGTGCGACTATAGCTACTATTGGCACTACCGGATTCTCTTTCCTTGAAATTTATCGCCTCTTTTTCCATCAATAAATTTCGCACCATGGCTTGCAATTCTCGATCGCTAGCACCCGATCGCAACCCCGTCTTCAAATCCAACTGACCGCTCTCATTCAGCAAGCAGGGCCGCAACCATCCATCCGCCGACAGGCGCACCCGGTTACAGCGATCGCAAAAACACTCGGACATCTGACTGATAAAGCCTAGGGTGCCCAGCGCCCCCGGAATCCGAAAAATGTCCGCAGGCCCATTGCCCCGCACTGTGGACTCCTCCAGACCCCAGCGCGCTCGGATCTGGCTGCGAATTGCCTCCGAATCCACCCAGCCCCGCTCCAGGAACAGCGAATCATTGCCGATCGGCATAAACTCAATGAACCGCACATGCCAATGCCGATCGATGCTCAGGGCGGCCAAATCCAGCACCTCCCGATCGTTTACCCCCGGAATCACCACCACATTCAGCTTCAGCGGATCGAAGCCCACCCCATGAGCGGCTTGGATGCCCTGCCAAACCCGTTGCCAAGTTTCCACGCTCGATACGGGAGTACCCGTCCTGCGGGATCGACCGATGATTTTGGCGAAGGTGGCTGGGTTGAGGGAATCCAAGCTGATATTGATCCGGCGCAGACCTGCGGCGTAGAGGGGTGCAGCCAAGTCCGCTAGCAACCAAGCATTGGTGGTCAAAGCTAAGTCTTCCGTGGTCTCTAGGCTACTAATCGCCCCCACCAGGTCTACGATGCCCGATCGAATTAGCGGCTCGCCCCCAGTCAACCGAAAATTCCGAAAGCCCAGGGGCCCAAATACATCTCGTACCAGCCGCAGAATCTCCGCGTTGGTCAGCAGCTCGGGATGGGGTTGGTAAGCGATCGCCTCCCCCACTGGCATACAGTACTGACACCGAAAGTTGCAGCGATCGGTCAGACTGATGCGAAGGTAGTCTACGGTATTCATTGGGAGTAAGGCACAGGACTAGTTACTAGGATACAACTTTAGTCCCAGCACAGCCGCAGCTCAACCATGCCCACCTGAGTTCAGTGCCAAAAAGTCTACTGTCTAAGCTTGTCCGGAATGTCTAGACCATATATGAATAACTGAAGGATTTCTAGGGGAGACATGGGTGGAGCATGAATCATTAGGTCGTCATGGCCGGGGTGGATATGAAAGCGAAGACCCCGTTCTTTGTTGTTGTGTTCAGGGAGGTTTCGGTCAAACCGTAGGAACTTAACAAACATTGCTTCAGGAAAACGGATCTCAAAGTTAAATCCCAGAAATTCTACAGTCTTATTGGCTTCTTTAAGAGTGATAGCGAAATCGAACCAACAGCCATCGACCCTAGCAAAGTGAGGTTCATTGGGATCTCGAGGGAAATTTTTAGCGCCTCCCACAATTTCTATTATATTAGATGTATTGGATGAGGTCTTGGTTTTCTGTAGGAGCTTTTGATACTCATGAGGTTTAGTGGCTAATTTACCGTCATCATAGCCTCTCCGAAGTGCACTAAGTATCAAGTTATAGACTTTGGATGCTGTTGCATTTTCTATACTCATAGGCGCAGCCGATTGAGTGCGAGCGTCAATCTCCAAACAAAGACCTAGGAAAGAGGCTTTAGGATTCAAGTAAATCGCTCCTTCCCAGTAAAACTAGCCATTCGCCATACTCGGGACAGCTAGGAAGCTGTTTGGCTTGGGCCTGCTGAATAACTTGCTCGTCTGAGAAGCCAGTTTGCGATCGTAGGGCTTGCAGCCGAACCTCACAATCTTCATCGGATAGAATTTCAGCATCTAAGATCAATTGATAAACTCTGCTGCCAATCCAGCTAGCAAGGTTAGGAGCAGCGGACATCATTAGTTTAGCCATTGACTCAGATAGGATGAAAGATCCGCCTTGCTGATGGCGATCGAGCTGGCTGCGTTGATAATCAAGGCTTTTCCAGTCGGCGGCGGTCCAGTGATTGACGTTCCAAATAATGTCATAGTCTGTTTCAGGGGAAGTTGAGTCTTCGCCGGTTTCAACATTACAACTGCCCACAGAGTATTCGGTGAACACTTCTATGGACTCGATGAGGTTCTCGACGATGTCAGCCATGTCAGAGTCTGAGCGATCGATGATCAATACTGTCCAGACATTACCGGCCGATTGTGCACCTAGCTTGAAGAGCAATTCGCTGATGGATACTTGGCTAATGCTAGTCATGCGGCAACAGCCACAGTCAATAAGGGTTGTATGGCTGGATGAACAATGCACCGCCGAAATGGGTGCTGGTACTCAATCAGCCTGCCGGTGAGTAGGAGCTTATTGGCTACCTCACCCACTGGGGTTTGTTCCTGGGCCATAAAAGATCTTAGAGTGGTCAGCTCTTCGTTAGTTAAGTTAAAGGTTCGACTGCGCCCAAAGTCAGCGATCGCTGTTTCCACATGCTCCAAAGTGACTTGATTTTCTCCTGAAAAATAGGCCGCTTCAATAGCAGCTTGTGTCAAGGTCATGAGATCACGGAGGATGCCGCCGGAAAAGTGAACTAGAGTATTAGCAACATCCTTCTCAAGGAAATCTTGGGATGTACGACTGTTGATAACTGGACAGTGCGAAGTTCTCAGCTAGAAGATAAATACTAGAATAGAAAAAACATTCCTATGCCTCAAAGGCCGGAATGTTGGACAATGGCTGAAACGTCTATGGATCAGCCTGGTCTAATTATGGAACTTTATGACCG
>JANMHS010000108.1:0-6825 GCA_031375385.1 Synechococcales cyanobacterium OTE_70_metabat_200 | reverse complement strand
TCCTTCGATAATGGTGCTACTTGGGCAAAGGTTAACGCGAATAGCTTGTCCGTAGCTGCTAATGTTCAGCAGTTCCAAGTACGGGTAGCGACGATCGACAACTTGATTGTAGATGGCGATCGGGTATTCAACCTGACAGCACTGGTCGATGGTGATTCCTACGAAGCCACTGCCACCATTCAGGACAATGATGTTGCTTGCGATCCAGTACCTCCAACACCGGTACCAACTCCAGTACCGCCGACTCCAACACCGGATCCCGTAACACCAACCCCAACACCGGTACCAACACCAGTACCGCCGACTCCAACACCGGATCCTGTAACACCAACCCCAACACCGGTACCAACTCCAGTACCGCCGACTCCAACACCGGATCCTGTAACACCAACCCCAACACCGGTACCAACTCCAGTACCACCGACCCCAACCCCTACTCCTGTTCCAGCCCTGACCGCTCAATTAGTAGGTAATACCTCCATCGACGAAGGTGGTAAAGCCGGTAGCTATCGCATTGAGCTGAGCGCAGTCAGCAACCAAGACCGACTATTTACCATTACCATTGGTGACGGCACAGCCAATCGCATCGATGCTAATAAAGGCACCGTACTAGGTAACGCGACGATCGCTAGCTTCACTGGCAACGGTCAGGGCATCTTGGAAAACCAACAGGTTGCCAAATCTTATGCACAGTGGGGTGATAGCTACTGGAGAAATGTCAACACCGCAGCTAATGGCTATCAAGTTACTGATAACAAGGACTTTAGCGTCTACAAGAGCGATGGCACCTTGAATACTGGTAACACCATTACAGTCAAAGTTGCTGCTGGTCAAAGAGTTTCCGAATCCTTCCAAGTCGATGCCTGGAAAGAGAATGTGATTGCGCCTTGGGCCTTAAGCCCAGACCAACTGGCTGCCAATGAATCGCTCTTCAAGTACTACAACCAAGAAAACCAATATCTTGGCACTGGTCGTAACTCGGCTGAAGCTAAAGCGGTTCAAGAAGGCAACGAAACCTTTACCTTGAAAATCTCCGATGCGGGTGGTGTGGCATTAGCTAACAATGCATTAAATATCACGATCACCGACCAAAGCAAGGTTCAATATATCAGCCCGATCGCTCTCGATCTCAATGGTGATGGTATTCAAACCCTTGGCACAGAAGAAGGTGTGCTATTCGACATCCTCAATACTGGCACCGCTGTGAACACCGGCTGGATATCCAGTGGTGATGCCTTCCTGGCCTTCGACCAAAACCATAACGGCACGATCGACAACCGTAGTGAGCTATTCGGTGGTGGAGTTGGTGAAGGGTTCGACTCCTTAGCTTCCTTCGACTCCGATGGTAATGGAGTAGTCAATGCCAACGACACCATGTTCGGCGAGCTACAGCTATGGCAAGACAAAAACAGCAATGGTCTGACCGATGCTGGTGAACTAGATTCTCTCAGTGCCTTTGGTGTCACTAGCTTAAATGTCAACCACACCAATACCTTTACTGAAGATGCCCAGGGCAACATCCTTGGTGAAAGCAGCACTGCGATTAAGGATGGTCAATCGATCGCCATGATCGATGTTTACTTCAAGTTGGGCTAATCATCAAACCTAATTTTAGGTAAACAAAAAGGGAGAAACTAATGATATTAGTTTCTCCCTTTGCTTTGTCTTTTGTGCGACGATTTGTCTAAAGACCTGCAAACCATTCATAGCCTTTGTCTTCCCAATAGCCCTTTTTGGCATTTAATTGGCTGACAAAGGAGATTTTGGTGACCCATTTGCTCTGTTTGTAGCCCAGCTTCACCGGCGAAGCCAATCGGAGCGGGGCACCGTTACCCGCAGGTAAGGGTTGGCCATTCATCTGATAGGCCATCAGCGTTTGAGGATGTAAGGCCGAGGCCAGATCCCAGCTTTCATAGTAATTATCGGCAGATTGGAAATATACGTATTGGGCGCTAGACTTGGGCTGTACCAACTGAGCCAAATCCCGCAGACGCACCCCACCCCACTGCACGATCGCCGCCCAACCCTCTACACAAACATGATTGATCACCATCGAAGTGAGCGTTAACTTTTTCAGCTCCGTCATATTCAAAGTCAATGGATTGCCGACTTCTCCATCAATGGTCAACCGGTACCGATCGAGATCGATCGACGGAGGCTCCTTCTCTGGGTTCACCAGTAGTTTCTGGGGTTCGATCGCACTCACCGGATATTCTGGCGCAGGCTTCTGGGAAAGCAGTAGCGTCCCGACCTGCTCATTCAGCGGTTCTACGAGTTGGCCGATTTCCGGCGCAAATAGCTCCGATTCACAACCATTGAGGAGCAGCCCCGCCCCGGTTAGGGCAGACCATTGGAGTAATTGACGACGAGTTGGATTCATAGAATTAGGCCAAAAACATAGATTTGACCAAGCGTTTGCCGCCCACCGTGAGGGCCATGCAAGAATGGACGAAGGTGAAAATTAGCACGATCGGGACGGTGATAAAGTGGACGACCCGGAGCGTTTGCCAATCGCGAAATAAGGCGGCCAGCCAAGCGAACTGGATTGGTTTGTACATAGCTAAACCACTGGCGATCGACAACAGCAAAATCGGAATAATCGATGTATATACCAACCGATGCCAAGCATAGTTGCGGCGCTTGATATTGGCACTCACCCGGATGACCTTCAGATCGCCGCCATCAGCAAAACGCTGTTTCCAGCGCTTGGTGCATAAAATAAACAGGCCATAGCCCAATAAATTTAAGGAATATACCCACATGATGGCAAAATGCCAATCGCGACCTTGGGCCAGGCCATCACCAATCATCAGGAACTCCAAGAATTTGGGGAGTCTCAGCCCCTCCCGACCACCAAATACCGGATTGGCTGCATAGATCCGCAAACCACTGGCCATCATCAGTAAGAGGCTGAGGATATTGACCCCATGAAAAACTTTGGCAAACACCGCCTGGGTTGGTTTCTTGCCCGGACGCTTGGGCTGGGGGGCGATCGAAGATTCCATAGCTGAGTGGTGGGAAGGGACAATCGATTTTCTGCTAGTTTATCCTAGCAGCTTGCGGATGGTATTTTCGGTGGTGTCGTAAGCCCCTTCGCCGGCATGGTCGTACTGAATGACTCCTTGCCGATCGGCCAAGATCAGGTTGGGCCAGTAACGATTATTGTAGGCTTTCCAGGTTTTGAAGTCGTTGTCGATCGCTACGGGATAGCGGATTTTGTGTTGCTGCACGGCCCGCTGCACGTTATTTAGATCGCGCTCGTAGGCAAGCTCGGGGCAATGGATACTGACGATCTTGAGACCCTGGGAGGTGTAGCGATCGTGCCACTGTACGATGTATGGCAGGGTGCGCTGACAGTTAATGCAGCCAAAAGTCCAAAACTGGATCAGCACCACACTGCCGCGCAAACTAGCGAGGGTGAGTGGGGCGGAATTAAGCCAATGGTTGATGCCGCGCAGCTCCGGTAGGGTTTTGCTGTCTGTGGCCTGGATTGCTAAGGGGGTGGTGGAAGCTGGTGGCCCGGAGGTGGTGACGATGCCGCTCGCTGCCGTGGTGTGGGAGCGATTACCCAGAACTAGGGCAGTGCCAATACCAGCCGCTCCCAATCCTAAATATCCCAAGAACTTCCGTCGGTGAAACAATGATTCGTTCATCAGTTATAACCACTACTGCTTGATGGATACAGATCAATTATTGACCGAGCAGCCAGTCCTGGCATGAGTTGAGGTTAAACAGTATCTGTGGGGATGCTGATAGTTTCGATCTCTAAAATTCAGGTCTTTATCAGCAAATTCTCAGATTGGCCGATCTGTTTGTTGCTGTAGCGGATTTCTTGTAACTCAGTTGCAGGGGAGGCGGTAGCGGCGTTACCAGAGGAGCATGTCTATCGGACTAATGCATTGAATCTACTGTTATCATATACAGTGGAGCTAGAAGCTAGGCAAAGGCACTGTTGGATTTTTGAGGGGTGGAGGATTTGGTGGCTTGTTTGGGTGAGGTTTCGCTTCAAGGGATTGTGTGAGATTGTCAGGTAAATTAAGGAAGAATACGAATGTCTCAGTTTCCTCATGATCGATTAAGCAAAAACTTGTTGGAGCTGTGCCTGTCGGATTTTGGGGAGGTCAGTTTACAGCGCTCAGTGCAAGCAGAAACGAAGTTTATTGATGTGTACTTTACGCCCCAGGGGCCAATTCCAGCGGAGGCGATTTTGGGTTTGCTGGGTCAATGTGTCAACCAAAACCGAGTAGCTTTTGAGCCATTCCGCAATCCGGTGGAGATTGACGACATTCAAGCTTGTGTCATTAAAATTCTGGAGGTTCAGCAGGAGTTGAACAGGTTGGAAGCTCCGCCAGTGCCTCAGGCTTTTATGTGGATCGTTACGCCAACTTTGGCTCAGCATAAGTTGGAGAGATTTGGGGCGGTGTGTGATGAGGCTGTTTGGGGACAAGGGGTGTACATTGCAACAGCAGGTTTCCAAATGGGGATCATTGTGGTTCACAAACTGCCTGTGATTCCAGAGACTTTATGGTTTCGGTTAATGGGTCGGGGTCGAGTGCAGCAGCGGGCGATGGCGGAAGTAGCGGCGCTGCCAGAGGAGCATGTCTATCGCACTAATGCTTTGAATTTGCTGTTATCCTATACAGTAGAGTTGGAAGCCAAACAAGACACAGAACCAGAAGAGAGGGATTTAATTATGCAGTTGTCACCTTTGTTGTTGGAACGTTTGGAGGCTGCTGAACAGCGGGGAAAACTCCAAGGAAACAAGGATTTGGTGTTGCGCCAGCTCGGTAAGCAGATGGGGGTGGCAGTGCCGATCGAGTTGGCCGATCAAGTACGGGCTTTGTCGGTGGAGCAGGTGGAAGCTTTGGGTGAGGCGCTGTTGGATTTTCATGGGGTGGAGGATTTGGTGGCTTGGTTGGGTGAGATTTAGGCAGGGATTTGGTTTTGTTGGTTTGAGTGTTGTAACTAGGGAATAGGAATTTTTGCTGAGTTTGAGGGCTCAATGCTGAAACTGTTAGTGAGGTGGTGTTCTGGAGCAATGGTTTTAAAAATTCTATGATGCTGGTTAAGGATGCGGGGATTGCGGGGTTGAGTCATACTTTTGGTGGGTAGCAAGTGTTGAAGGATTTGGGCGGAGTTATGTCCGGGAGAGCTGGTGTTGTTGCGGGATATGGATGGGGTCATGGAAGACGACTTTGTTGAATTGGTAAGCAGTTAAAGCCATTCCCTGCGTTTGCTCTAGTGGACATGAGGTGTTTTCGAAATTAGTAGAATTTGCGTTAAAAAATTATCGCGCATTCCATTTCCGCTTTAGCTCCAACAGTATTTCGTCTGAACTTAAGATCTCGTCATTATCACTTATTTGTTGAAGGATTCCTCCTGCATTATAAGGCCATGATTCAATGTTGTCCGATAAAATAATATCTAATAACTCAAGGGTTTGATGGGGATAAGATTTTATTCAGTCCGGGAAAATAATGTTGGAGTAACTGTAATTTATAGTTGTCAATAGTGGGATTATGGCTTTGACTGATTCTGGGAATCTCACGGAACTTAAGAAGGTGATATCTAAAAGTCTTAATGAGATAGCTGATGTTTTAGCTGAGATTTGACGCGGCCATACATTACTAAAGAAAACAGGAATAAGTTCAGTATATTCTTCTTCCGATTGCTTGAACCATATCTCCAGCTGCCATAATACTTGGAGTTTGAAATGCTCTCCACCTTGCAATAGTACGTCATGCATTTCTTCATTGGAGATAAACTTTTGTTGAGTTCCTTCTTTTGTACTTTTCCATCCAGCTAATATTATTCTTGCAAGTGCTTCATGAACTCCATGTCTCGCTGATCTATCGATTTTTGAAACTGTCATCTATCGGACAGGAGGATCATCTGCCGAATAACCAATAAATACAACAATGTATTTTTCTATGATCTCTTTGAAAAATGCAGTTGCCCAAGCCTCTGAAAGGTACGCGCGACCAAACTCTGAGCTAGACAAAATGAACCCACTACCATCTGATCTTGTATAATCTTTGTTTGTGCAGCCGTGCAAATGGATAATGCCATCCATTTCGTGATAGTTTGATGGATTGGGTAACTGAGGTGGTTGCCAAACTTTCAGGCTGCTATCGCAGGAGTCAAAAAGCCGATCAAAATTTGTTGTCACGAGACGAATTTTACCTTCTGGTGTTGAAGCCAAGTCCAGAAGTATCCGATGAACAGACAAATCCACATCTGGTTTTGGTTTCAAAGATTGAGCCACAGCAGCTTCAATATCACGAACAAGAAAATCACGCTCCAATAAACCAAATATTAAATCTGCTGAGATCAAACCATTTACGCCGGTTCGTTCTCCTATTTCTTTCGCTTCAGCAAGAATTTTGCACGCAGGACTATCGGCAGGAACATGTAGAATTTTAATGACCTCATCAACAAGACCAAAAAAAGTTGGTAGTTTTGCGCGGGCGATTGATACACCTGCACCGCAAAAAAAGACTACACGACCTTCGTCGTGAGCAGTTCATCAGGTATTGAAAGACCATCTTCAAAAAAACGCATGTAAGTTGAATAATTGCAACAAAAGTTTAGAGATTGAAGTGACAATGAAGTTGTACTTGTTGCCAACTGTTGTTCGATATTGGTTACTCAAAATACAGCCCAAAGTCTCTGGAGGGATTTAATTGTAAGTGTCTATTTTCGTGTATAATTAGTTCCAGATCAGATAGTAGCAACTGCATATGAGTAGGCTCTTGACTATAGACCATGAAGCTGAATTACTAAAGCGCGACCAGCAAATAGCTGAGCTATTGGAACGTCTCAAGG
>JANMHS010000081.1:0-75707 GCA_031375385.1 Synechococcales cyanobacterium OTE_70_metabat_200 | reverse complement strand
TGTCCAAATTGTGAAGTCAGCTTAGACCGAGATCTAAACGCCAGTTTAAACATTTTGCAACGGACGGTAGGACAACCGTTTGCTGCCTGTGGAGGCTTTGTCATTAGACAGCCAGTGAAGCAGGAACTCCAGTTTGTGAACATTGGAAGCTCCCGCTAGAACGGTACTCCGTTTAGCAGGAGAGTTGTCACAGCAATCATTGAGACTAGCAACTAGGATCGAAATCCAAATCCCACCTTCCTTCATTCCCAAAACCATGACTCGTTGGTTCAACACCGCTGGCCCTTGCAACCCGCAAAAACATTACATGCTTTCTCCCTTAGCCAGATTGCCACAGGTGGAACGGCTGGTGAACCAAGAAGGCTACTTCGTCATCCATGCGCCCAGACAGATCGGCAAAACCACCACCATTACAGCCTTGGCCGATCGATTCACCGCCAGTGGTCAATACACCTCCACCGTCCTGTCTGTAGAAATAGGAGCACCCTTTGACGACGACATTGGTGCAGCAGAAAACGCTATCTTGGCTACTTGGCGGGACACCATGGAACTTTCTCTACCACCAGAGCTTCAGCCACCGACATGGGGAGATGCTCCGCCCGGTCAGCGGATTCGTCATGCTTTGCAAAGATGGGCTCAAGCTGCAACTCGACCATTAGTCATTTTTATTGATGAAATTGATGCTCTCCGCAACCAAGCCCTAATTTCCGTTCTCCGACAGCTCCGCGATGGCTATCCCCGAAAACCAGAGGGTTTTCCATCTTCCATTGGGCTGATTGGAATGCGCGATGTGCGAGATTACAAAGTGGTCGTGGGGGGCCATGACCGGCTGAATACCTCTAGCCCCTTTAATGTAAAAGTAGAATCTTTAACTCTCAATAACTTCACAGAGATCGAAGTAACCGCTCTTTACCAACAACACACCGATGATACAGGCCAAGTGTTTGCACCCGATGCCTGTGAACTAGCTTTTGATCTAACCCAAGGACAGCCTTGGCTAGTGAATGCGATCGCTCGTCAATTGGTAGAAGTGGTAGCCCCAGCACCCAACACCGTCATCACACCCGTTATGGTCGAAGAGGCTAAGGAAATCCTCATCCGTCGGAAAGACACTCACCTCGATAGTTTGGCGGAGCGGTTGCGGGAAGACCGAGTGCAGCTGATTATGGAGCCGATTTTGGCCGGTCAAGAATTACCTAATACCTCCGATGAAGATCGTCAATACTTGGTGGATCTGGGTTTGCTGAAGCGGGATCCGGCGGGTGGATTGGTAATTGCTAATCCGATTTATCGAGAAGTACTGCCACGAGTGTTGGCTCAGGGGCCGCAAGATAGTTTGCCAACGATCGCACCTACTTGGTTAACTGCTGGTGGGGAAATAGACTTAGATATTTTGCTCCATAGTTTCTTGGATTTTTGGCTTCAGCATGGGGAAGCTTTGTTGAAAAGTGCTTCCTATCCAGAAATTTCTCCCCACCTGGTAATGATGGCTTTCTTGCATCGGGTAGTAAATGGAGGTGGTACTTTGGAGCGAGAATACGCGATCGGGCGAGATCGAATGGATCTTTGCCTGCGTTATGGTGATGTTATCCTGGGGATTGAACTGAAGGTTTGGCGGACTGACCAAGCCGATCCGCTGAAGAAGGGTTTAGTGCAATTGGAGGGATATTTAAACCGGCTGAAGCAAAGTAGCGGTTGGTTGGTGATCTTCGATCGGCGAAAAAACATCCCAGCTCTTGAAGACCGCTTAACTACGGAACCAGCCATCACAGCTTCGGGCCATCAGCTCGTGGTCATTCGAGCCTAGGGTAAACCGACTCCTCCTTTAGAGCAAATCAGTTGTGTATACAGGGTAGAGCTGGGAAGAGAGCCAGCCAATGTGGCCCTCTAATTCAAAGCAGCTTTGAGCTCCAGGGGCCGCTCTGCTCTGTTGACGATCGTTGCTAGCTTCTCCACCAACAGATGATTCATCCCCATCAATAAAACTCTTTCCGATCGACCAGCTCTGTCCAGGGTGGCCATATGGCTAGCGAAGCGAATATCATTCACCTGCCGATAGACCGCCGGAATCGGGCGCACCGTCGTGACCGGTAAATCTAATAATTCTGGGAACTTGGCCACCGGAATGCCACAAAGATCGCCAGAATGGGTTTGGAGCAGCATCAAAAACTGTCGATCGGCCAGATTTGCCGGACGCTCTGGCGCTAGCCGATAGCAGAGATCTACCACCGTCACCGTTTGACCGGCGATTTCTACCATGCTAATGCCCCGCTTGAAAATCCCCAGATCCGGGCAGCGCACAATTTTAACAATCGCCTCCAAGGGCAACGCAAACAGATTTTCTGGAATCGTCTCCGCCTGTTGGGCGATCGAAAACAGCATCACGCGCAGGGCATCGCTATTACTATTGCTGGATTGAGGGGAAGGGTCGAGGGTCATCATGGGTAAAGGCCGAAGCGATAGAAAGAATTAAACCGTAGCCAGGTTGGCGTTCAGCTGCTGTTCGACGGCGGCCAATAGCTCCCGATCGGAGTGGGGTTTAGTAGTATAGGCTTTCGCACCCAAGGCGATCGCCAGTTGGCGGTGCTTGGCCCCGCTGCGAGTAGTCAGCATAATAGTCGGAATCTGGGCAAGGCGAGCATCTTGGCGGCAGTAGCTCAGGAACTCGAAACCGTTCATATAGGGCATTTCGATATCGCAGACCACCACCCGAATTTCATGGTGCTGATTGAGCTGAGCCAAAGCCTCTTGACCATTGGCAGCTTGCAGTACCTGATAGCCAGCTCCAACCAGAGTCCGCAACAGACCTTGGCGTTGGACCAGCGAATCATCCACCACCAAAATGGTGATTTGATTATTGGAGCTGGAATGGAATGGCAGTAGTTCCGCTTCTACGATTTCCTCAACTGCGGCCAAGGCCGGTGTTGGCGAATTTAGTAGCTGGGAGCGGCGATTCAGTGATACATTGGAGCCGCCACGCTGTTCGGTCAAGAGCGCTACGGGGTCGAGAGTCAGCACTAGACTACCATCGCTGAGAGTACTGTAGCCTTGGATATAGCTGGGGAGTGGGAAACTATTACCGATCGGCGAAATTGCTAGCTCTTGCTCACTGACAATTCGATCTACAGCTAAGCATAGTTGCTGACCGTTGGCCGATACCAACAGCAAAGAAAGTTTATCCGTATCCGCATCCCGCAAGTTAACCGGGCAGTTATAGTCGATCGAGTCCGCCAGACCGCGCACCGGAATCAATTGTTCTCGACCACCAGACAGCTGACGATAGCGCATACTGCCATCCACCGATTGCAATCGATCGGGTGCCGGAATAATTGCCTGACTCAAGGAATCCGAGAGCAAACCATAGGTCTTGCCCTTAGCTTCGCAAATCAGCAAGCGGGAAGTAGTGAAGCTCAGGGGGATTTGCAGGGTAAAGGTACTGCCCTTGCCCGCTACGGAGCGCACCGTAATCGAGCCATCAAAAGCTTCGATTTGGGTACGTACTACGTCCAGACCGATGCCCCGTCCCGATAGCTCGCTGACTTGGTCAGCAGTGGAGAAACCGGGGTGGAATAACAGATCCGCTAGGCGATCTTCCGTGGCGATTTTAGCCTGTTCGGGAGTCAGCAGGTTGCGTTCAATGCCCTTTTGGCGAATACGTTCGAAATTCAGACCGCCGCCATCATCGCTCACTTCGATCGTGGTGCGATTGCCATGGTGATGGGCGCTGATCGTGATCCGACCGGTGGGCTGCTTCGATCGCTCAGTGCGCACTTCCGCAGATTCTAGGCCGTGGTCGTAGGAATTCCGAATCAGGTGGAGGAGAGGATCGTAGAGCTTGTCGGCCACTGCTTTGTCCACCAGCACCCCAGTACCAATCAGAATTAAGTCGGCGGGCTTTTTGTGCTTGGTGACCATTTGCTGCACCAAGCGGGGGAAGCGATCAAACACGGTGGAAATCGGTTCCATCCGGGCTTGCAACAGTTCGTCTTGGGTCGCCGCAAAGAGCTGGCGGCGCTTATCTTGACGAACCCGGAGCTTTTGGGTAGAACCTTCCAGACGCTCTAGGCGACCGGCCATTTCTTCCAGGTGGTCGTTGAGTTTTTGGATCAGGATATGCAGGTCGCTGTATACATCCATTTCCAGCACATCGAAGCCGGAGGTGGCCTGGCCCGTCGGTAGGATGGTCTTCCGGGGCTCCAGCACATCCCCCTGGCGGCGGTGGCGGGGCTTATCGGATTGCAGCAGGTTCTTATCGGACCAATCCCGAATCCGACCCAGTTGATAATTGGCGTGGGCTAATTCTTCGATCGCTTCTTGATTCAGGCGATGAATGCGCTCGGCCCGCGCATTTTGTTGATTTTCGTCGATCACCAGTTCGCCGATGGAGTTGCTCAGGCGATCCAGACGGTCTAGCGATACCCGAATAGCTGGCCCGCTATTGTTGACCACCGCTTTGGGAGGGGCTTGGGGCGGTTGGGCTTCGGGGAGATAGGTGGAAATGGATTGGAGAATCCGATCGATCGGTGACATCTCTCCAGCAGCTTCCCGGGAGAAATCGCTGATTGCTATGGCCGTGCTAGTTTCGGCAGCTGAAGTAGCCACGGTCAGGGCCACTGGTTCGGTTTCGATTGCTTCGATGAGCTCGCCATCGATCGATTCCAGCGTGGCTGCTGCTACACCAATACGGGAGTACCTGTCCTGCGGGATCGCGGTGGCAGCTGCCGGAGCCAGAATTTCTGGAACTGGGGTGTTATTAACTGACTCAGCATGATGATCGACTAGGTCGAGGAGTTCGCTAAAGTCTTCAGCGGCTGGCTCTTCAGAGTCCAGCAGATCCATCAAGTCGTCAGTGGATGATGTATCGTGGTTATCGACTAGGCCGAGAAGTTCGCCAAAGTCTTCAGTGGCTGGTTCTTCTGTGCCAAATAGATCCATCAAGTCATTAGTTGATGATGTATCGTCGAAGTTTATATCGACCAAATCGACAAAATTATTGCTATTATCTAGCTCGACTGAGCTGTTATCGTGATGATTAGTGACCTGCGGGGCAACTGCCGGGGCCTCTGCAATAACCGAGAATTCATAGCCGCTCAGATCCGGGTTGGCCTGAGTCCAGAGTGCTAACTGGGGCGATACTTGGCCGCTGATGGCCCGATCTCCTGTCAAAATTTGTTCTCTAGCCACCCGGAAATTTTCCAGACTGGCCGCCGCGATTTCAATAATTCGTTGGGGGTGCAGAGCCACCGCCGCAATGGTGGCTTTGGCGATTTCTGCGATACCGGGCAATTCGTAAGAAGCACCCAGCTCTAGAAAGAACTCGGCCTGGGGCAATAAAATCTCTTGGACTTTATGAGGATCGCCCTGTTGCAGAGCGGCATTTAGTTTATCCAAATCTTCGGGAACGCTGTCCCCAAAAATCAGCGCTACCACATCAAAACCGAGGTCTTCGGCAGTGGGGAGCGGTGCTTCCCGCCCGAAGAAATCGCCCAGCTTGGCTTGCAACCGCGCAAACAAGTCTGCCGTCTGGGTCATGACTTGTTCTTCATCACACTCATAGCCGGACAAAATCGCCGATATGGGTATATAAAGAACCTCATAGCCTTCCAGCAGCAAAGCCCCCAGCTCGTCATCGATCGCCAGTTCCTCTGGATAGAGAGCTTGGAACACATCTTCCAAATGGTGGGCAATGGTTTCAATGGTCTTCAGCCCACAGTTTGCGGCCCCACCCTTGATGGTGTGAGCTGCCCGCATGAGGGTATGCACCCGTTCGATGGTTTTTTCTTCCAACAAACTGACCAGAGTCTGTTCGATCGTCTGGATTAGTTCTTCAGACTCGATCGCAAAATATCGATCCAGTGATTCTTCAAACTGTGGGTCGGTCATAGTAGATTTCGGATGATGGGGTGGCAAGACTTGCACAAAGCCTGGGCGGAGCATAGGCCGCCGGAGAGAATTGATGCCCTCCGGCTAGTCGATGATGGTTTTAATCGACCTTGAAGCGACTGACGCTGGTTTGGAGGTTTTCGGAAGTAGAGAGCATCGCTTGGAAAGATTCCGAAAGCTGATTGGCGCTATCTGCTGTATTTAGAACGATTTCGGCCATGTCGTTCATTACTACCGAGAGCTGTTGAGATTCACGGTTTTGGTTGCTGGCGGCTTGGGTAATGGATTGTACCAAAGTCCCAATTTCGCTAGTGGCCGTCACGATTTCGCTCAAGGTAGCGCGGGTTTCGTTGACCATTTGAGTACCTTGTACCACCTGGGCGATCCCAACTTCCATGGCTTCGGTCACTTCGTTAGTACCGGCGCGGATTTCGTCTACCAAGCGACTGATTTCGGTGGTAGCGTTAGCCGATTGATAGGCCAAGGAGCGCACTTCGTCGGCTACTACCGCGAAGCCTTTGCCGTATTCTCCGGCGCGGGTTGCTTCGATCGCGGCGTTCAGGGCCAGCAAGTTGGTTTGAGTTGCAAAGTTTTCGACCAGGCTCACAACTTTGGAGATCTTTTGGAAAGTTTCACCTAAGCGCTTGACCTTCTTGCCGGTTTCCGAAACCGTCGAACGGATTTCCAGAATTTCGCTCACGGTGTTTTCGATCAATCGATCGCCGGTTTGCACGGTGCTATTGGCAGCTTGTACGGCAATTTCGATCTGGTGAGCGAAGTTAGTCACTTCTTCGGAAGAAGCGGAGAGCTGGCGGACTTGAGCGATGGCCGAATCCAGGCGATCGATTTCCCGCTGGGCCTGCTCGGCCAGGTTGACCACCAGCACATTATTTTGGCCACAGCTTTCGCTCATGCCTGCGGAAGAAACTTGGACTTGGCGTACCAATGTCCGCAGGTTTTGGATGGTGGTGTTGTAACCATCGGCGATCGTGCCGATTTCCGTTTCCGAAAGCGGAGCGCGGATGGTCAAGTCGCCTCGGAAAGAGGGTTCCAGCGCCATCAGTACCCGCATGGCTTCTTGCTCCATGTTTTCGCGAGCGGTGCGTTCCCGGCTCAAGGCATCGGCTAGTTCGCGTTCTTGGTTTTCGACCCGTGCTACATAGCTGGCCAGTTGCATTGCCGAACCTACTTGGAGGCCAATTTGGCGGAGAGCTTCTACTTCATCGGCCTGCCATTTGCGAGCCCGATCGTTCTGATAGATAGCCATCAAGCCCCAGAGCTTTTTGTCGGCTCCAAAAATCGCCGCAATTACATAGGCTCGCGCTTCAAACTGCTCTAGCAATTCCATGTGGCAAGCTTGGTGACCGGATAGATAGATATCCTCGATCGCCAGGGTGCCGCCATCTTTATAGCGACCGCCTTCGTTCCGTTGGAGGAAAGTATCTTCTACGGAAGGAATCGTGGTCATCAGGCTATTCCAGCCGGGCCCAACGGATTCGGAAACGAAGGTACCGCCCCACTCGGCGTTAAAGCGATAGATTGCAACTCGATCTACATTAAACAGCTTGCGGCTATCTTGGGTGGCAATTTGCAGTACGGCCTCTTCGGTGGTCGCAGCACGCATCCGCTCCTGCATTTTGACCATCGCCTTTTCCCGCTGGAACTGGGCCTGCATCTGATGGCTTTGGAACTGTTGATGGCGCTGATAGGTAGTCTGGCGCAGGGGTTGAATGAACTTGCTGGCGAATTTTTGGATGGTTTCTAGTTCTTCTTTTTGCCAGTTGCGGGGGCCAGAGTTTTGATAAGCACCTAGCATTCCTAGTAGTTGGTCGTTATACACGATCGGCACTACCAGATAAGCCTTGGCTTGATAAGATTCCAGGATTTCTACAAAGCAGCGGGAAAGACCCTTGGTCTGAATATCATTTACTGCATAGTACTCTTTGTAATTAGAGTTATCGATGGTGAAATCGACATTAAAGCGATCTCCGGCCTTCTCCCAATTCACATCCACTGACTCCGCCAGAACTTTGCCGCTCCAATCTGGATTGTAAGCGAAGATCATTACCCGATTGGCTTGCAATCTAAAGCGCAGTTCGTTAGTGAGGTCGCTCATCAGCACTCGCGATTCCCGCTCGATCGCATCGATCGGGTCGCGGTTTTGGACGAGTTGTAAGAGGGGTAGGTTGGGCTGAATCGCGATGGTCAATTCCAAGGAGATTTGGGCCAACAGGTTGATTTCGCTATCGGTCCAGCGGTGGGTACGGCTACAGTTTTGGATGGCGATCAGGCCCCAGACTTTTTGCAGGCCGTAGCTATTAGTGTTGCTACCGTAGTCATTCAACAGAATGGGGAAAACAATTTGCGACCGCACTTGCAGGCTTTCCAGCACTTGCTTTTGGTAAGGAGAAATGGTGCCAGCTACATCTAATTCTAGGTAACGCTGATTTTCATAGTCGGCAATATTTTCGGAGCCGAAAGCGGGCAGGGGCAGATTGGCACCGAGGGCTGGTGTATAGCTATTGCCCATGGCTTCGGCTACTATTTTTACGCCATTTTCGCGGACGCTACCGATCGTCACCCGATCGACGCTCAAGATACTTTGGAGCTCGCTAGCTGCTATGGTGAGGGCGGCTTCGCTGCTGCCTGCCCGCCGAATTTTGCTGGCAACGGCATGGATGCGTTGCTGGTCGCTTTTGCTAGCGCCCTTGCCGGGAGGTACCGAGCGATCGTATTCAGGAGTCATCTGAATGGCAGCTGCATCGATTGGTGGGTTTTGTAGCTCGGGGGTGTTGTTGCTTTTGTTCTTGAACATCGACTTGGATTCCAATTTGGTAGGTATGACTTTTAGTGGGCGTTAGCCTGGGTGTTAGCTGGGATCGACTGCCTGATTACAGACCGATTGCATGAAAAACTTTGGGCACATCCAACATCAGCCAAGGTTGATGCTGATCGTCTAAAAAATAGCCTCCAACGAGGGCGCGCAGGGCTGGCGCACAGAGTTGTTCGTCGGTGGCCAGGGCGGTGGCTGGGTCGCGGGCCACGACGGAAATAGTCCGCTCGATCGCCAGTCCGATGGTGATGCCTGCCAGCTGCACCATTAGCACCATGGCCTTGGTGGTTTGGGGGTTACATTGGCTATAGTAGGAACCGCCAGCCACATAGGAGAGGTCGGCAATCCAGATTGCTTTACCTCGCCAATTTAAAATACCCAGCAAACCTGCGGACATTTGGGGGACTGGCAAAATATCGGCTAGCTGAATCTCGATCGCACTTTGCAAATTGCCAAGGGGCAGTAGCGCATTGAGATCTTTGGGAAAGGTGAATTCCAGAAAACGCTGTCCTGCATCAGCTGCGGCCATGCCGGTCGGACGACCATCCTGAAATTTTTTGACCAGTTGGATAGCTGCACTCATGATCGGTTTATCGGATAAATTGGTTGACGGTGCGAATCAGCACTTCTTCATCCACGGATTTGCTCAAATAAGCATCAGCTCCGCTCATGGTGCCCCAAGTGCGATCCATTTCCTTGTCTTTGGTGGAGTAAATTACCACAGGAATTGACTTGGTATTTTCGTCATCCTTCAGTTTGCGGCAGAGTTCAAAGCCGCTTTCGCCGGGTAGGATCACATCTAACAGAATTAGGGCAGGTTTCTGCTGTTTTAGGCGGATTTCGGCCTCTTCGCCACTGGTGACACCGAGGACGGTGTAACCGCCTTTTTCTAGGCAGCGCTTGAGCTTCTCCATCTCGGTCTTACTGTCTTCTACAATCAATACTTGGCTCATGACTGGCTCCTAATAGTTAAATACTTACTCAAAATTTTCAGAACGGCATCGTTAGATACGGGCTTAGACATAAAGTCCGTCGCTCCCACCAATTTCGATCTCATCCGATCGACCAACCCGTCTTTACCAGTCAGGATCACCACTGGAATATCCTTGAGGCTGGGGGTCTTGCGAATCTGACCACAAACCTCGTAGCCATTGACGATCGGCATCAGCAAATCCAGAAAGATAAAATCTGGCTTGCTTTTAATCAGCCTGGTCATAATCGTCAGCGGCTCTTGCACCCCGTAGCAATCGTAGCCATTTGCTTCTAGAATTTGCTTCAGGCTCTGATAAACCAAGGGGCTATCGTCAATGCAGGCTACCGTAATACCTTTCTTGGGAATAGCTGGGGTGGTATATACCTGAATTTGGCGCGGCGTTTTAGATAAGTTAATCACTCCAGATTGCAGATGAAACAATAGCGATCGGGCAAAACTCAGCGCCGGATAGTTGCCTTGGCTGGCTAAGTCGCGAATGGTTTGGGTGCCATTCAACTGTGAGAGGATTTTTTTATCGGGAGATTCGGGAGCCATGGCTTCCAGTAGTTCGTACTTCTGAATTGCTGGAAACAGATTTGGCGAAAAATTAGTAGAACAGTTTGCTTGCCATTCTTGCCAACCCTGAATGGCCATTTTTAGCAAAGGGTCCACTTCTAATAATGGCAGCACAATGCTAGAGCGGCTGGCTTCTGCATCCGTATCTTCGCTACTATCGGCCTGTTGTTGAGTGCTTAGTTGGGCAGTGAATCTATCTCCATTGGTTTTACTGATTTGAATCAGGTCGAAGAATACTTCTTCGGCAACGGTAGTCAAAGCTTCCGTTAGCTGCATGCGATCGATCGATCCCTCGATCATCAATTCGGCTAGCTCTGTGGAACTCTCGAAGGGCTTCTGCTCGTTGGAGATTGTCGCCAGCCATTCTTTCGGCAAGTCGGGGTGTTCTTTTTGTAATCGACGCTGCCAATAACGTTGGGGATCGGCGTTGCTGCTGGCCCAACTGATCCGGCCCAGCCGCAAAACAAAGGAGAAGCAGTACTTGAGGTCAGCACTCTGGATTTTAAGTTCGCCAGAGAAACGACTGGTCTTGAGTTTCTGAATTTGGACAATGGTGCCCTTCAGATCTAATACCGCTTGCTGCTCTAGCTGATTTACGTATGCACTCATGGAGTACCGTGCTCACAAAAAATAATTGAATGGATAATGATTCCACTTAGGCAGCAGAGTTGATCGAAATCACCAATCACACCTGACCTGCTTCTATGGTTCCCAAAAGTTAGGTTGCCGGTAACATTTCTGTAGTTTTCTTGCCGATTGTTACTTTTGCCACCAAGATTTTGTTGGGTCCTATGGTAAATTCTGGCCCTAAATCTTGACTGGCAGATAATAGAACAGCATGCGCAGTACTTCCTCTGGCTCGATCGGTTTAGAGAGGAAGTCATTGGAACCCACCAGTTTGGAGCGCAATCTATCTACCATGCTATCTTTACCCGTGAGCATAATCACCGGTGTATTTTTGAGGGACGGTGTTTTACGAATCTGGCTGCAAACTTCGTAGCCGTTTAGCTTGGGCATCACCAGATCCAGAAAAATCAGGTCGGGCTTGGCCATAATCAAAGACGGGATAGTAAAGACAGGATCGTGGATCGAAGTCAAACGATAGCCGTGTTGGGTCAGGATTTTGCCTAGGTAATAATGAACTATTTCACTATCATCAATGCAGGCTACTAGGGGCTGGTAGTCGATCGTAATATCTTCGGAAATATCGGTGAATTCCGGCGAAAAAATGGTTTGATCTTCTTCTTCCTGCGAGGGTTGGCTGATAATATCGATCATCGAGAGTACGTCGATGCCTGTGGATACTTCAACAACACCCCGTTTAAACAGCGGCTGAAGTTCTAGAGCTACTCCCTGCAAGGGCTGACGGGTAGCATGGGCGATGTCCCGCAGTGTATATCCACGTTGAATCAGCGGTAGTAGTTGCTTTTGTTTGACCGTGAGCAGGGCCGCGCAATAGTCTTCATCTAGTTGTTGGAGCTGTAGATTTACGGGCAAATCAGTAAGGCCGGCTGCCTGCCATTTCCCCCATTTTTCCCGCGCCTTATCCAAACAGGGCTTGCTGGCCAGTAGGGGTAAAGCTTGCCCTGTGGCAGAAGCCTCTTGGGTGTTATAGAAATATTCGTAATCGAGAGTGCGGTTGAGACTGTGGCTGCATTGAATTACGTCAAAAAGAGCCTCTTCGAACATCTTGGCCGTAATTTCATGGAGAGATTTGCGATCGACTTGTTGGAGGGAGAGTAAATCGTTTAAAGTCGAAGATACCAACTCGGGTTGCTGGCAATTGCTCAGCAGCTGTAGATCTTGGGAGCCAATGCGTGTAGCTGCAACCCCCAGATGTCGCCGCCACCAGTCTTGTCGATAGTTACTGCCACCAGTCCAGTTCAAGCGGCCCAAATGAAAACTAAACACCCAGAATCTTTCTCGATCGGGCGTGTTGACCATTAAACGGCCACTAAAAAATGAGAGTTTGATTCTCTCTAAATACAGGGAAAGATCTTTCAGGATCTGCTCGTTTTCTACACAGGTGATCGACATGCTCATTCTCGGTAGGTGATGCTAAAAGACGTCAAGGCATCACCAGCCTTCTGTCCATTTCTTTAAGCAGTATGCCCAAGAATTGAGCGGGACTTTCTAGGGTTGGGGAATGTTGCTGCAATTGTTGCTTGTAGCGATCGAATCAATTTCCGAATGAGCGGATTGGCGGTCAGCAGGCCTGCTGCCAGACTACTAGTGTTGTTTCTTCTACTGCTCTGCCTTGCAGCAACACGCTAAAGCCCCCCAAGCCGATGGGGTCGATCGCCTGCTGCAATTGCTGGCGGCGCTCCAGGATGGCCCTGGGATCGGTGAGCTCTTGGGCCAAGCTAGAGAGCCGATCGCCCCAGCCCCAAGCCATCAGAAACAGCCCCTGCTTAGTCAGCCCAAGGGATTGGAGACCTAAGCTCTCGCCCACCCGCTGCACAGTAGAAAAATCCACATGGGCCGTAATATCTTGCTCGCCCACATGGATGTAGGGATCGTTGTGATAGCGATGTTGGTAGTAGCATTGCAAGGTGCCTTGGCCCCGCATCGGATTGTAGTAGCGCTGAGCGCTGTAGCCGTAGTCGATCGAGAGCAGATAGCCCCGTTGGAGTTTTTGGGATACTTGGCCGAGCCAGTCGATTGCGGCTAAGTTCACTTCAGTCCGATAACCTGCTGGGTAGCTCAGGATATCGATTTTCGCTGCTTTAAAGTAGTCCAAGAGGGCCGGGGTGGATAGCTCTGCCACCACTTCGGCGATCGCGCCGGCCTGGGTGGTCACATAGACTTCCCGCAGCTCGCCGTTTTCCACCACTACCTGATGGACTGGCAAGGCATCGATTAGCTCATTGGAAAAAAAGCACCCTTGGACTCCATTGTCTGGTAATTCTTCCCAACTCACCCAGCGCACTGGCCAGCCCCCTAATGCCCGCTGCTGCTCTGCTTTCATCGCGGCCGCAGTTTCGATAATTCCATAGTCTAAGGCTGCTAGCAGATCCGATCGATGGCTCTGCCAGTAAGCCAACATATCGACCGCGAGCTGCCCCCGACCCGCCCCCATTTCTATCACCATGAAAGGCTGTGGTCGTCCCAGACCATCCCACATCTCGGCGATTTGCATGGCCAGAACTTCGGCAAAGTCTGAGCTGAGCTGGGGCGAAGTGAAAAAGTCTCCGCCTGGGCCGATCCGGTGGGCACTGCGCGCATAGTAGCCCTGGCCCGGTGCATAGAGGGCCAAGTTCATGTAGTCGGCAAAGGTAATTCTTTGGGCGGGGGAGGATTGGAGGCGATCGAAGATGAGTTCTAACAGCGCCGGATGACCCGCAGTAGCATTAACCATGATTCTCGAAAAAAATAGAGCGAAGTTTGCTGATTTAAGGGATGGTTTGCCCTCACCCCGCAAGATCCACTTTGGTACCCGGATTTCATTATCCCCGAAGTTTCTCCTTAGAGTCAGCCCACTAAAGTAGTTGAAACTCCCCATGCTTACGCTGTCCCAACGCTTGCGCGTTGTGTAGCTAAAGCAGGGGATTCTTGAGCAACCCAGATATGGATTCTCAAAGGCGTTTTCAAAGCGCCGCTAGACACTCCACCAAGGTTTAGCCCAAGTGTTGTGCTTACTTTTCTCAAGATGTTTGCTGCACCATTGCAGTCTGCGTTGATGTACTGATTTTGAGCTGTACGATACAAACCCCGCTTAGTCCGCTTGCCAGATTCTTTCCACCCCTCAGGTTTTTCACCAAGCGTAGGCAGGAAATCACCATCAACAAACGAAGTCTTTGAGGTGTACGATTCTTCTGCTTCAACAAAACAAATACCGTACTGCTCGCACAATTGAGCAATTCTTTCCTTTAGCCGCGCTGTCGGGATCTGGACAAACTTTTGGTTAGTCTTTTTTCCCATGTTAGCCCCATCCTTTTGCCCTCGATTCCAGCCAAACACTAAGGTGCCTATCTGAGCATCGAGGCAGTGATTGACCACTAATCTAGCTGCCTTGTTGACTGCATCACGCATTAACCGATTTCGCTTTTCTGTGATATTTGCCAGCTTTTTCGACCAAAATCCTTGCGACTGATTAGTCTTTAGTCTAGCAACTTGTTTGTTGTACCACTGATTTAGAGACTTCAGATGTTTGCCATCAACAATGAATCCTGATCCTGTGTTACTCACACAGGTTAACCAGTTACTAATGCCGGGATCTATGCCAAGCACTTTAGATGGATCTAGGTCTGGCTTTTCAATGGTAACTCGGTAAACATATTCGACATAAAAAGCTCCATTTCGGGGCAAGACTCGAATTTCCTTGACCTGCTTGTAGTCTAAGTTGCTAGGCATTTTTAAATGGAAAGAATCAATTCCAAACCAAGCTTTCACTTTGCCACCAAGTGGGAATCTCAGCAATCCATCCTTAAGTTTTACATCAGCTTTCGGGAAGGTTAACAGAGTAAATCCATCCTTACTTCTGTAGTTAGGAACTTTTGGGAATTGATCGATTCTCCCTTTGAAAAAAGCTTTTTTTAACGCCTTGAATGACTTGAAAGATTCGGCAACACTGGTTAGAGCTTGCTGAGCAACATGAGAATACAGGGATTCAAAATGTGGATTATCTTTCAGCAGTTTGTGCAGTTCATACTTGCCAGCTATGTGGCCAGTTTTGAAGTATAGTTGACGTGAGTAGTACACACCACAATTAGTTAACTTATTGGCTTCTTCGCAAGCATATTCAAGAATTGCTTTCAATTCTTTGCTTGGAGTTATTAGCTCTTGCTGGCATCCATAATTAGACATTTTTTTGGTTCTCAATGTATTGCTTGATGACTGCAATTGGAGCACCGCCCACAGTCGAGACAAAATAGCTGTTTGTCCACAAGGTTGGGAGGCGACTTTTTAGCCAGGGAAACTCTTTTCTGAGTAGTCGAGAAGAACGTCCTTTCATGTACCGAATTAGCTTGGCAATACCAAACTGAGGATCACAATCAACGAGAGCATGAACATGATCTGGCATTACCTCTAGTTCAATTATCTCAGCCCCAAATTCTGCGCAAACCTCCAGTAGAATCTCTTTTAGCCGAGAGTCTACCTCATTAATCAAGACTTTGCGTCTGTACTTGGGGCACCAGATAACATGGTATTTGCATGAGTAGGTTATGTTGTTATTGAATTTGAATTTGCTCATGGAATCAATATACGACAGCCTGCTGTATATTACAAGCTTCTCGCCAAGTTCATCGGCTAAAGCCGGTTAGTCGCTTCACTGCGGCTGAAGCCGCTACAGGCTCGACCCCGTGTCTGAAGCCAGGGGCTCGCGCCCCGCTTTTTGGTCAAAGGGCTAGAACTTGTCTACAATCAGAACTGATGGGTGACAAATGCCCTCTAAAAATAGTGCTGAGGAGTTTAATTTCGATGAATAGATCTACGATCGCCTTATGTTTAGCAGTCTCTACCGCTTGCAGCAGCTTGCTGGCCGGTTGTGCAGAGACTAAAACTACTTCATCCACTGGTGACAGTAGCTCGCCTAGTGCTACTAGTGATGCTGGTGGTAGTGCTGGAGCCTTGAAGATTGGTACGCTGTTGCCAGCTACTGGGGATACGGCCTCGATCGGTGCCCCCTTACCCGAAGCAGTCAAATTGGCCGTTAGTAAAGCCAACGACTGTGGCGGCATCAACGGCCAAAAAGTGGAAGTTTTCTCCGAAGATGATGAAAGCAAGCCAGATAAGGGCACTGCTGGGATGACTAAGCTGACCGATATCAACAAGGTGGCCGGCGTAGTTGGTTCCTTTGGTAGTAGTGTTTCTTCTGCTGCTGCTGTAGTTGCTGCCAACAAGAAAGTTATGTTGGTCTCTCCGGGTAGCACCAGTCCTAAATTGACCGAAGAAGCCCAGAAGGGTTCCTATAGTGGGTTCTTTGCCCGCACCGCACCTTCGGATGTGCATCAGGCTCCAGCTTTGGCTAAGCTGGCTTTTGATAAAGGTCTGAAGAAGGTCGCGATCATTTCCATCAAGAATGCTTACGGCGAAGCCTTTGAAAAGGAATTCATTGCAGCTTTCAAAAAGTTGGGCGGCACCATTACCAACGAAGCTAATTTGGTACACTACGACCCCAAAGGTACTACTTTTGCCTCGGAAGTAAAGTCAGTGTTGGCGAGCAAGCCTCAAGCCTTGGCGGCGATCGTCTATCCCGATGAAACGGGCCCTTTGGTGATTAAAGAAGCCTATACCCAAGGATTGCTCAAGGGCGTGCAACTCTTATTCCCCGATGCGGGCTACGCCGATACCTTCCCCAAGAGCGTCGGCAAGAGCGGCGATGGCAAGTTCATTCTGGCCGGTGCCCTGGGCACGGTGCCCGGTGCTAAGGGCGATGCCTATAAAGAGTTTGAGACGGCCTGGAAAACCACTAAGAAGCCCTTTGCTCCTTACCTGGCCCAGTCTTGGGATGCGGCGAACCTCTTGATGCTGGCCGCCCAAGCTGCCAAGACTAATACAGGGGAAGGCATTAAGAGCAAGATCCAGGAAGTTTCTGGAGGCAGCGGCGGTGGTGAAGTGGTTTCGGATGTTTGTAAGGGCATCGAACTACTGAAAGCCGGTAAGAAAATCAATTACCAAGGAGCCAGCGGGGTGGTAGACCTCGATGCCAATGGCGACGTGCTGGGTAGCTATGATGTCTGGAAAATCCAAGACGACGGCACCTACAAGGTGATCGACAATGTGAAGATTGCCGGTGCAGCGGAAACCAAATCCGATGCTAAGCCAGCGGCCAGCAGTGCGGTCTCCCCAACGGCTAGCACCAAGCCCGAGGAAAGCAAGTCCCCAGCACCAACCAAGTCCAACTAACTAGAATAATCCCCAAAAACCCAATGGTGGGGCGCAATGCTTGCGCCCCACCATTGGGTTTTTGGATGTTATTGAATCCTTATTTCCCTTGGTAATTCCCGCTCAGTTTAATGGTCGCTGGGTATCCCAGGTATCCAGGAAATCCCCATCTAGACTGCCGCTTTTGCGGGCTTCCCAGCCCAGTTCTTCCACTAGTTCCACCGAGAGCCGATCGATTGCCTCCAGATCCGCCCGATCGGGCAACTTAGAAGCACTATAGGCCGTCTCCATCTCCGCCGTTGCGGCATCGGCCAGCGCTCTCACCTGTTCGTAGCTATAGTCCCCATTCAGAACCCCCCGTAGCTCCGCCGCATCCCCCGCCAATACCCGGTTCACGGGCACCTCGCCACTGCGCAGCACCTCCGTACCCGAGCGCAGAATTCGCAGGCAATGCATGGCATGTTTCAGATCGAAGCCAGACTTGGCCTCCATACCTGCCCGCTGGGGATTACGATGCTTGCACCAAGCTTGATAGGCTTCCCATTCCCGACAGGCATTATGATAACCCTGGCTTTTTTGCAGAAGTTTAATAAAATCACCACTGGCATTGGTGAGATTTTGACTGTAGGGAATTGCTTCGTCAGCCAAGGGATGCTGCTTGAGCATGCCTTTGAAATCGATATCGCCCACTAGTAATTGATAGAGTTGTTCGGCCTCCCCTAAGTATTCGATTTTATCGCGAATCAATAGATACAGATATTCCAGAAAGGTATGGAGAGTTTCCTTGGTCAAAGGTTTCTCGATTTCTAGGCCGAATTCTGCTCGATCGGGCGGATGGGTAGGTGGTTGTAACAACCATTTGCGATGGGATTCGATCTTCCGAATCTGGGCCATGGCATAGCCGGAGAAGGTGTGTTTGACCTTCTTGCTCAAAAATAAATGACGATTGGCTACTAATTTGCGGCCCACTGGGGTGGTCAAGGGATAGGAAGGGAGCCACAGCAGTTCTAGAATGTTAGGATTGGCAGCAGCGGCTAGGTGCAGGTATTTCCGGAACTCGTAGAGCACCGTATCCTTACTGTCATCCAGAAAATCCAGAATCCCCGGCTCCGCCCAGCCTCCGTCCCACTGCTCGATCTTACCGTTGCCTAAGTAGTAGCTTTTGGGCGCGATAAAAACGCCCCGATAATCTAAATCAGAATCCGCATGGTTCAGGCCATAGGCATGGCTGCCCACCAAGCCCACCAGGATCGATCGAGATTCCACAGTAATTCTATCCATGGCACCCTCTGCTCCAACGCAACTTCACCATTCTAGCCTGCCCTGTTTGAGACCGCTGCAATCGGGCGTTCAGCTTGCTGTCCCGCCAGGGAATCGCCAACAATTTTCGGGGTTGCAGCTTTGGTAACACCTCGGAAATCCGGAAAATCCCAATTAGAATGTGTATCACCACCGTTCTTTTAACCATAGACCCATGCTGAAATTAGCTACTTTGACAATCGCCACAACGCTGATGACCACTGCTATCGGTGTCAGTGCAAGTGAGGTCAAGCCCGCTGAAAAACCCGTAGAAACTAAGCCAGCCGCCACCCAACCCTCGGGCAGACAGGAACCCGTGGTTCAAAAACCCAGAGGCCAAAGAGACCAGCCGTTAGTAACCAAGCGGGATCCCCGTCAAACTCCGCCCACCTACAACTGCCCAGCTTGCGGCATGGGCTAGACCAGATCCTCATGCCACCTCGCCCCAAACCATCGATCGGCATATCTTTAATGCCCCAAGCAGACCTGTTGGCAGCAATAGGGCCATTACTGGCTGCTGGGGCGATCGAGGTTTTGGAATGGAGCTTCGATATGAGCTGGGGTGGGCTGGAGTTGCCGGCCCTAGTTACGCAGCTTTTGGCTGAATATAGTCAGCGCGATCAACTGCTAGGTCATGGGGTGAGCTACTCCTTACTCTCGGCCACCGGGGATCACGAATATTGGCTAGATTGTCTGGCCGCAGAATGTGAAGAATATCGCTATCGGCATATTTCCGAGCATTTTGGCTGGATGACAGCGGGCCGTTTTGCCCGCAGCGCCCCTTTGCCCCTGCCTTTGTTACCCGAAACTTTGGCTCTGGGCAGATCCAGACTACAGCGGTTGGCTCAAGTAGCCCAAAAACCACTGGGGTTAGAGAACTTGGCTTTTGCTTTTGGGCTGAGGGATGTGCAGGAGCAAGGCAATTTTCTAGAGCAGCTTTTGGCACCGATCAATGGCTTTTTGCTGCTGGATTTACACAATTTGTATTGTCAGATCCATAACTTCCAGCAGTCTGCTAGCCACCTGCTAGATAGCTATCCCCTCCAGCGCGTCCGGGAGCTGCATATTTCTGGTGGTAGCTGGAGCCCTTATCTCAATCGGCAAATTCGGCGGGATACCCATGATGGCGCGGTACCCGAGGAGGTTTTTGAATTACTCGGTTTGGCGATCGACCGCTGTCCTAATCTAGAAGTAGTAATCCTAGAACGGATGGGCAATACTCTGGGTACTGCCCCAGAGCAGCAAAAATTTCAGGCAGATTATTGGCGGATGCAGCAAATTATCGATGCAGCTTGGTCTAGTGCTGCCCCTAATTTGATGATGGAGGTTGGCTGATGGTGGCTAATCTAGATCTGGCTAAATTCCAAGCAGATCTGCTGGAAATCCTCGCGGCTGAAGCCGATAGCCCAACTATTTGCGCCGCGATCGCCCTTCAGCATTCCCCGTTGGGAGATCTGGACAACGCTATCTATGGGGAGCTATGGAACTATTTGGCATCCGCCGATCCGGCTATGTTGGAGGTAGCTGCCGCACTGGTTAAAAAATGGGGATTTGTTACTACTGGCCCGCAACCCTGATGCTTGGAGTGGGTTCAATCTGTTTGATACTGGACTTCAATCCCATTGAAAATGTATAATCTCGAATTGTCACTACTTTTCTGGTTTCCATGAAGTACTCTGTTCTGCTGGGCTGCATCGTTCCAATCGTTTGTTTTGCCAACGTGGCCCAAGCCAAGTCGAATAGTGAAATTCGGCAAATTGCCCGATCGGCCACGGTGGAAATTCTGACGGGTACCGGATCTGGAGTGATCGTTCACCGTCAAGGGAGCACTTACACCCTGGTAACTAATCGGCATGTCATCTGTGGTTCCAGCGATTGCAAATCATCTCGGGGAGAATCTAGCTACCGGTTGCGGACTGCCGATGGCCAAGTGTACCAAGTGCCCAAAGCTCAGGTGCAGTTCCTCACGGACTCTGCTGGTACTAGCTTGGATTTAGCCTTACTCAAGTTTCGGAGCGATCGCAGTTATACTGTGGCCCCATTGGCTGTCACCAATAGCCTGAAAGTGGACAGTGTGGTGTACAGTGCTGGTTTCCCTAAGGATTTGGGCTTCTACTTTGGCCGAGGCCAGGCGATCGCCGTGGTCAACAAGCGCCTCACGGGCGATGGCGGCGGCTATTCGGTAATTTACAATGCGCCTACTTTGCCCGGGATGAGCGGCGGCGGGGTTTTCGATCAAGAGGGTCGATTGGTGGCAATCCACGGTCAGGGCGATCGGTTTCGGGAAAACACCCAAGTGGAAGACCTCTCCAACATCGATAACAAAACCACCATGGCTGGCGTTGGCACCAAAATTGGCTATAACCGAGGTATTCCAATCCGCTGGGTGGTACAAGGACTAAAAGCGCGGGGCATCGCGATCGGAGAGTCAAGCCCAGAGCGGGCTGTCAACCCAGCTACCAACAACACTGCCGATGAATTTTTCATTTCGGGGTTTAATAAATGGGTGGAACCGGGAGACAATCTTGTAGCCGGTAAAAAGCTGGCGATCGATAATTTCACAAAATGCGTCAAAATCAATCCTAACTATCGATTCGCCTATATTATGCGAGCGGTGATGCACGCCCAGTTGCAAGAATACCCCCAAGCCCTGGCTGACTACGATCGAGCCATTGCCATTAGGGGCGATAGCAGTGTTTATAACAACCGTGGTGTACTGAAGCATCAACGACTGAACGACTTTCCGGGTGCTTTGGCTGACTATAACCAAGCCATTGCGATTGACTCCAACCAATCTGATAGCTATAACAACCGGGGCTTTCTGCGGGAGACAAAGCTGAATGATATTAGGGGTGGCTTGGCTGACTATAACCAAGCAATTGCGCTCAACCCCAATAATCCGCTGTTTTATAACAATCGGGCCTATGTGATAGCTTACGCTTTGAAAGATTTTCGGGGAGCCTTGGCCGATTATGATCGAGCCATTGCCCTAGACCCGAAGAACGCCTTGCTATATAATAACCGTGCTTTTCTCAAAGAATCCCATCTCCAGGATCCCCAAGGCGGCTTGGCAGACTACAACGAGGCCATTGTGCTCCGGCCTAGATATGGCACGGCTTACTACAATCGTGGTTTCCTGAAAAATGAGCAGCTGAAGGATTATCCGGGAGCTTTGGAAGACTATAACCAGGCTATTGTATACAAGCCTCAAAATATCGATGCCTATGCTTCGCGGAGTTTCTTGAAATACAACAAGCTGAACGATCGGCCGGGGGGCATTGAGGATATGCGACAGGTGGCTAAACTATCTCGGGCGCAGGGTAATGCCAATCTTCTGAAGCTAGCCCAGCAAGCCTTAGCTGCTTGGGGCACCACCGAATAGTCCGGCCACATATCATACTAGCCGGGCAAAGTAGCCAAGAGTTTGGTCTGTTGATCCTGGAAAGCTCCAAAGAGCATTCTGGCAGTCCCAAAGTCGTTGTTCATGGCCACCTCTTCTAGCTGCAGGGCAATGCTGCTCATGGAGTTGATGCCCAAGTTAGCTGTGGCTCCTTTTAAATAGTGAGCCAAATTCTTCAGTTCGTTAACACTCTGGTTCTCGATCGCCTCCAATAGGAGTGGCAACTGTGCCGTCACATCCGCTGCCAGCATCTGGAGTAGCTCCAGCTCAAACTCCCCGTCACCGTCACAAATTTGGTGCAGACGCTCTCGATCGATCGTCAGGGGCTGGAAATTGGGTTCGGACATGGTGGGGCTGGGTTGGCAACGCTAGGTAGATTATACCCATCGACTTCAGGACTATTTCTAGGATCTAAGATTGTCGAAGATCCACCCTTTTTGCTATGCTTGTAAGGTTGTCTAAAAATTCGCACATCTGGGATTTCGGGTGTTTCCAAAACCTCTTTCAAGGACTGGAAATGCACTCAGATGGAGGATAAACCCGGAAGGAGTAAAAAAAACATGGCTGTAGTATCTCTAGCGCAAATGATGGAGTCGGGCGTACACTTCGGGCACCAAACCCGGCGTTGGAACCCCAAGATGGCTCCCTACATTTTCACGGCCCGCAACGGCGTACATATTATTGACTTGGTGCAAACCGCCCAGTTAATGGATGACGCTTACGGCTACATGCGCACCGCCTCCGAGCAGGGCAAACGCTTCCTGTTTGTAGGTACCAAGCGGCAAGCCGCTGGCATCATCGCCCAAGAAGCTTCGCGCTGTGGTGCTTCCTACATCAATCAACGCTGGTTGGGTGGGATGCTGACTAACTGGACGACCATTAAAGGTCGGGTCGATCGCCTGAAGGATCTGGAACGCCGAGAAGATAGCGGTGCTCTGGATATGTTGCCTAAAAAGGAAGCTTCGGTGCTGCGCCGGGAAATGGCCAAGCTCCAGAAGTACCTGGGCGGCATCAAGAACATGCGCAAAATCCCCGATATCGTGGTGGTAGTCGATCAGCGACGGGAATATAACGCGATGCTGGAATGCCAGAAGCTGAATATTCCGATCGTCTCACTGCTGGATACCAACTGCGATCCAGACATCGTCGATGTGCCGATTCCGGCTAACGATGACGCGATTCGCTCTGTCAAACTAATCTTGGGCAAGCTGGCCGATGCGATCTACGAAGGTCATCACGGTCAACTGGATAGTGAGACCGAGTACGAAGACTATCCCGAAGAATACTTCGAGGACGAAGCTGCCGAAGGCGAAAAAGAAAAAGAAAAAGACGCTGAAGCATAACGGCCAAAACATCCGTTTTGCGTCGCTGCCCTGGAACCAAGGCTCCAGGGCCACCGAACACCTCAAACAAGACAATAATCATGGCTGAAATTACTGCAAAAATGGTTCAAGAACTGCGCCGCCAGACCGGTGCGGGGATGATGGATTGCAAGAAAGCCCTCAACGAAAATGATGGCGACATCACCAAATCCTCCGAATGGCTCCGTCAGAAGGGCATGATTGCTGCTGGCAAAAAGAGCGATCGGGTAACTGCCGAAGGCTTGGTGGATAATTTCATCAGCTCTGACGGCCAGGCCGGTGTGTTACTAGAAGTTAACTGTCAGACAGACTTCGTGGCGCGCAATGATGCCTTCAAGACTTTGGTGCAAAATCTGGCAGCTCAGGCCATCTCTGTCACTACAGTGGAAGAGCTGTTAGACCAGTCCTATGCTCAAGATTCCAGCATCAAGGTTGCCGAAGCGATCGTGCGATCGATCTCCACGATCGGCGAGAACCTGAACGTGCGCCGGATTGCTAACTATAAGTTGGCTGCTGGTCAAGCGGGCGTGGTAGATTGCTACATCCACACTGGCGGTCGGGTAGGTGTTTTGCTAGAATTGGGCACAGAATCCGCAGCTACTGCTGGTCACGAAGAGTTCAAGGGCTTGGCTCGGAACCTAGCTATGCAAATCGCTGCTTGTCCGAATGTTGAATATATCAATGTGGACGAGATTCCGGCGGAACTGACTGCCAAGGAAAAAGAAATCGAAATGGGCCGGGATGACTTGGGCAACAAGCCCGATAACATCAAGGAAAAAATTGTCCAAGGTCGCATCGACAAGCGACTGAAGGAAATGACCTTGGTGGATCAGCCCTACATTAAGGATCAGAGCGTGACGGTGGAAGAATTGATGGCCCAAAGTGCCAAGCAGTTTGGTGGCAGCGTCACCGTACGCCGTTTCACTCGTTTCATCCTTGGTGAAGGCATCGAAAAGCAAGAATCGGACTTTGCAGCCGAAGTGGCCGCTCAGATGGGGCTGTAATTATTAGCAGCCACCACCAATTAGGCGCTCCAGCGCCGATTGTGGAAGCGATCAAAAAAAAGCAGGCTCATTGCCTGCTTTTTTTTTATGAATTTTCAGGAGATTTCAAAGAAATTTGGGCAAATTCCCGGAAAGATATAGTTTCACTAGCAGGGCCATAGGCGCGCAATATTTCTTCCACTTGAGCTAAGGCTCGATCGGCTGGCAGCCATGCATACAGCAGATCACCGAAGACTCGATACGGGAGTACCCGTCCTACGGGATCGGCCGCTGGCAGATAAATCTCATAGCCGCCAGCGCGTCCCAACAGTGCAATATCGCTACTCAGAGGATAGGCACAGCCTTTGTTACAGCCGCTGATATGGATTTGCAGCGGTCTTTTCACTAATCGCTCCACTGCCTGCATCAACCGGTGAGCATGGTGGGGACTATCGGCTTCGCCACTGCTACAGCTCAAGCCCCGACAAGCCGCAATCCAGCCAGCCGGATCTAGCCGATCGGCACTGAGTTCCAGGGCTGTCAAGGCCGTCAGCACTTGATCTACTTGGGTGATGTGTGGCAGAATCACATTTTGCCAAGGACTGAGTCTCAGTTGACCGCTGCCGTATTGTTGGGCGATCGAACTCAAGCCCTGCCATTGTGTGATGGTCAATTCACCGAGCGGCACAGCCACTCCCACATAAAAGTAGCCAGCTTGGAGTTGGGGATGAACGCCAAGGTGCTGATAATTTTGGGCAGCTGCTGTTGGCAAAGGTCCGATCGGTTTTTTAGCACCAGCTTGGAGGCAAGCTTGCCGTAGCTGATCCACCCCTGTAGGCGTTAAGAATTGCCGGAGGCGAGGTCGCTGGCTGCGCCGGTGGGGATCGGGTTCGCTCAGGGCCGTCAAGGATTGCTGACGATACCAGTGGGCGATCGCCGCCACTGCCGCCACCCCATCTTCCCAAACCAAGGCCGCATCCACTTGTCCCACTGGAGTCCGCCAAAGCAAGTGCAGACCATCATGGCTGGCGACCAAACAGAGATCATTGGGCCGCTGCCGAATCGAGACGCTTTCGCCACCATCAATGCCAATGCTGAACTTGGCACTGAGCTGGGCCAACTCCGGTTGGCTGGAAATATAGCGATCGATCTTCCCCACTAATTCTCTGGTATCCATCACCGCCAGCCTATCGATACCTGCCGTCGGACTGGCCATAATGTTGCGGAATCGATCGAGCTGGGGCACATGGGCGGCTAGGCCCACGCTTTGTAGGCGTTGGAGTAATTGAGTGGTAGGAACTGCGGCAGCACTGAATTGCAGATTGCCACGATTGGTTACCAATAGGCTAGCATCACCAGCTAGCTCAGCGATCGCCTGGGCTTGGGCCAAGTTCACCAGTCCACCTGGCGTCCGAATCCGCAATAGCAAGCGCTCGCCGTTAGTAGCCGGTTCAAAGAGTCCAGGGCAATAAATTGGTTCGGTGGAACTAGGGAGCGGAGATGCCATTGACTTAGTTGTCTATAAGATTTTTTCCAAGCCATAGACCAAAGACTTGAGCGCCAGAATTTTGCGGATCGCCAACAGGACTCCCGGCATATAGCAAGCCCGATCCATCGTGTCGTGGCGGAGCGTATAGATTTGGCCCGGTGCGCCAAACAGGATTTCCTGGTGCGCGATGAAGCCCGGCAGCCGGACGCTGTGAATGCGGATATTTTCGTTGGCGATCGCCCCCCTCGCCCCGGCCATTTTTTCTGTTTCTGTGACTAGGGGCGGATTGAAGCTTTGGCCCAGTTCGCCCAGCAAGTGGGCAGTCTGGACGGCGGTGCCGCTGGGGGCATCGGCCTTTTGGTTGTGGTGTAGTTCGATGATTTCGACGTTTTCAAAATGCTTGGCGGCCTGGATGGCAGCCTGTTGCATCAGGACTACCCCGATCGAGAAATTGGGAATCAGTAAACAGCCGGTGCTGGCCTTGTCGGCGAACTCCGTTAATTCTTGCATCTGCCGATCGCTGAGACCCGTAGTGCCGACCACTGGCCGCACGCCATAGGCGATCGCCGACCGGACGTTTTCATAGACGCTATCTGGGTGGGTAAAATCCACCATTACGGCCAGTTGCTTTTCCTGGGAGGCCATGGCTAGGGTGGCCTGAAGATCGTTCAAGACTGGAATTTCCAAGGGGCCACAGCCGGCGATTTCGCCAATATCTTGTCCTTGGATCTGGGGATTCCGATCGATCGCCCCATACAGCACCATATCTTCGGCCTGAGCTACGGCCTTAATGACCTCCAGGCCCATTTTGCCAGCGGCACCATTGACAACGACAGGGATTGGGAGAGAGTTGCTCATAGCAAGGGGCGATTCTCCAAAGGAGACACTGGGTGAACGAATATTTAGCCCTTCCAGTGTATCAGCCCCAGTTAACGATTGTTAGTGACATTTTGGAGTGGTTTCTCTTGGAGTGGTTTCTCACTAACTTGAGTATCATTGCTGCCGCTGGGCGGTTCGCCATAAACTATTTTCACACTGCTATCAATGACCGTAAAATTGCTTTTTTGGCCTAGGGAATAGTCATTGATATTAAAGGTCTTACTGATTTTTTCAAGGCGGGCACGCAGCGCTTCGTTGACTAGCAGCCCAGGTGATTCTTTACGAATTCCCATTAAAATCATCACCCGCTGAAAGGAGTTGTCCTTGAAGCTCCGACTACAGGAGTCTTTTTTATACTGGCCCAGATTGATCATTGGATAGTCTTCAACGGCAAAGATTGCCTTGGCTAATTTAGTCTGAATGCTTTTAGCGCGCTCCATCGCTCGCTGCACCTGTTTATCTGGATCGCCTTCACAGGAAGCAGTCCCCACCGAAATGACTTTACTGGGGTTGTCCATGATTTTAGTGATGCCTTTTTCCTCCAAAATGGCCTTGAGCTTCTCTAGGGGAATTGGGGTGGGGTCTGGAGTTTTGTCTACGGCATCCGACGAACCGGGATGCCAAACATATTCTTCGGTCAAAACTGCCATATTGAACTCCGCAGACTTGCCTCGGCTATCTTTGGCTGGCTCAAAGGGGAAATATATGACTCCATTGATATTTTGCGGGCCTTTAGCTATGGGACAGTAAGAAGTTTCGATTCCAAATTGACATTGAATGCGATCCCTGAAAATAAATGCGCTGAGTCCGGCAAATAGACAAGGTACTGTTAGGGCTAAATACTTGATGCGCTTGCGCCGTGCTGCGCGAATCGAGGGGGGAATTGGATCCGCCAGATCGTTCATTACTGCTGCGGCAGACTGGTACCGATCTTTAAGATCGGCTTGGAGCATTTTGTCCAGGATTTCCGCTAGGTTGTTGCTGACGTATTTCTGCTTCTCCGCCAGAACATCTCGCCAGATCCAACGATTTTCTTGGAAATCGTACAAATTATCCGGAGTCACCCCGGTCAGGAGATGGATGCAGGTGGCTCCCAAGGCAAAAATATCGGTGGCTGGATATGCCACCCCAGCACGGATCTGCTCCGGTGGGGCATAGCCCATGGTGCCGCCGGTTGTCCCTCGCGAAGTCACCTGCTCGGTCATTTGTTTGGACATGCCAAAATCGATCAGCACTAGCTGACCATTTTTGCGGTGCATGACATTCTCTGGCTTGATATCGCGATGGATGACGTTTTGGTTGTGGATGAATTGCAGGACGGGCAAAATTTCCGATAGCAACTGGCGAGCGGAGGTTTCGTTATAGGGCCCTTCCATTTCCAGATCCTTGAGCAGGTTCTGACCATCGATGAATTCTTGGACTAAGTAGAACTTCCGATCTTGTTCTAAATAGGCCAGCAGCTTGGGAATCTGGGGTGACTGGCGACCCAATTTGTCGAGTTGGGTGGCTTCTCTCTGGAATAGTTCGATCGATTTTTTGAAAGACTTGGGATTTTCGGCCACCTGTGGCGACGGAAAAAACTGCTTGACAACGCACACTTGGCGGGAAGGAGTGTCTTCATCGGTGGCCAAGTAAGCCCGGCTCATCCCGCCCATATCCAAAAAACGCAGTGGTCGGTAGCGATTCTTCAACAGCAGCAAAGCGCCGCAGGAGAGACAAACACTACTTTCTGGGCGATTTTGAGGTAGCTTACAGATCGGATTCAAGCAGTAGCTCATAACGAAGGGATGAAATGGGCGGGAAATTACTGTAGCTGTTGCCTTACTCCTGCGTAAGCAGCTACAGTGAGAGACATAAGTACTTGAACCAATGGTAGACCCGACAATTGTGTCTACTGAAGTCACTCATATTCTACCAATTTTTTTTGGATAACTAACTAATACTCACATTTCAGAGCGCTTTGTTTCAAACTACCCGTCGCCGTCTAGCTATCTGGTATTTAATCATAACCACAGTGGTGCTCTTGGTATTCGCCAGTGGCGTTTTTTTTTATGTGCGAGGCACCCTGATCGAGCGGATCGATGACACCTTGAACCATGTAGTGGAGGTGGTGTTGCGATCAATTGCCGTGGATAGTCATGGCCAGATCGATGTGGCCGAAAGCTTTCATAACAATACGGCTGATCTAGAAGACGACCACATCGACCTGGAATTATTCAATTTGCAAGGACAGTTGCTCTGGTCTACTTGGGCGGAGCCATTGATTTTCCCCCTCCGTTATAGTCCAAGGGGCGAAACCTTAGCGATCGACCCTCAGCATTTGTTGCGTCAGATTACCCAGCCGGTGCAGTTTCACAGTCAGACGATTGGCTGGCTGCGCGTCAGTCATCCTTGGTTTGAGGTCACCAAGCCCAGCCAAAAGCTTTTTATCGACTTGTTGTTGGGCATTTCCATGATGATCGCCGTGGTCTCTGGGGTGAGTTGGTTTCTCTCGGGGTTGGCCATGGAACCAATTAAAGCTTCCTATCAGCAACTGAAGCAGTTCACAGCTGACGCTTCCCACGAATTGCGCAATCCTTTGGCTACTATTCAGACTAATGTGCAAGTGGCCTTAGCTACGGGCGATCGACTGCCGATCGAGCAACAGCAGCAGTTTCAGGTGATCGAACGGCTGACGCGACGGTTGGGCAAGTTAGTAGACGATCTGTTGTTTTTAGCCCGCCAGGATAGCGGCGATGCCCCGATCGAGCTGGAAACAGTGCCTTTGGATGCGCTGCTGGTGGAGGTGGTCGAAGAGCAGCAGCTAGGGGCTCAAGGGAGGGGGATTAAGTTGATCCTAGAAATTGCCGATCAGCCGACAGAATTCAATGTGCATGGGGACTGGAACCAGTTGGCTCGGTTGTTCACCAATCTGATTACCAATGCGTTGCAATATACGCCCAGCCATGAACCGGCTGCGACGGTGTTGGTGCGCTTGGCTTCCCATGGTCTCCAGTTGCAGGTGACAGTGCGCGATCGGGGGATTGGGATTGGGTCAGCGGATTTACCTCGACTATTAGACCGCTTTTATCGGGTCAAAGCGGCTAGGGGCCGCAGTGATATCGATGGAGTTGGTGGTTCCGGGTTGGGTCTCTCGATCGTCCAGTCGATTGTGGATCGGCATCAAGGGGAATTAACGATTTCTTCTAGCACGGCGGCGACAGAAGAGCGGGGCACCACGGTGGTGGTTAACTTACCGTTGGATCGCCATTAGTTTTGCAAACGGGCAGCAGACCTGCTGACAATGTTGCCTAAGGTGTCGATATCTAGGCTCTCTTCGGCGAGGATGCTGCTGGTGGCTCGATAGATGTCCAATAGGTCGATCGGGAGAGTTTTGTTGAAAGCTTTTTGACTCTCGGAAATGTACAAGGGTACATCTATGTCGCTGACATCTTCGCCTTCGGCAGCGAGCTGGCTAGAGATCTTGCCCGTAGACCATTGCCAGCGCTCTGACATTATTAATACCAAGCGCAATAATGGTTGCATCAGTTTCAGGGAGCGCTCTACGAAGCAGCGTAGTGGGGGCGAAACTTCCTGGAGTCGGTAGGTAATGCGATCGCTGGCGGGTAATTGATCGGTGCTCATCAGCTCGCCAGCGGTACTGACGATCCAGTTTTGCCACTGGATTTTGTCGATTTCCCGATCTTCTAGCTGTTCCAGCCGATCGAAAATCCGCTGCCAAGCTAGGGCGAATAGGTAGTCCACCTGAATCTGTTCTCCGGCCACATGCTGGATGATGCTGTAGGTAATGGAGCTGTAGCGACAGAAGAGTGCCACAAAGAACTTGGCCTGGAGTGCTTCTTGGCGATGGCTGCGGACTAGTGCGGCATCGCTGTAATGCTGTACGTCCCGCACTAACTCATGGTGGGCTTCGGCAAAGGAGGGAATTGTCACGGGATGTTTTTTCTTTCAGCTCTTACTTTCATAATAGGCCATATCTGCCATCCTGCTAGCTAGGGCCGACTTGGAGCGTGGTAGTCTACAATCTACGAGAGTCTGATGCCTGCCCTTTCCCACCCGACAAACCCCGTGAGTTTAGAGACGATCGACCGACAACTAGCCGACTGGCGCAGCAAAATCGATGCGGTCAGCCAAAACCTGCTTGACCTGCAAAACCAAGCCACCTACCAACGGCTCGCCGGCGAAGCCGGATTCCCCGCACCTCAGCTCACCGGCCAAACCGCCGATCGAGTACAGCCGGCCCTCGAAGCCATGAATAGCCTCTTCCAGCACTTCGACCTGCTAGCCGCAACCATCAGCAAAGCCCAGCACCTCCGCCAGCAAATCTGGGGCAACCCCAGCAACGATCGCCGCGCCCTAGAAATCGTCCAGCTCCTGAACGATGAATCCATCCAACTGCCGATCGTCGAAATTCCCCTCGCCCAGCGCAGCCTGCTCAGCAGTACCCACAACCAAAACAGCATCAAGCCCGAGGACCTGTTGATGCTGATGGTCAAATCTTTCGAGACCGCCAGAGATGTGGTGCTCAACGTCGAGCGAGCATGGGAAAATCTCGAAGCCCAGTTAGCCGATAGCTTCCGCCAAATCCAATCCATCCAAAGCCAAGCCAGCACCCTAGAAATTCCCGCCTTCCCCGAACTAGCTCAAGCCACAGCCGCCCTCGCCCAGCTTCATGATCGCATTGATCGAGATCCCTTGGGGGTAGCCGATGAATTTAGCACCGCGATCGATCCCCTCATCCAACAATCCCAAACCAGTCTGCAACAAATTGTCCAGCAGCACCACCAAATCTCCAGCGGCATCGCCCAAGCCGCCCAGCATATTCAGCAACTGTGCAGCCAGCAAGCCCAAGCCCTATCTCTATACCAGGAAGCGATTACCAAAACCCAAGGCCAGCCCCTGCTGCCCCCTTTGGAGCCAGCCAGCCTAGAGAGCCTGGTGGATTGGCAGCAGACCTTAGCCAACAAACTCGCCTCTGGTATGGTGCAGCCCCTCGTCATCGGTCTGCAAAATTGGCAAGCCAAACAGGCCGTCGCCCGATCGGTCACCGAAAAAGCGATCGCCTCCGCCACCGCAGCCCTAGAACTGCGCACGGAATTGCGTGGTCGTCTGCAAGCCCTCCAGGCAAAGGCCCAAGCCCGAGGTAAAATCGAAGACACTGCCTTGGTTGCCTTGGCTACCAGCGCCCACCAAATTCTGTTTAGTCGCCCTAGCGATCTCCACCAAGCCAGCCAACTGCTCATCCAGTATGATCGACGCCTCAATGAGTTGCTGAAATCCCTTTAACCTGATTGCCTGTAGCGATCGACTATACCCGACGAATTATGAGTACCGAATATTGCAAACGCCCCAGTTGTAATGGTGAAATCGAGGACGATTACTGTAATGTCTGTGGTTTAGCCGCTGCCAAATCCCTATCGCCCAGCCTCGCGGCGCAGGTGCATAAATCCATCCCAGCTCCGGCATCCTGCCAGCGCCCTAACTGCCAAGGTCAGATCGAAGATGATTATTGCAATGTTTGCGGTCTCGCTGCTGCCAAAGCTGGCACCGCTAGCCTCACTAGCCGCACGGCCCAGACCGCACCGACCGCTGCTTCGTCGCCCTTGACCAACCGATCGTCCAAGGGCACCCGGCGCACTGGCTCCACCGCCAACCGTAGCTCCCGCCGTCAACTGGGTGCTGGCTTAGTATCTATTCCCGAATTGCCCTCCACGGAACCGGAGAAATTAATCTTGGCCGAGGCCGTAGTGCCGGAAAACAAGCGTTTTTGTGCTAGCTGCAACCATCAACTGCGCCGGGAATCGGGCTTTTGTAGCAAATGCGGCCAAAAGTTTTCCTTTGTGCCCAGCCTGCAGCCCGGTGACATGGTGATGAACCAGTATGAGGTGAAAGGGGCGATCGCCTACGGTGGATTGGGTTGGGTCTATTTAGGATTCGATGTGACCTTGGCTCGCTATGTGGTACTCAAGGGTCTGCTGAATAGCGAAGATGCGGCCAGTGCAGCGGTAGCTGTGGCCGAACGGAAATTCTTGGCTGCCATGAAACATCCCAATGTGGTGGGTATTTATAACTTCGTAAATCATGGTGGTGAAGGCTTCATCATCATGGAATATGTGGGCGGCCAAAGTCTGAAGGACATTCGTAAGGCCCGTGGGCCTTTACCCCCGACCGAAGCTGTGGCCTATATTCATCGAGTGCTATCGGCTTTTAGTTATCTCCACGGTCAAGGCTTGGTGTATTGCGATTTCAAGCCTGATAATATGATGTTGGAAGGCGGCGATATCAAGTTGATTGATATGGGTGGCGTGCGCCGATTGGATGATGAAGATGGCGATATCTACGGTACCATCGGCTATACGGCCCCGGAGATTGCCGAAGATGGCCCGACAATCGCTTCGGATTTATATACGATCGGGCGCACTCTAGCAGTATTGGTAGCTAATATCCCCGGACTGAGCAAAGAAAATCAATATAAGCTACCCGGTGATGAACCAGTCTTCGGGCAATATGAATCTCTCTATCGCTTGTTGCTGCGATCGACGGCCCAGGAACCGGGCGATCGATTCAGCTCTGCCGATGAAATGGCCGATCAACTCCTGGGTGTATTACGAGAAATGGTGGCCCAGGAAACCAAGATTCCGCGACCGGCCAGCAGCACTATGTTTGGCGGAGATGCTTTGTCGATAGCCAGCGGGGGCAGTCTGGATTCCATTCAACCCAGCGAGCGACATTTACCGGCGATAATATTGAGTCCAGTCGATGTTGCTTTTCAAAATCTGTTGGGTACCATTGCTGTCCCCGATCTCCAGCAGCGGGTGGGCCTGTTGACCCATCTTCAGCAAAAATTTCCCGAATCTCAGGAAGTCCCTTTGCAATTAGCGAATACTCTGATCGAACTCGGCCACCAAGATTTGGCCCTGAAATTACTGACCAACTTGCGGGGAGAGCAGGGTTGGGACTGGCGCATTGCTTGGTATACGGGCAAACTACATTTGGGAATTTCCAATTTTGTGCAAGCCCAGGCATCCTTCGAGGAGGTATATAATGAACTCCCTGGCGAACTAGCCCCCCAAATTGCTCTGGGCTTAACAGCGGAGCAATTGGCAAACCAATTACCACAATCTATCAACTTCGCGGAGCGCCTAAACCAATCGGCACAACCTATCAAATTCTACGATCAAGCTATCAAATTCTATGATCGAGTATCCCTAACCGATCCCAGCTATGTCACTGCCACCTTTGGCCTAGCCCGCTGTTTAGCCCTGAGCGGCCAGCGCCAAGCAGCAGTTAAAGCCCTTGATCGAATTTCACCCAGCTCCAGTATTTATGTGCGATCGCAGGTGGAAAAAGCCCGCTTTTTAGTCAGCGCCAAAGTTAAGCCACCGGCAGCCCAAGATCTCAAACAGGCCTCCCAAGTGATTGAAGCCGCTACCTTGGCCGATGGCGAAAAACATCATCTCAGTTGCGAATTTTTTAAATCGGCTTTGTCCTTAGTCACTACCCAATCGATTCAGCCAGATCCCTCCATCAAACTATTGGATCAATCCCTAGAAGAATTCAAGCTGCGGCGAGGCCTAGAGAAATCCTTAAGAGCGATGGCCCATTTAGCGATCGGTCAGGAAAAAATCAATCTCGTCGATGAAGCTAACCGCGTGCGACCGAGAACTCTATTTTGATATCCACCGATTGATGGAGGACTTTACTTAAATCGAGATATTCCATTAGATTCTTCGAGAATCCCCGTTGGCGCTAGCCTGTGCGTCAGCACTTATCACCTCATTAAGCCCATGACCAGCCAAGCCTGCCCTACCTGTCAAGCCCCTATTCTGAGCGATGATCACTTCTGCGAATCCTGTGGTACTCCTTTGGGTGCTGCACCTCCCCCTCAATCCACCAGCGGCTGTCAGAAATGCGCCGCGCCAGGCGCATCGATCGATTCCGAAGGCTACTGCGATCACTGTGGCTTCCGCAACCGATCTTCTGCACCAGAGGATCGGATAGTAGTAACCCTGAGTGAGAGTTTTGCGGGGGTGAGCGATCGGGGCCAGCGGCATCACCAAAACGAAGACTTCTTGGCGCTGCACAGCCAAGAGCAGGGACAGATCTTCGTGGTCTGCGATGGAGTCTCTAGCTCCACCGCGCCTCAGACCGCTTCCCAAATGGCTGCTAAAACTGCTTGTGCGGCTTTGAGCCGGAGCTTAGCCCAGTCACCGATGACGGCCAGTATTTTGCAAGAAGCAATCCAAGAGGCCCAAGTCGCTGTGGCTGGTTTGACCGATGCGGATGCTGCGGATCCGCCTTCCACGACGATCGTGGCCGCAGTAGTCCAGGCTGGGGTGGCCTCGATCGGCTGGCTGGGGGATAGTCGAGCTTATTGGATCGGTGCCGATGGCGATCTCTCAGAACGGGTACTTCCGGATCGGGCTTTGACTACGGACCATTCCTGGTGGAACGACCAAGTCAGTAACGGCCAACTGAGTGCCGCCGAAGCCCAAGGCGATCCCAAGGCCCACGCCATTACCCGCTGGTTGGGCGCAGATGCCGAAGCAGAACCGGCCGAGACCTTGCATTTCACTATTCCAGGGGCGGGCTATCTGGTGCTCTGTAGCGATGGTCTGTGGAACTATCTGAGCGATGCCGACCATCTGGCGACATTGATTACAATGGGAGCAGCGGCCAGCTCAACTGCCCAGCGGTTGGTTGACTATGCTAATGCTAAAGGCGGCAGGGACAATATTACAGTTATCCTGTTAGCTATTAAGTAGTGCATTTTCTCCACCAATTGAACTCAATCATCACCATCTCTAGATAGGAATCAAACTAGGAATCCGAACATGACCATTTCCTTCAATGCCGAAGTTTTTCAAAATCCCTACTTGGCCCAAGGCGAAATTAACGTCAATGCGATCGTCACTGTTACGGCTGTGGGAGAAGCTACGGCAGCTGTGGTCCCCAATCAGACCAGCCTCTTTGGCATGATTGTGGATATTTCCGGCTCTATGAACGGCCAGAAGATTGTCGCTGCCAAGGATGCCCTTTGTCAGATGATTAACCTGATTCCCGATGGTGCTCATTTCTTTGTGGTGGCTGGGAACGATCGAGCCAAGCTAGTGGTGCCCACGGTTCTAGCCAATCCTAGTAACCGCGCCGCCGCCCAGAATGCCGTGCGCAACATCATTGCTGGCGGAGCTACGGTGATGTCCGAATGGCTACGCAGTGCCTTGACCCAATTCAATGCGATGCCTAATGCCTTGCGGCAAGCGCTATTGATGACCGATGGCCAGAATGATCCCTCCGATTCCTTTAAGCTGCCCCAGATGCTGGGTCTTTGTGAGGGAGTTTTTCAGTGCGACTGTCGGGGAGTGGGGACAGATTGGCAAGTGAAACAACTCCAGGCGATCGGCGATCGACTCCTCGGTACCACCGATATCATTCCCGATGCTGCTGGGATTGCTGCGGATTTCCAGTCAATTCTCGCCCAAGCGATGGGTAAACAGATTAGTAATGTTGATATCAGACTCTGGACACCCCAAGGGGCCCAGGTACAGTTCTGCAAACAGGTCAGCCCGGATATTGTGGACCTGACCCAGCGAGCCAAGGCCACTAAACCCCAGGCACTGGATTATCCGACGGGTGCTTGGGGCGGTCAGGAATCCCGCGATTATCACTTCTGTATCCGGATTCCGGCGGGGAATGTGGGCGACGAAGTGTTAGCGGGCAGAGCGAGTTTGATTTGCACGGTGGATGGCGTAGAAACCAAAATTATCGAAGCCCGAATCCTGGCTACTTGGACCGATGATGAGGCTCGTTCTACCAAGATCGATCGGCGAGTGGCCCACTACACTGGCCAAGCAGAGCTAGCCCAGGTCATTCAAGAAGGCATTGAAGCTAGGGACCAAGGTCAGCTCGATGTGGCCACGGCCAAACTGGGTCGGGCCGTCCAAATTGCCCACAGTTCTGGTAACGAGGATACGGCTAAGCTATTGCGGAAAGTCGTAGATATCGACGATGCGGCCACGGGCACCGTGCGCATTCGGCGGGAAGTAGCCAAAGAAGATGCGATGGCCTTGGAAACTCGATCGACCAAAACCACCCGCATCCGCAAGGACAATCCCTAGCACTGCTTTTGACTCCCCCAAATTATTCGCAAGTTACTCTCAATATTCATTATGGCCAATTGCCCTAAAGGACATCTCTCCACGGAACTGGATTACTGCTCGGAATGCGGTACCAAAATGCCCACCGATAACTTATCTAGTTCTGGGTCAGCAGCACCCGTGAACAATCTAGCCGCCCGTGCTACTAATAGGATTGCTTGTCCGGCCTGTAGTGCACCGCACCACGCCGATGATGGTAAGTTCTGTGAGATCTGTGGCTATAACTTCAGTACTGGTCAGACCGTAGATCTATCGGTAGCAACGCTGACACCGCCGCCACCTATGGTGGTGCCAATTTCAACGGAGACTGTGAAACAGATAGTGGCTAAAAATGAGGCGGTCTTGCCTCCGGCGAGTAATATTGCCATCACGGGTTGGCAAATTACGATTCGGATTGACCCGGCGCTGGCCACCCCTCTGAGTCCACCGGCTCCGGTACAGGCACCGATTCAGATTCTTTTGCACAAGACAACTAATCTGATCGGCCGCACCAGCATCGCCAAGGGGGTGCTGCCCGATATTCCTTTGGATTTTGATGATGCGGTCTCCCATCGCCATGCTTTGCTGATCGTACAAGCTGATGGCAGTTTGGTGGTGCGGGATATTGGCTCTTCTAATGGGGTGCAGTTTAAAGACGATGACCTGGAAACCATGGCCGATGTGCCGTTGCAGCATGGAGATGTTTTTTGTTTGGGCCATTGGACGGCGATCGAGGTGCAAAAACAGTCAGGAGTTGAAGTTCCTTAATGCCCGATCCCGCAGGACGGGTACTCCCGTATCGGATTGAATGATGCCCTAACTTACTAATTAAAACCATGTTGTCTAAAAATCCCAAAACCATTCCCAGTCAATCTGTCAGTATCGACGTTCGTTCGTTCAACACCCCCCAGATTTTGCGGACGGGGATGTTCGCTATTTGGGGAATGGGATTGCTGTGGATTCCCATCTCGATTAACGCCATTCAGAGCCAACGTAGTGCAATTAAGACGATTGCCAAAGATTCGGTTCCCAGCGTACTGTTATCGCTGCGGATTATCGATGCCATGTCCGATATGGATGCTGCTGTTGCCAATGCTCTATTGGATAATAAGAACAAAGATATGCTGGTGCAAGATGGTACTCAGTCCATGAGTATGAGTAAGGATCAAAAGGATTTCAATGTCAGACGCAATGACTTGGCCGAACGACTAACTTTAGCTGCCAAGAATATCACTTTTACTGGTGAAGATAAGGCAATTCAGCAGATCATGCTGGACTTCGGTACTTATCTAGCCTATGTGGAACGGGCTCAAGCTGCCCATGCCAAGGGTGATCAGGCGATGGCGATCGCCCAATACCGTCTGGCTACCACCATTCTGGATAAAAGCCTGATCCCCAAAGCTTATGAACTGCGTGATATTAACAGCCGCGAACTGGAGCAGCAGTATCAAGATGCTCAATGGAAAAGTGCTGCTTCGATATTCACCATAACTACTCTGGGACTGATGACGATCGGGGTGCTGGTGGCTCTCCAGCTATTCCTCACCCAGCGAACTCGGCGCACCATTAATCCCATGCTGTTCGGTGCCACGATGGTGGCTTTGCTGTTCCTCCTCAATTCCGCGCTGTCGTTGTTGGCCAGCAGCGATAAACTAAAGGTGTTCAAGGAAGATTCTTATAATTCACTGTGGGCACTGCGATCGGGTCGGGCACTGCTCTATGGAGCGAATAGTGATGAAAGTCGCTATCTCTTGGATACTAACGGACGGCAGCAACATAATCAGGCTTTCTTGGATAAGGTTGAGAAGGTTTTCCTGAAATCCAGCGTGCCAGGCTCCCTAAATATTGTCATCTTAAAACTTTCTAAAATTTATATAGAACCATCCTTCGGCTTATCTGAACCTGTTACCAATAGCAGCGGTCATTTTGCAATGGCAGTCAATAACATCACTTCTGACCAGGAACGGACGGCGGTGGTGAAAATGATGCAAAGTTATCAAGATTATTTGACGATCGACCAAAAGATCCGCAGCTTAGTGGCCAGTAATAAAATACCTGAAGCCATAGCTCTCTGCCTTGGCCCATCCAATGATGCTTTTGATAAAATGAGGGCCGGTATGAATGATGCAGTCAAGGTTAATCAAGATACATTCGATCGGGTGAGCATCAAAGCTGAAGAACAGCTGAGTACTTTTGAAACCAAAGCGGCGATCGCGCTGATCCTGATTGCTGTCTTAGTCTTTTTTGGTCTCCGTCCGCGCCTGCGTGAGTATGACTAGGCGTCGCCTAGCTGTTCAGCAACTGGCAGACCCGAATCGCCATGGTCTGGAGCGCCATCGTCGCATCCTGGCCCTGCTTCAGGGCAAACTCCAAAGTCAATAATTCCCGAAAAGCCAGCCCTAGCTGGTGCGCAGTCAGCCCTTGCAAATCCTTGCGCAGAAAATAGAGACGCTTGGGATTGCCGATATCCGCCTCCTTGGCGATCTCCTCATCTGCGGCCCCGCCCTCGATCGCGGCCTTCACCCACAGCCAAGTCCGAAACTGCCCCACCAAAGTCGCCACAATCTTCAGGGCCGGTTCGTTGCGTTCCAACAAAGCCCCAATTAAATCCAGTGATCGGGCCACTTCCCCCCGCCGCAACGCCTCGGCTAGTTGCAGGCTGTTCTGGGTCGTAACTGCCACCAAATTTCCCACTTCCTCAGCGGTCAGTGGTTGACTGCGCCCCGCCGCAAATATTTGCAGCTTAGTTAGCTCTGTCTGGAGTTGGCGGCTATTGTTTCCCACGGCGATCGACAGCAGCTCCAGCGCCTCGGCTGTTAAAGCCACCTGCATCTCGCCAGCCACCCGTCGCACCTGTTGTGCGATTTCGGCCCCCTTCCAGGCCGAAATTGCCATGAATTCTTGCACCACCGCATGTTTTTGGATCAGCTTGGTGATTTTCGATCGACCATCGGGTTTGCTGTTAGTCGTAAATAGCAACACCCCGGTCTCCGGAATCTGCGGCAGCGATCGCTCCAACTCTGCTAGCAGTAGATCATTGCTCTGACTGAAAATCTGGGCATCGGCCAGCCACACTAGCCGCTTGCCAGTACCAAAAGGCGGTGTCATGGCCTGGTTCAAGCCAGCAATTACGGCCTCTGCTTTGTCCGCCACAATTTTCTCGTAATTAAAGCTGACCCAGGCCGCATCCACGGTGGTGGAAATCGATCGATGAACCGCAGCATCCAGCGCAAATTCGTCATCTCCCCAATACATCAGCACCGGCACGATTTGCTCCTCCTTCACAAACGAAAAGGAAGTGGCGAACCACTTCCTTTTCCCGAAATATACCCCCAAGGGAATTCGAATCCCTGTCGCCTCCGTGAAAGGGAGGTGTCCTAGGCCTCTAGACGATGGGGGCCTGTTTTTTGCACATCTCTGAATATACGGGATACCAGGGGGATTGTCAACTAAAAAGCAAAAATTTCTTTGGTTGTGCAGAAATTGGCCACTAACTCTATGTTTTCTCGTCGATGCCATGGCGCATGGCGGCTAGGCGAGCTTGGGATTTGGGGTCTAGAGAATGAAACAAAAAGCGGCCCCCGTTCGTTCCTTTGCTCCGGCGGCGATCGCGAGAACTACGGGAGCTAGATTCCACGCTACCGACCAACTGGAGCGCCGACATCCACTCTGCTCCGAAGCCCCCAACGGTGAGCTGCTGGGCGCGATCGGAGGTGGCCACTAAGATCCGAGTTTTCAGGGTGCGCTGATGCTGGTGTCCGGCACAGAATTTTTCGATGTAAGTGTCGGCGGTTTCTTTGTACTCTGTGTAGTAGACAGAGAGGTTGGGCGTGATGATTTCGGTGCAGGCGGGAGTGTCTCGACTATGCGCATCGAATACCACCGTGGTGCTGTAGCCCTCGAAGGCACTGAAATTTATCAAGTACTCAATTAGCTTTTGCCGAGCCGCTTCTAGATCGGCTCCGCTGCGGTACTGGAGAGGGGTATCATCGGGTTCTGGATAGAGATCGGGCCAAGCACCAATGATGTTGTAGCCATCTACCAGCAATATTACTTCTTGCCGTTTGGGAGCCATGGTCTGAGAAATGTGGGAGGAGTCCCGATCATTTTAAGATTGTTTGCGGATTTTTGCTGCGGACTCCACAAAAACGGTATGGAGATTGCGAAAAATGGCTCCCTCAGCATCCCAGGCTTTGTAGTACAATCCTATAGGATTCTCTGGTGGGTTAATACCTTACCCAATTTTGCGCCGTTCCATAGGAGGTGAGCCAGTTGCAAGGAATCGACTCGAAATACTGGGCGATCGCTTTTATTGCCGTTTTGCTGATCCTGGTCTGGGTCGCTATTAGCCTGCTGTTGATGGTGCTGGGCGATCTGGCAGCGGTGGATGGCAAATATCCCCGTGCGGTGTGCATGTATAGTTGGGCCGAGAAGATCCACTGGCGCAGTGCTCGCCTCTACACTAATCGCGGTAATTTATGCTATCGGCTGGGCGATCTGGACCAAGCGACCAAAGACTTTGGCCGATCGATTCAGCTCCAAGCCAAGCAAGCGGAGGCCTACTGGGGCCGAGGCGGTATCTTGATGTCCCAGGGTCAAAATGAGGCGGCGCTGGCCGACTATGAGCTGGGTTTGAGTCATCGCCAAAATTCGGCGGAAGCTTACTGTAGCTGTGGGATCGTGCGTCAGCGCCGGGGCGATCGAGAGGGGGCCATCCAAGACTTCGAGCGGGCGCTCGAACTTCAGCCAGATTTTTTCTATCCCCATTACTATCTGGGGGGACTGCGGGCCGAGACCGATCAGCCTACGGCTCTAGCCCATGTGCAGCGAGCGATCGAACTGCGGCCCCAGTACCCACCGCTCTATTATCTCCAGGCTTACTTGCAATTTGCCGACCAGGATGCAGCCGTGGTGAAAGATAGTCTTCAGTTGGCAGCGGATTGGGAAAGTGCTGCGGAGGGCGATCGCTATTTCAAGGATGAATATGGCTATTTCTATCGCGCTTGGGCGATGGAGCAGCAGGAGCAACCTGAGGCTCAGCAAGATTGGCAGACTACCGAAGAGCTAGCTAAGCGCTATGACAACCAGATGCTGTTGGCTAGTCTGCGCAAACCTCCGGCGGAGCACTGAGCTGTTGTTGGCGAGCTTGGGGCAATTCTTTGGTCTTCATGAGACTATTGCCACGCTGGCTATTACAAGGGAAGCAGGCCAGGCGCAGATTTTCCACAGTATTCAAACCGCCCCGACTACGGGGCTTGAAATGATCTAGGGTGAGTTGGCTAGGGTGGAAATCTTGCCGGCACCAGTAACAAAGAGATCCGTGCTTTTGCAGCAGGCGGTTTTTTCTGGCTCTTTTTTGTTTTGTTTTCATTGTTACTCGGTCAAGACGACGGCATTTCTAGGTCTACTGTTGTTAGAAAAAACAGTACTACTATTTTGTCACTTCAGCACATCCTAAAAATCCACATTCTCTGGCTCACCGATGCCCCCATCTTAATCTCCGGGGTACTCCCGCCAAAGTAGTACTCTACTGGGCGGCGTTGGCGCAAGCCTGCCGTAGGCATTGGGGGATAGGAGCGTGAAATGACGATTGCAGCTCGTAGTAAAGTTGTAAGCGCAGCGCCAAATAGCGGAAAAGCTGCATGAGGAGTTGAGCAAAAATGCAGCAACTGGTATGATTGAACTGTAAGCAGAGTAGAGGCTATCGCCAGCGGCGACGCTACGCGAACGCGCCCAGCGGTAATATGCGCTGCAAGCAACCAGCGGCTCGCGCCCGTCGGGTTCCCCGACGCGAAAAGCGAGACAAGACAGTACCTTGAAAACAGAATGTATGGGGTTCCAAAGAGGAGAGCTACCAATTGGTAGACCCGTTCTTTGGGTAAAATATTTTACGGAAATAGGTGTAAACACTTAGATTTCTAATTGATTTTACAAAACGACGGTGAGGATGCATCGTCGCTGCTTGTGGAGGCTTAGAGGATACTCAGCCTGTGAAGCAAGAAACTCTAATCGTGAGGTTAGAAGCTCCCGCTACACCGTAAGGTTAGCGGTGAGAGTTGTCACACATCGTAACTTTTAACCTCAAGGATTTCCCTAGTGGATCGTTAAACAACTATAGTATTGCAGCAATTCATCCAGATCAGTTTCTCATATTGCTCTGTGATGAATGGGGAACCGATCGACTAAAACAAATTATTTATCAGCAATCCAATGCGCTTAAAAATCCCCAGATTTCTGCTGAAGCTTTACTCGAGAAACAAGAATCGACATGGTATGAAGATACTGATAAAATCACACTATTGAGTACTGTAGAGCTGGCGAGAGTGAAAATGAAATTCGGCTCCGTCCAAGACTTCATGGCAGCGATCGATGGGTGACGATTTTTATAGCAGGTTTACTGATTATGTACCTTTGGTTCACTGGAGCTTCTCGGAGTGGCAAAACCCAGCGCCTTGTTGAATTTGCCAAAGATTATTTACCGCAACTACCGGCACACCAACATTTACTATTGCTTGCTGCCAACGATGAAAGCAAGCAGGCAATCGGCGATCGGATCACCATTGCTACTGGGGGATATTATGCCATTCGGGCCCAAACTCCCTTGGGCTTTTTGCAAAGCCAAGTTCACCTTTTTTATCCATTAATTGTCAGCAGCCTGCAACTGCCAGCCATTAACCCCATCCGGCTGCGCCCGGAAACGGAGCAAGCCCTAGCCACGGAACTCTGGCAACCAGAACTGCAAAATCAGCCTTGGAAACAGTTCAATACCACCGAATACCGTTTGATTCGGCGACTTTTGGATTTGATTCAATTAGCTGCCAACGGTGAAGTAGAAATCAGTACCATTCCCGATCGGCTTTGCCAGGGCTATGGCGACCATGATCTGTTTCCCCAATTGGGAGCGATGATCACGCGCTGGCAACAGTATTGTTTGGAGCGGGGCTTGCTAACCTATGGTCTGGCCAGTGACCTATTTTGGCGTTGTCTCTGGGGGCATCCTAGCTACCAAGCTTATTTTCAGCAGCGCTATGGAGCCTTGATTGCCGACGATGCCGATGACTATCCCGCGATCGCCTATCCCCTCTTGGCCAGTTTCATTGGCCACAAACCTACGGCGATCGCCTACAATCCCCAGGGCCAAATTCGTCTGGGACTGAGTAGTGATCCCCAATACATCCTGGAACTGAGCGATCGCTGCACCATCGCAGCTTTATCGGATACTCGCTCGCCCCTGGAACGGGACGGTACCATCGACTTAATTGATGGCATCATCGGTACCGTCAATGACCCCAGCAATTGGCTAGAGCTACCCAGCACCATCCAAGAAATCAGTCGCCATACCCGAGGCGAGATGCTGCGCAGCGTGGTGGAAACCATTGCCGAGTCGATCGATTCTGGCCAGATTGCCCCCCACGAGATCGCGATCATCGCCCCCGGTTTGGATAACATTGCCCGCTATACCCTCACCGAAGCCTTGGCCCAGCGGCAGATTCCGGTCACGGCCTTAAATAACCAACAGCCCCTGATTGCCGCGCCCTCCGTGCGAGCGATCCTGACCTTGGTGGCCTTAGCTTGGCCGGGGTTGGGGCGGCTGGTTGATCGGAACCAAGTAGCCGAAATGCTCGTGGAGCTTTCCCGCTATCGGAACTCAGAGAACCAAATTGTTTTGGCGATCGACCCGGTGCGGGCTGGACTGATTGCCGACCATTGCTACAGCCCCAATCCCGATCGACCGGAACTGCGACCGATCTCCGATTTTCAGCGTTGGGATCGGCTGGGAGCAAAGGCGGCTGCCAGCTACCAGCGGTTATGTAGTTGGCTGGAACAGCTGACACCACTAGATCCGGTGCGGCTGATGGATGGGATTATTACGGAATTCTTCGAGCGGGGCAGTTTGCTCACTGCCGATCTGCTGGCGGTGCAGCGGGCTTTAATGGAGACGGCTCAACACTTTTGGCAGGTAACGGAGCGAGTGGATCCCCAAGCGGACGATCGCACCACCGCCAGCCGCTTTATTTTATTGCTGCGTCAGGGCACCGTCGGTGCTAATCCCTATCCTTCGGCTCAGCTCTCCACGCTCGATCGAGGTGTCACCCTGGCCAATATTTTTCAGTATCGCTCTAGCAAACAATTTCACCGCTGGCACTTCTGGCTGGATGTGGGTTCCGAGCTCTGGGCCAAGGGCGGTACGGCTAGCCTCTACGGTTCGCGCTGTTTTCTGCGCCGTTGGGATGGCCAAATGTGCGGCCTGGAGGAAGAGGAGTTGCTCGATCGCCAGCGCTTGGAACGGGTGCTGCGCGATCTCTTGCAACGGAGCAGCGATCGACTGTACCTCTGTAATAGTGAACTTTCAGTCGGCGGTCAAGAACAGCTCGGGCCGTTGCTGACCCTCCAGAGCCGGGTGCTACCCGATCCGGCCCTGGCACGATAAGATATGGGTTGAACTAAGCGCTTTCTGAACCCATGGATGCATTCAGCCCCGATCCACCAGCTTGGACAGCAGCAGCAATCCACGCCCACCAATTTTCCTGCCCTCAATGTGGAGCTAGTGAGAAAGAAGCAGAGCAGGTCTGGCTCAATCGATTGTCTCCGGTGCTGACGGAGGAACGCCGCCGCAAATGGCAGGAGTTCTACAGTTGCAGTTGTGGCAAAGTTTGGTGGGCCTGGAGCAACGATCGACCGCCCAATGAATTTGCCGATCGGCAGCCGGTGGATGACGGTGATGGTGATAATTTTCTGGGATATTTTTAGAGGCAGTTATGGAATGGAAAGAAATGGCCGGGAGCTGGGTTTATCTACCGCGTGCTCCACGGGGCCTGGTGCATTTTTTGGGTGGAGCCTTTGTGGCGACGGCTCCCCAGCTCACCTATCGATTTTTGTTGGAAGATATTGCCAAACAGGGTTATGGGATAATTGCTACGCCATTTTTCAATACCTTTGACCACGATCGAATTGTGGCAGAGGTCTACGATAGCTTAGAGGCCACGCTCGATCGATTACCCCTGAGTATTGCCAATCTGCCGATTTATGGGCTGGGTCACAGTATGGGTTGCAAGGTGCATTTACTGCTCTGTAGTCAGTATGATGTACGGCGGGCTGGCAATATCTTTATTTCTTTCAATAATTTCTCGGCGCGCGATTCGGTGCCGTTACTGAATCAGATGCCGAGTGAGTTGGGGATGGAGTTTACGCCCAGTCCGGCTAAGACTTTGCATTTAGTCGATAACCATTACAATATTCGCCGCAATCTGATTATCAAGTTCCGCGATGATAATATCGATCAATCCTATACTTTGGAGAAATTATTGAAGCCGCTGTTTCCGGGGATGGTGACGCTGCAAGTGCTGAATGGCAACCATACAACTCCCTTGGGTCAGGATGTGCAGTGGCAAACTGGCGGGCAATTCACGCCTTTGGATGCGATCGGTCAATGGTTCAAGCAAGAAATCTATAAAGACCTAAATCGCTTACAAAAAGAGGTGCAGCGCTGGCTCAATCCTGGCTTAATTTGAAAACTGAGAGCTTTCGATAATTCTACCTTCCTAAAACAGGCACTGGTTCCGTCCGATGGGGAAAATTGCCTGAAACTTCCAGCCAGCAAGGATTTTGAGTGTTTTAATAGCAAGGTGCTACGATCCTCTTCCAGAGAGCATTTCAGCGTTTCATTCTACCAAGCGGAACCAGTCCCGTCACTTCCTCAGCAGAAAGAACCCCTGCTTTTTTGCGATCGATCAGCACTTCCAAGCGAGACTGTAAATCATCTGTAAACTTAAATAGATTTAACCCTCGCACGTGGCTAATTTGGATATTGTCTTCAATCCAAAAGGATGGTTGTACCATTGTTTGAGTGATCATACCTGCTCCCTGCTAATCGCCATGTTGTTGCAGCCAATCAGCCAAATCTTTACTGTCAGTAAAATCCAACAGATCTTCACCTAGCTTCTCTAGTCGATCGATCGGTAACGCCTCAATCTTCGCCAAAATCTCCTTTGAGAGCTGACCCCGACGACTTAACTGTTTAATGACCAGTTCAGCCTTACCAGCTTCCCGACTTTCTCGTTCCAGATTGCTAATGTACGGCATGTTTTTTTCCTCCTCATAGGTGGCTAAATCATTTTTAAACGCTTGCTCCAGCTCCGGCGGCAGGATCATCACCCATTCAATAAAACGAAACAGGTCAATCACTTCCTGACGGCTGTACCCCCGCTCATACATCATTGTCATCAGAGCAAACTTCTGTTTTCTACGTCGCTGCTGACTTTCCTTCCCCTTGGTTGCTTGGGCTGCCAAATGAGCCTGAACCACCACCGCAAAAGGATTGTCACTGGCTGCTAGCTCCTCCTGCCGCTTCTTATAGTCTACCAACTTGGCGATCGGAAAAGAAGCCTGAACATGAAAGCCCAAAGTCTCCCGAGTAAACGAATTAGGTCGCCAATTTACATCGGTATCCCCCAGCACTGCAAAGCTAGCCACTTCCCGCTTGAATTTGTCCCGCAACCGCGCATAATAAACAAAGACCCGCTCCCCAAATTCCTCTTCTTTCTGGTTTTGAATCTCAATGTGCGCGACGATCCACTGCTCCGCACCATTGCGCAAATAGACCTTCACCAACTTATCCGCGATTCTCTTGCCCGTCTCGGCTTCCAAAGTGACCTGCTGAAGCTCCCCATCCAAAAATTCATAGCCTCGATTCCAATCAATTTGGCTGTAGGCTTCCGGGAAGAAAAAAGCCATGAGTTTCCTCAGCAAACCCCCATGCAAATCCGCCTCCGTATGCTGCTCCGGCAACTCTAGAAACTCCAACATATAAGCATCCCGAAAAACATTCAGCACATCAGAATGAGATTGTGTCACCAGTGGCGATACTTTTACCGGATTCAGCACACTACGCTCAAACAACGCCGCTTTAAATTGACGTTCCAGCTCCCGCTTCGACCATTTTTCCTGAATGGCCAAAAGCAAGTAAAACTCCCGCTCTTCGGGGCGTTTACTCTGGTTGAGGATGATCAAATTGTGTGTCCAAGGTAATTGTCGCACCAGTGGTGCGACTTTTTCATCGTTGTCGTAAGCCTCATAAAACTTCCGCATCCGAAGTAAACCCGCGCAGTCCCGGCTGAGTCCGAGCCAAATAGTCTGCCAACTGCTGTACCACACATGAGGCTAACACAGCTCCGCAGCTGGGAAAATGTGTAACACTACGGCAGTTGATTTCTTAGTAACTTGGATGACTAACGTTTTGATCATTGGTGCTGGTCGAGGCATCGGCTTAGAGTTTGTGCGTCAGTTCCTAGACCGAGGAGTCCCTGGCACTGTCTCTACCCCAGAGACTCAAGTCTACGCTACCTACCGACAACCAGATTGTCCCCTCTTGGAAATTCAGGATCCTCGCTTGGAGTCTTGGTCTGTGGATATTACCCAAGAATCCCAGATAGCTGCGGTAGCCCAAAAGATCGTCGATCGAGGAGCACCTTTAGACTATGTAATCTACTGTGTTGGGGTTCTCCATACCGCCCATTGGCAGCCGGAGAAAAGCCTGCGTCATCTCAATAGCCAACAAATGCTAGAGTACTTTCAGATTAATAGCGTCGGTGCAGCTCTGTGGGCTAAGCATCTCCAGCCTTTGTATAAGCATCCCCACCGATCGATCTTTGCCTGCATTTCCGCCAAGGTCGGTAGTATTGGTGACAACCAACTGGGTGGCTGGTATGGCTATCGGGCCTCTAAGGCTGCCTTGAATATGTTGGTGCGCAATATCTCGATCGAATATCGACGGACTGCTCCTGGCTCGATCGTGGTGGCCCTGCATCCGGGGACGACGGATACCGATCTATCTCAACCCTTTCAGCGCAATGTGCCACCGGAAAAGCTATTCACGCCAGAGCGGACGGTGCGGCAGTTGTTGGAAGTAATCGATCGCTTAGAACCCAAGGATAGCGGTGAATTCTTCAATTGGGATAGTCATCCCCTGCCTTGGTAAGTCTTGGTGACAGCATCGGCCTTCAATAATCGAGTTCGAGCACTCTCCGATCGCGCTGCAATCAATTACCCTCAACAAAAATCATGGCTAGCTCCAGAAAAGATTGGTTTCCTAATCAGCATGCCGGGAATTAGTTGAAAAAGATTAGGGACAATCCAGGGTGACACGGGTTTCTCGGCCAGTTTTGGGATTTGTGCCCTGGGCGGTTTTGCATAGGAGTAACTGAATATCTCGACGTAACAGCACATCGGTAAAATCGGCCCCATCGACGATCGCCCCATCAAATTTGGTATTGGTGGCAAAGGCACCTACCAAGACGGCATTTGTTAAATTAGCTTTGCTCAGGCGGGCTGTATCTAGTGTCACCCTGGTCATATCCGTATCGCTCAAATCGGCAGCAGTCAAGTTGGCTGCAAAAAAGCTGCCATTGTTAAGATCAGAACCTTTGAAGGTACTGAGTTGCATATTGCTATGATCGAAGCTAATCCCATGTAAATCTTGTCCGGAAAAGTCCGCCTTAATAAAACTAGCTTTCTCGTAGGAAACCACTGCCTGGGCCGGTGGCGTAAATCCCCAAAAGCAAAAAAGGGTAAGAACTAGAATGCACACAAGACGCTGCAACCGGGTAAGCATGGAGCACCATAAAAAAGGACGAGTCACCTTCTATTCTACTTGCGATCGAGTTTACAAACCATTGAACATTCGTTACATTGTTGAGCAGAATCTTCTCTAGACCTGACCACCTGCTCTTGCCATGCCTGACACTCTTACCAAACTAACCTATCAAACCCTTCAGGATAGCAAAAGCTACTTGAGTCTTGCGCACAAGACTGTCGCTACCCAAATTCGGAAGCTCCTCAAGCCCAACGATCTGCCGAATTTCCCGATACCACCGGAAGTGATTCCCAAGCTCCGTCAGCGCTCTGCCGACCTGCGGGAAGTTGATTGGCAAGATGCTGAGAACGGTGTTTACCCCAGTTCATTACTATTCGATGAACCTTGGGTCGATTATCTTGCTCAGTACCCAGCACTTTGCTGGGATATGTTGGGAATTTGGCAACGGGCCGATCGCCAAGAGTATCAAGAGTTCAGTGCGGGCATCGATACCAGTGGTTACCCCAGCTACTACGTCCAGAATTTTCACCACCAAACCGATGGCTATCTCAGCGATCTGTCGGCAAATCTCTACGACCTACAGGTGGAAATCCTGTTTGGTGGCACGGCAGATGCTATGCGGCGGCGGGTGCTAGCACCATTAAAAGAGAGTCTAAAGACCTTTGCCACAGTACCTGCCAAGCAGATCAAGATTCTAGATGCAGCCTGCGGAACAGCGCGTACGCTGCAAGCGGTGCGCGCAATGTTGCCACAGGCGGGACTGTTTGGCTTGGATCTATCCACTGCCTATTTGCGGAAAGCCAACGAGCAACTTTCCCGCATTCCCGGTGAGTTGCCCCAGCTCTTGCAGGGCAACATCGAAGAAATGCCCTACATCGATAACTATTTCCATGGCATTACCTGTGTGTTTCTGTTCCACGAGTTACCAGGGGTGGCCAGGCAGAAGGCGATCGAAGAGTGCTATCGGGTACTCAAGCCTGGTGGTACTCTGATTATTTGCGATTCGATTCAGGTCTGCGACTCTCCAGAGATGCAACCATTGATGGAAGGTTTCCACAAGGTTTTCCATGAGCCTTACTATCGGAGTTATATGGAAGATGATTTGATTGCTCGACTGCACCTGGCCGGCTTTGCTGAAATCCAACCGACCCAGGTTCACCTGATGAGCAAGTATCTAATCGCGAAGAAACTCGACGTATAGTAAGTGTTTTAAAAAAAGAGACGGCCAAGATACTGCTTGGTCGTCTCCTTCTTTGAGATTCTGCAAGCCTTTGACGAGTATCGAACTCGTGACCTCTTCATTACCAATGAAGAACACCTTAGCTTAAATCCCTTTGCTAGCAACAACTCTAGCGACTGGCTAAAACAGAGGTGGTCTGTTCGGTGGTCAGACGGCTGTTTGGTGGCAGGGTTCAAGGATGGTTGAAGACTTGTAAATGCCTTGCTGAGTAAGGCTTTGGTGCTATTGTCCTTCAATCTGGGTGATTCTTCGGCGATCGGCTCGGCTCTCACTGATCACGATTCCCATCATTTGCTGTAGGTCGGCAATATCGTTTTCTAGGCGATCGAGGTTTCTGGAAGTATTGGCTGATAGTTGCAGGGCTTCGGCTGCTGTTTCCTGAGCTGCTGCCGCTGTCCGCTGGGAGATGGCTGACAACTCTAGTGCATTAGCCATAATCTCGGTGTTGTAACTCATCCCTTCCCGTAGGGCTTCTATGCTTCGGGCTTGTCTTTCAGCACTGTCTGTCAGCGTTGCTCTTAGTTCTCTAATGGCTTCGGTGTTGGCACGGGCTTCGGTTGCATTGTTGGCTGTCGATATTGCCAAGCTGGCTACCAATGTTCTCAGTTCTTCATCGGTCATGGGATGTTATCCTCTATTTATGTTTCTTTGCTTCGATACAGGAGTACCCGTCCTACGGTATCGAGCTACTACTAACAGTGTGGTCGTTCGCCTCTGGCAGTTGACGCTAGCCTGCCGTAAGGCACTACGTAACTTTCTCGAACAGCCCTCGCCTTCACTGGTAGGGGCTTCTTCGATTCTAATGCAAGGTGACTATCTTTTCTTTTTTGGTGGGTCTTGGGGTTGCTCGATCGCAACTTGCTGAAACCCAATACAGAAGTACTAATTTCATGGGGTCACTCTGTTGCAAGCAGTCCAGTTGATCGCCCCTGGCGGAGCGTAGCTCTTTCGCTTCTAGCGGAGTCTAGCTCTCTCGAACAGCCCTCGCCTCCACTCATAAGGGCTGTTTAGATTATAAGGGTAGCTGCTTCCTTCAGGTTGGATGCCTACTAGGGCCAATTTGAACCGGCTGATAGCGGCGGGGTCGATAGTACTTAAAAACTGTTTGAAGGATTGTGTTTAGCAGCACTTTCTGAGTCAACTCTGAGCAACATAGCATCTAAAGATAATCGGAGGGAATTAGCTTGAGCCTTTTCCATAGGCAGTAATCCTAGACCAGTGGTATCATTCACTAAGTTAGTAATATATTTATCGATCGGGAGTTTGGATTGATCGCCCTCAGCGTAATCCCGCAGAATTTTTTGGACAACTTTGCTTTCTTTCCAAGCTTCTAAATCACTGATGGTTTTTCTGATTTGTGATCTCGTGATGCCTGGCGGAATACTTTCTAGCTCTGCAATACGATTATTGATTCTGTGGAGGCGTTCAGATTTGACATTCAGTCGATTACCTCCGGTACAGCAGAGCTGAACGACTGGATTTGCTACGCCCAGACCAGCTTCCAAGCCTCGTTTGAACTTAATTAACTCTTGATAGATTAATGTCATGTGAGCTAGGGTTTGCTCAGAGGAAATAGTTTGGTTTGATTCTGTAGTGCGAATAGCCATAGCGATCGCATGTCCGTAGCCATCTTGTTCAGAAGTCAGGTCGTTCCAAAATACCTTTCTTTGCTGGTCAGAAATCAGGTTGTGATTGGGGTCGAAATACTGAAGGGTCAGAGCAAGTAATCCTCTTGATTCTGCCTCGCCGGTGGTATGACCCATTGTGATGGGGTTGGCTTGGTAGTTATCACCTAATTTGGCGATGAGTCTTTGGATATCGCTGCTGTAGAGAAGTTCTTGTTGGGTATAGAGATTTTGGGCTACATCTAGTTTTTGAGCGACTTCTTCTTGGAAGTTGTTTTGCTGTAAATCTCTGGCTTGCACCAAACTTTGAATGAAGTCTACATAGCCGGGCAGGATTGCATCATCAAAGAGAGTGTCACCATACACAGAAGCTCCTAAGTTGCCCACGCTGGTAAATTCATGAATTTCATCATTGGGCTGTGCAAGATCGCCGACTAGCTTGCGGTTGAGATTTTGGAGGCGGCTAGCTTGGCGCAGTAGCTGGCTCTCGCTGTTGGCATAGTAGATATGGATATATTTGGTAGGCTTGTGTTTTGGTCGATCGATGCGGCCAATGCGCTGCTCTAAAATCATCGGATTCCAGGGAAGATCGATGTTGATGAGGTAGTTGGCATCTTGGAGATTTTGACCGATCGAGAGGGTTTCGGAGCCGATCAAAACCATCAATTCTTGATCGGATGGCGGGCGATTCTCGTCCCGAGAGGCTTCGCCAACAGCGGGTTTTCGGCAAGTGGCGATCGGGGCGAATAGCCGAAATAGTTCTTGGCGTTTAAGTGTGGTATTGCATGTTTGGCCTTTGCAAGAACGATGGGGCGCGAAGGTGATTACACCATCGTCACTGTGATATTGCTTAGTAGCCCCGATCGCTAGCCCAATTCCGGCTTCAGCAATATCTGCATCTTTGGCCATGTAGCTAAAGTAGTCAATGACAGTGTCTGAGAAAGTAGAAATCAGCAGTACTTTATGACCGGCGGCGGTCAGTTCACGCACTTTTTGAGTCACCTGTTCGCGTTTGTGATCTTTGATGAATTCGGTGGTGAGTAGCTTCTGAATCTCATCTAGTTGTTGTAAGTCACTTTCACAGTATGCCAATAGCAGGTTATGAATTTTTTTGGCCTCATCGTCGTTTAACCTTTTGATCGCCTGTTCAATTTGAGTTCTGAGTCTTTGACGACTATCTACTCCCCGATCGTTTTCCGCTTCATCTTCTTCGATTTCCTCTTCATCCCACATTTCCAATTGGTCAGATGTTAGGCTGCGCCAAGCAGATGCTTCTCGGTCAGATTTGCTGGAGCCAGTGGGACTTAGTTTGTAATGCTGAAGCAAAAACTCTAATAATCCGTCAGGGTCTGGGTTAAAGTAATGTAACTCTTCTTGCATCGACTCAATTTTGGTGCGGAAATTGATGATGGTTCGCGCTAGGGCATACATGCTAGATTCTGCCCGTTGGAGAAAGAAGCGGCGTTGGTTTTGTAGCAATCCTCGTTGTTCACCATCACCAGTAAAGTAACGAACTGGGTCGGAGAAAGGGATAAAGAGGTTTTCCTCGAACTGGCTAAAGATTTTATCTAGAGCCTGTTCAGTGCTTTCTTCAAAGTTGACTGGTAGCCAGGAGGCTTGACGGCTGGCGTAAACATCTAATTCGGGGGTTGCCAAGCGCAGCATTTGGCGGGTGCGCTGTAGAAACAGTTTGCCATAGACCCGTCGGAAGATATCAGTATTGTCGGTGAAGTTGCGGAGGCCGATATCACGGTTCTCGAACCATTGGACTATTTCGGCTGGAAATCCTAATTCTTTGAAGGCTTCGGGGTGGGAAAGAAATGGCCTCAGAATATTATAAATATCGTCGCGGCGGTTGTTCCAGGGGGTGGCAGTAAGCAGTAAGTAGTGACGCTGTTTGCCAGACTCTCGATCGCGATCTTGAATGTCTAGACAGGTGCGGTGAATGCGATTGGTGTGGTTGCGAATGCCTTCGTGGGCTTCGTCGATAATGACTAAATCACCGCCGCCATAGCGACTAAAATCGTCAATAAAACCTTTGCCTTTCCGACTCATCAGGTTTTTGTTGTAGAGTTCGTAGTCCCGATCGTGAAAATCTAGTTCGGTCATTTCCCGTTTCCAGTTTTCGTGTAGTTTCTGGGCAGCCACGATCGAGATTTTAGCCTGAGGACTAACTTGGCGATAGAGACGAGCAACGGCTGCGGCCAGGCGAGTTTTTCCTAAACCAACGGCATCTGCGCAAACGGCTACGCCAAAATCTTGCATGATCTGGAGACATTGCTGTGCGCCTGATTTTTGATGTTCAAACAAAACTCCTTGGTTGGTGAGTTCTTCTAGGTCGGAGCTTTGCTCGATGCGAAACTGCTGGGGGCGCTGTTGGGCAAGCCAGTAGAGGAAATCTTGGGGTTGACCTTGTTGATCCCTCAGGATAATTTCGACGGCTTTTTTAAAGCCAGAAATTTCAGGGAATTCGGGGATTTCTATGGTGGGTTGAACAGTTGGTGGTTGGGGTGGCTGAATGACAAAGGTACCCTTGGTGGTTTTGACCACAAAGTCTTTGATCGCCTGGGGCGGATAGTTGTGGGCAACGGTAATATCAGCTTCGATTTGCTGTGGGGTTTGACTGGTGATCGTGATGTCAACCAGGTGATTGTCGCTAGCTTGAAGGTCGGTAACTTGATCCAGGTTGTCGCCGATGATGGAGACGGAGTTGAGTCCTGGTGTAAGTATGTCGGGTGTGATGCGATCGATCTGGGGTTGCTGGGCTTGGATGCGGCGCTGTTTTTCAGCCCGTACTTGTTGCAGAAAGTCTTGGTTGAGGTCGTAAGCAAAGTCTGGCTTGATCCATTCTTCATCGAATTCTTGGATGAATTCTAAAATGCTTGATCGATCGCTTTCTGATGCCCAAGAGCGCAAAAAGAGGCAGCGTTCAAAGTTACGAGAGTGGGCGGCAACGGTGAAGTTGTTGGAGCCTTCATGTAAAGCATGATTGTCTTTGCTGTCGCTAAAGATGCCAGTTTTACTATGGTAGATGCCGCGTCCACCTTCCATTTTGACCAGTTTAATTTCTAGGAAGCCCAGGCGAATTAGTTCGGCCAAGATCTCGGTACCAGAGAAGCTGCTTTCTTCTAGACCGGCTAAAAATTCTTGGAGGGTGTGCTGAATAAACTGGGTGGGGTTGCTGGTGTCGTAGAGCTGTTGGAGGGCGATGATGTCTTTTTCTTTGGTGAAGCCCCGCCAATCCATGAGTAGCTGGATGCGGCCATCAGATCGCAGGAATTCTTGTAGGGGGTCTTCGTAGAATTTGAGCAATCCGCTATCGAAGTAGGCGGTGGCCCGACGGTAGATGGTACTGTGCTGGAGTAGTTGATTAATGACAGTCTGATACTCGACTTGGTCTTCGGGCAGGTTGTAATGACCTTTGATGTTTTCGATGCCCCGAAAGTTGTTGGAGAGCAGAGCTTTGTTTTTTACTCTGGCAATTTCGTTAATAAATTGGGTGATTAGGGAGATGGCACCAGTTCGCAGAATGGCAAAGGAGGGAATATCGCCGGGATTTTTTGGGGCGTAGGTGATGATGTAGCCGGTACGTTCGTCGATCCTAATTATTTTGTGGGTGGTGTCTTGGTTGCGAAAGCCCAGGAAGCGAATGACGTTTTTGAGCAGGCTGTCGGCATCTTGGTGTTTGAAGACGAGCCAATATTGGTTGTCAATGCCCCGAATGGGGGTGCCTTGTAGACGGTAGTAAGGGCGCTGACTAGCAACGAGGTCTTGGATATCTTGTTCGCGCATGGGATGAACTGCTGCTCGGTGTAAGGATCGATTCACTTACAGTTATTTATCCCCATTGGGACGAGCGATCACACTTTTGTACAACAAAGGAGTGGCAGGTCGTGCAATATTTATGGTAAGCTTGTTTCATTAGTGCAGTCGCCAACCATCTTCTTCCATAAGAACAAAAAAATCTTAGAAATGACTAGTCGGACTGCTGTTGGTATGTCTGCAATTTTCTTCAAAACTCTGTAGATAGAATAATTGTGGCAAAAGTTTAAATCATGAAAGGAAGGTGTTCAATGAATATTGCATTAGTAGAATCGATTGTTCAAATGGTTGAAAATCTCCCTGCTGCCGAGAGAAACTTAGTAAAACACAAGTTATCTTCTCCTTTTATTTTGGGCGAAAGTCAATCTGAAAGCTTGATTGAGCTAACGCTGGATGAGCGTCGAGCTTTCCTTAAAAAACCTTTATCAGAGCGACGAGCTATTCTTGCCCAACAAGCAGCGACAATGCTGCCCCATTACCAGTCGTCTGATGAGTGGAGAGATCTAATGGCTGGGGATATTATTGATGACTAGTGCAAGTTCGCCACAACGGGGAGAGGTTTGGCTGGTCAATTTTGATCCGACGATCGGCACCGAAATCAAAAAGATCAGGCCAGCTGTGGTGATCAGTTCAAATGAAGTCGGAATATTACCAATTAAGCTAGTTGCACCAATTACCGATTGGAAGGATCGGTATTCCAGGAATTTATGGCATGTCAAGATAGACCCCAATACTGACAATGGGTTGAGTAAGGATTCTAGTGTTGATACGCTGCAACTGCGTGGTGTCGATACTCAGCGATTCATCAAGAAGTTAGGGGTGCTATCAACGGATGAAATCGCCTCAATTACGATCGCGATTGTTACGGTGATCGAAGCAGATATCTAATGATCACCTTGATCAAATCTAGTTGTAGTCAGCATCGATTCGCCACAGGTCACGCTACGCGATCGGCCAACTCGGAATAGCCTCATCGATTTGCTGCATGAGTTCGATCGACTATCCCCACGCAATCAAAATTTTGAGAATCTTTGTGGTGCTTAGAAAATATGCGGTAAGTGAATATGAATACCAAAGAGATTGGCCAGACCAGCCAAGTTAGTTATAGCTTTAGCAATATCACCTGGGTCTTTCAATAAAGTCGCAGCATTATGGATCGCGTTACCAATACCTTGAAGCCTGTGTTTTAGTCGTTGAGTATTGCGCTGATCTGGAGCTTTATTGATCTCTTCAGTAATATCATTAAGGTCGATGTTGATAGTTTCTTGAATTTCTGTGGGTAGAGCTTCGATCGTATGGCGCAGTTCGTCAATGAGTTGAAGTATCTGGTTGTTATTGTCCTGAGTGAAGTCGGAAGCTATTTGATGGGCGTTGTCTTCCATATTATTGGCAAAATTACCAATTTGAGAGTTTTGGAAATAGTTGTTATTAGTCACGTTTTTTGCTTCTATGGGCAAGGGCTGAAATTTACGGTCAACGATTTCATAGGCTTCACCACTCAAAGAGCAGCAATATGCACCGTTAGATCTTTCTTCGCAGTAAAGGAAGCCTTCTCTATGCAAAGCATCTAATGTGCTTGGCTGAAGAACTAGACCATCGTTATAATCTGTCTGGATGTCACCATCAAACATTTTCGGTTCACCGGCAAAAGTAAACCAAAGACAGTCCTCTTTGTATCCATCTTTCCTAACTATTTCGACAAGCCATTGCAAAAAGTCTCTCTGGGTTTTATTCAAATTAAATAACATAGTGGTGTTGCTCTGATAAAGATACTTAGTTATACTCAGCGTCGATCGGCCAGTTAGGAATAGCCTCATCGATTTGCTTCATTAAACTGATCGATTGTCCCAGCGCAACCACAATTTTTTGATAATGCCCGATATCATCTGGACTCAATGTGCGACCTTTGCGATCTTTGAGCCATTTATGGCAAACTTGATAGCCACCCATGTGGAAGTTCCAAACCGCGACCGGTACATCCATAAAGCCGTCTTTTTGCTTGTTGATGATTACTTTGCCATTTTCATATTTAGGATGCCCAGCATCGACAATACAGCCACCACCATGATCGATAAATGGGGATGATGCTTGGTCTGGAATCGGGGACTTTATCAGGTGCAAATTCACCAATTGCTCTCCCAATTCACCCAATTGATGGAATAAATCGATGTTGCGAGTGAGTGGTACGCGGGGGAAATCTCCCTTCAGGAATTCAGCGTAGCGGCTGCGGTAGGTGGGGGAATGGAATATGGCGTAGGTATAGTGAAAGATGGCTTCGGGGGTGGGAGTATAACCAAGATTTTGTTTAAGTTTGGTGATAAATTCAGCCGAAATATTTGGTTTTCGGGTGATTCCCATTTCTATTTCACCTTGGGTTGTAGGGTGAATGTAGAGTGGTAAAAATGAATTAATTTCTTTTGTTTTATTAGATATCGAGCAGCTTTCGATGATTGAGCTTGTTACTCCACACAATCTCCAGTCTCCTGGCTGTGATTGTTGACGACAGGAAATTAAAGCTAAATTATCTCCCTCTAGCATGTGTTGCATAACGTTACTACGAGAACGAGTAACAACATCAGAATGATAAACAATATGACGAATATCGAATGGTCGATAAAGAATTGGTTTAATAGTCGAAGCTGACAAATTATGCTTTTTAGCTAATGACTCAGCATCTGCTTTGTTTATCGCAATTGTTTCACCATCTTGACCCGTAACAATCCCCACACTATTTACAGGAAATATATCTGTAACTTTCCAACCTTGATCATATTCTGTTCTCAGATCGTAGCTTTGAGGAATCAGTAAATAGAACTTAGAAGCCTCAAGATCTACATCTAACCACTCGGTTTTACCAATGTCAGAAGCGAACAAAACTAGATCCTTTGCTTCTGACAAACCGTGTAAACTCGCGTGAAAAATCTTAGCCATTTTATTTACTCCTGAGCCTGAGCAGGTAATTTAACCATTAAACCGATCGCCACACCCTGCTGAATATCAAAGACATTCTCATCCTTTGAACCATCAGGTGCAACTTCCTTCTTCTTGCTGTTGCCATGCAAATCGAAAACATACATCTCATCAAAAGTCTGATCCAGACTGCGCCGCATCCCTCGAAACGTTGGATTATCCAAATAACCATGATTGGTAATAAAGGCCAGAATCCCTTGCCCAGTCTTCTGAATCCGCCACTGCGAAAACCGAATAAACTTCACATAGTCATCCTGTAACCACTTAGAATTCTTCTCACCCAACGGCTGCCCATCCACTTGGTAATAGTCCTTGAGCAGATCACTAATCCATTTCCCATTATTTATCGAATGCCCCGAATATGGCGGATTACCAACAACCACCATCACCGGCTCATCTTGCTTAATGCTAGTAGCCTCATGAGCTTCATCAGCAATAAACTCATCAAACAAAGTCTCAGACTTGCGCGGGGTATTATCCAACGTATTCGTCAAATACACCCTCAACCGCTGCTGAGAATCAAACTCATAGCCACTCTCCTGCAAAAACAAACTCAGCTTGAGATGCGCGATCGCATAAGGAGCCATCAACAACTCAAACCCCGCCACCCTCGGCAACAAATGATCCTGCACATACTGCGACCACGACATATCCCCAAACCGTTCCTTAATTAACCGATGAGACGACCCATCCCCATCAGTCCCCTTAAACCGCCGCTCCACCAACTGAAAAATCCATAGTAGGTAAGTGCCCGTCCCCGTCGCCGGATCTAAAATCATCACATCCGGATCAGCCAACCCCAAAGGCTTGTGAAACTTATCCTTCAGCAGAATATCCACACTCCGCACCATATAAGAAACCACCGATTCTGGCGTGTAATAAACGCCACGATTCTTCTTCAGCTTGGGATTGTAAGCAGTCAAAAACGGTTCATAGAAATGAATGATCAGGTCATCTTTGTTCTGAGTATGCGAAAAATCACTCAAAATCGCCTCCATCTTCGCCGCTCGCAGAATTCCAAAAATATTGGCAATCTCCGTAATCAGCTCATCCCCCAGATCCTTAGCCTTCTGGTTAGAAATATCCTCAAATAACTTTCGCAAAAATGGGTTGGTCTCCGGTAACTGCTGCCAAGCCGACTCTCGATCGAACAACGGCTGCTTAACCGTAGAATCCAACTTCAAATCTTTCTGCCAACTAATATGACTAAACACCTTCGCCGTAAACAAAGAATAAGCCACCGTCTGAGCATAGATATCTGCAAACCCATATTCCTTCTCTGTTTCAGCCTCCAGCTTTAAAAAAGGCAACAACTCTTGCTGAAAACTGGCTAACAGCTTATGCAAATAACCATCCTTCTTCTCCTGCCGATAAACCTGGGGAATAATCCCTTCAATCCTTTTCGCCACCGCCGCCAACTGCTGCGCTAAATCCTTCGCAGTCTCGATCGGCTTATAAAATGCAAACTCCGCCAACGGAATCGACAACATCGCCTTATGGGCCACCGGCAAAGTGCCCTGCTTCAGACGATCCAACCTCGATCGCAACTCCGACGACCCGATCTCAAAATTCTGAACGCTCCGCCGCTTCAAACCGCCCTCAGTCGGCAAAACCAACGAAACCACACCATCAAACCCCTTCGGCGACAGCAAATACATCACCGGCTGCTCCGCCAAACTCCGCCCCAAATAATGCTTGTAGACCTCTTCCTGCTTACTCTCTAAATCATCATAGAAACAGACACCAATCGGCGCAGTATTTTTAGCCTCATCCCGATCGGCTCCAGGGCGCAAATACCAATAATCACGATTCTTTCGATCGCGCTCTATCACTGGATACCCCAAAAATGCCTGCAAAGATTCAACTTGCTCTTCTGGCGATTCCTGGGGATTAATGTCCGCAGAACTTTTCCGAGAGACTTTATTGTCCCTCTTGGTGAGTAGATACATGGCACTGAATTCCTGGATGCACTGAAATCATTGAAGTACAACGTAGTATTTCTGCGCTGTACTCTCTTAGATTTCCCAAGAAATAGACCAATTGCACAGTAATTTCAGCCAAACGACAACAGCATCCATTCACACTAAACATAGCCGCTACAGGAGGGTGTGACCTCGATATGATGTGGGCTTGAATGCTTCAGATGCTTACCCATAGGGGCTTCTAACTTCTGTGTTTTTTGCATAAGCAAAGCTTATGCATTTCACCCTAAAATCCGAAAAGGCTTGACATTGCAGTCTTCCAGAGACTTAACATCAAATCGAGGTCACACCCCTACAGGATTGTCTACTCTGTAGAAGCTTTACCTGCATAGCCCAACCACAGCCCTTGACGAGGATTGAACTCGTGAGCACTTCATTACCAATGAAGTGCTCACATTCCTATGACTGTCCGGGGGGGATTTGAGGACTTTCCTCAGAATATTACGGACAGAAGTAAGGGGAGCAAGGGGAATTTCTAGCGCCTTGACCTCACCTGACAACTTCTGGTCTAGTGCTCTAATTTCACCTGACAACTTTTGATCTAGTGCTTTGATCTCACCTTTTACTTCGGTGAAACCCACATCGATCCACTTATCCATCTCAGCAAAGCCCGATCGCATCTCTAAGGTATGGTCGGCCATCTGCTGTTGAATGGTTACCATTTGTTGTTGCATGGCAGCCATCTGCTGCTGTGGGTAACTGCATTTCCGGCAGTGATGAGATCCTTTAGCTGTTGTAAGTCTTGATCTGTAGCTGTGGTCATGTTGTCCTCAGGGGTTCTTAGGTCAGATGGTTGTCTAATGGCATTTAATTAAGAGCTGCTAAACACCCTATTGGGTAAGATGCTCAGCGTTATTGCTCTTCTAGCTTGGTAATTGTCCCCGATTGGCTCGGCTGTCGCTAACTACAATTCCCATCATTTTCTGTAGGTCGGCAATGTCGTTTTCTAAGCGATCGAGGTTTCTGGATGTTTGAGCAGATCGCTCCATTGCTTCTGCTGCGAGGGTCTGACATTCTGCTCTTATTCTTTGAGAGCATGCCGATAGCTCTAAAGCCCGTGCCAGTAACTCACGCGCTTTGGCTTCTAGGTTTTCCGATGATGTTCTCAATTTTTCATCGATCATGAGATGTTATCCTCAGGCTAGTTATTTTGGGATTCGAAAGAGCTACGTGGTGCCTCTGGCAGGCTAAGCGCCAACCGCCGTATCTATCAAACGCCCCCTAATTCCATTGGTGGAGCAGTTTCGATGACAATAGCTTGATTAGTCATAAACTCCATGTCAATATCAAAAACAACCACTAAAGAATCATTTAATCTGTAGAAGCTCTACCAGCATAACATTTTCAATAAAAGCCTTTGACGAGTATCGAACTCGTGACCTCTTCATTACCAATGAAGTGCTCTACCACTGAGCTACAAAGGCGGGTTTGATTTGAATGCGTCCTGAAGAAACTCCAAGACGCACTAATCATCGTGAATGGGCCGAGTTGGATTTGAACCAACGTAGCTCTCGCAGCGGATTTACAGTCCGCCCCCATTAACCACTCGGGCATCGACCCGCATCACTCACGATTTACAATCCTAGCATGACTTGTGTGAAATAGGCAATACTTTTCTAACTATTTTTTAATTTCCTGGAGCAAGCTACTACAGGTATCCAACAATAGGTCAATGACCCGATCGAAACCCGCTGCGCCGCCATAGTAGGGGTCAGGCACCTCGCGATCGCTGTGTGACCTGGCATAATCGCATATCATCTTCACCTTATGGCCATAGCGACCTTTGGGGTCTAGAGATAAAATATCGCGATAGTTGGCATTGTCCATAGCTAGGATCAGATCGAACCGTTCAAAATCCGCTGCCGTAAAAGAGCGAGCCTTGCCAGTCATGGGAATGCCCCGGGCTTTCGCCGCCGCTTGCATCCGCCGATCGGGTGGTTCACCGATGTGATAGCTATTGGTGCCCGCCGAATCGCAGACAATCGTACCCGCCGGTTCCTCACTGGCCAGATGGTTCATGATGTTCTCGGCCATGGGCGATCGACAGATATTACCCAGACAGACGAAGAGAAGTTTGGTAGCCATAGGAATTATTGCTGGAAAATAGGGAGTGGATGGTTAGCCCATCCACTTGCTGGCCTAAGACAATCCAGGAATATTCAAGCCACTGGTCAAAGTTTCCATCCGCGAGCGCATGGTTTCGGTGGATTTGTCATAGGCATCGGTAACCGCTGCTAGTACCAGTACCGATAGCTCGTCGGCACTCTTGCTCATGGCATCGGGAGCGATCTTCACACTGCGGGGTTCTTGGTTGCCGCTCATCACTACTTGGACCAAGCCACCTTCGCTCTCGCCGGAAATTTCCATTTGCTCCAATTCTTCCTGGAGCTTCTTGGCGTCTTCCTGAACTTGCTGGGCTTTCTTAAAAGCATCGGCCAGCTCTTTCATTTTGCCTAAGCCGAAGCCGCCGCCGAATCCTTTACCTTGGGTCATGATTATTTACTCATTAAAACTTCAATCGATCGTAGCGGATCTCGCGATCCTAATTAGCTTACCCTAAGGTGTGGGAAACTCTCCCATCATTTTCACTTCTGTTTCCAGATTTACGTTCCAGCGTTGATGAACCTGCTTTTTTACATGACCAATGAGCTGAAAAATATCTGTGGCTGTAGCATCCCCGCGATTGATGATGAAATTGGCATGGAGCTGGGAAACCTCGGCTCCACCGATCGAGTAGCCCTTTAAGCCCGCGTCTTCAATTAGCTTGGCCGAAAACTGGGGGAGGGGATTGCGGAAAACACTGCCACAACTGGGTCGATCGTAGGGTTGGGTGCTGTGACGGCGCTCTAGGTCATTTTGGGTCTTGCTGACCGCAGCAGCGGCGTTTTCGGCTACTTGTAACTGGATGGTGGCCGAAATAACCAAGCTTTCGCTGCCTTGCAAATTGGAATGGCGATAGCTGAACTCCAGTGCCGATTGGGGCAGGTCGATCGATTCGCCACTCACGTTCAGCACTCTGGTAGTAATCAGGACATCCTGCATGGAAGAGCCATGGGCACCAGCATTCATCACTACGGCTCCACCCACAGTGCCGGGGATCCCAGCGGCCCATTCCAAACCAGTCCAGCCCTTCCTGGCCGCTTGCCAAGCCAAGCTACCGATCATCTTGCCTGCACCCACCTTGATTTGACATTTTTCCCGATCGAATTCCGTTTCCATCCAACGTAGGTGACGGGTTGCTACGATCAATCCAGAGAGACCTTGATCGCTGATGAGTAGGTTGGAACCAGCTCCCAGAAAAGTTACTGGCAAATGCCGTTCCTTGGCCCAGGCGATCGCCGCCTGGGTTTGGGCGAGGTCGGTGGGTTCCACCAGCCATTCGGCCAAGCCGCCGACCTTCCAGGTGGTAAAGCTAGCCAGCGAAACTTGGGAGCGAATCTTGAGGGTATCGTGATCCGGGGCGTTGCGATCGTTGGCGTCAGCCTGGGCAATAGCCCGTATCGAGATTGTCATAGATTAGTACAGATGCTATTGGTAGGAAGCCATTACCTCGGGAATGACTTGGTTGAGATTGCCCGCTCCCAAGAACAGGGCCATATCGCCGGACTGCAACTGTTCTTTGAAGAACTCGGTCACTTCGGGCAGCGTAGCCTTGTAGAAAACATTGGGATTGATTTTGCGAATCTCTTCTGCTAATTGTTCCCCGGTAACACGACCATCGTTTGTTTCGCCTGCACTGTAAATATCGGTAATCACTACCACATCCGCTGCGGCCATGGATTCGGCGAATCCGGCCAAAAATGTGAGCGTCCGGCTATAGCGATGGGGTTGGAAGGCTGCCACTAGCCGAGCGGGGGACTGTACCTGGCGTTTGGCGGCGCTCATGGTCACGCTAATTTCGCTGGGGTGGTGGGCATAGTCGTCAACAAAGCGGATACCTTGGTGTTCGCCGCGCAGCTCGAAGCGTCGTTTGGCTCCCCCGAATTTCTTTAGGGCCGAGGCGATCGGGCCGAATTCTACTTTCAGTAGGCGGGCCACCGCGACTGCGGCTAGGGCGTTGCTGAGATTATGTTCGCCGGGGACTTGCAGTTCTAGCTGCCCCAGGAGTTGTCCTTTTTCATGGACATCGGCGGTGGTCAGGTGGGAGCCGTAGACGATATTTTGGACGGTGTAGTCCGCCTTGCTTCCGGTCTTCAGGCCGTAGCTGATATGGGTGTCAATGTGCTGGGCTACCAAGGGACAGTCGATCGAGCCGATTACGGTCTGGCACTGACTGACAAAGGTCTGGAAGGTGGAGATCACCGCCTCTAGGCTGCCATAGTGATCGGTGTGGTCTAGTTCAATATTGGTGACGATGCCAACTTGCGGGCGGTGTTTGGTGAGGGAACCATCGGACTCGTCGGCTTCGGCTACTAGGTAGGGGCTGGTGCCGGTGCGAGCGTTGCCTTCCCAAGTGCTGACTTCGCCACCGATGATGATGGTGGGATCGAGTTCGGCTTCTACTAAGACGCAGCCAACCATACTGCTGGTGGTGGTTTTGCCATGGGTACCGGCGACGGCGATGCTGTGGGCCTCGGCGATCAGTGCGGCGAGTACATCGGAACGATGAAAAATCTCACAACCCTTTTCTAGGGCCGCTGCCAGTTCGGCATTGCTCTTATTGATAGCGGTGGAGCAAATGACTTGGGGCAGATTATCCTGAAAAGATTCGATGTTTGCGGCTACCTGTCCGGCAAAAAACTTTACCCCTACGGATTCTAGTCGATCGACAATGTTGGTACGGCGCAGGTCGGAGCCAGATACGGGCAAATTTCGTCGAGCCAACACGTAGGCCAGGGCGGACATCCCAATTCCACCTACCCCAATGAAATGTAAAGGGGTACCACCAAAATCAAGAGCCTTAGCCATGTAACATTTTCCTCATACGCCATACCTACAGCAAAACCGGGCATCGGGCCTAATGATACCAAGAATTGACGGTGATGCGATCGAAATCACTTTCGCATTCTACAGGATGGACGATTCATTGAAAAGCCCACCGGATTAGGGTGGGCTTGCGGTCTATTTAATGGAGCTGGGCAGAGTCGAACTGCCGTCCGCCTTGGGTATTAACCTTCCGCTCATTCACAGGTTTAGCCCTTCTAATCCTTGGGGCGGGAGAGATCCATTGTCCCGGATCACAGGATGCTCTGGTAGTTTCTTAGTTGTGGGTCAGACCAGAGGCTGACCTACAAAGCATCCGTTGGGGGTTATCTACAGCTCTCAACGGAGTCGGAACTGTAAATGCTCTAAACCGGTTTAAGGGTTTTTATTAGGCAGCTACTGCCTTGCGAGCGAAAGGTACAATGTTATTTGCATCTATATTTAGTTTGAGCCGATATTTACGAGAGTGGACTCCCTCTCGACCTGGATCACGAATCGGCTTTCGCCAACACGTCGAAACCTTTACAGCCCCGTGTAAACTCCATTATAACCAAAATTTTGCTCGTTGCATGAAATTACTCTGTCTTAGTAATGGCCATGGTGAAGATAAGATCGCTGCCCGGATCTTGACAGAGTTGCGAAAATTGTGTCCGGAGGCGGAGTTGAGTGCTTTGCCGATCGTCGGAACGGGCCAGGCTTACCGGCGGATTCAGGTGCCGATCTGGGGAGCAGTGCAGGTGCTGCCTTCGGGGGGGTTTCTGAATATGGACAGTCGGCAGTTCTGGCGGGATCTGCAAGGGGGTTTGGTAGGGCTGACTTGGGCTCAGTGGCGATCGACTAGGCAATGGGCGGCTGAGGGCGGCCATATTTTAGCGGTGGGGGATCTGGTGCCGCTGTTGATGGCGCGGCTGAGTGGGGCTAGCTATGCTTTTGTGGGGACAGCGAAGTCGGAGTACTATCTGCGGGATGGTGCTGGGCAGATTTTGGCGCACCGGCAGGGGAGCTGGGAGGCGCGGACTGGTGGGGTGTATTTTCCTTGGGAGCGGTGGTTGTTGCAGCCACCACAATGCGCGGCGGTGTTTCCACGTGATTCTCTAACTTGCGGTCAGTTGCAGAAGTTTGGGATTCCGGTGCAGGATTTGGGGAATCCGATGATGGATGACGTGATGGCTGGGCCGATGGCCAGAGCAGTGTCCAGGTCGGTGGGGGAGCTGGTGGTGACTTTGTTGCCGGGTTCTCGACCGCCGGAGGTCTATCGGAATTGGGCGGCGATCTTGGCGGGGGTAGAGAGTTTGGCGGCGGTTTGGTCTGGGGATGTGCAGGCGATCGCGGCGATCGATCCGTCTTTAGACTTGGGTCCTTTGCGGGAGTCCTTAGTGGGGTGGCAAGCTGGGGAAAAGGGTGAGTGGGGGGAATGTTGGGTGCGGGGGCGGGTGGCTGTGCATTTTTGTGTCGATCGCTATGCTGATTGTTTGGCGGCGGGGGAGGTGGCGGTGGCGATGGCGGGGACGGCGACGGAGCAGTTTGTGGGTCAGGGGAAGGCCGCGTTTATTTTGCCGGGGGAGGGGCCGCAGTTTACGCGGTTGTTTGCGGAGCGGCAGCGGGATCTGTTGGGGGAGTCGATTGTGTTGGTGGAGGAGTCGGGGGATTTGGGGCGAGCGGTGGTGGGGTTGTTGGGAGATGTGGATCTGCGAGGGGCGATTGGGGTTAATGGGCGGTTGCGGATGGGGAAGGCGGGGGCGGCTGTGGGGATTGCGGAGTATTTGGTGGGGATTTGGGGTGGTGTTGGGGATGGTTGAGGGTTAGTGTTGCATAGGTGTTATCTAACAGTCACTGGAGCCTTAAAATTACCGCTGTCATATCATCGCTCTGCTCTTGCTCTGTCCCTGTAAAAGCTTGAATCTCCCGAAAAATATCATCGGCGATCGCCTGGGAATGCTGATATTTTTCGCAAGCTTCCCCAAAAGAGCGCCGTAAATTTTCCTCATCGAACCTTTGACCATTCCGGTCAGCTGCGTCAGTCAAGCCATCGGTATAGTACAAGATCACGTCTCCAGGCTCTAGCTGGGTTTGGCTTTCTTCATATTGGTTATCTGGTTCTAATCCAATCAACATTCCAGCTGTATCTAGTTCTTGGAGCTGGCCCGATCGCCAGAGCAAGGGCGGATTGTGGGCGGCGTTGCTGTAGCTGAGTACCTGACTTTGGGGATCGTACTCCGAATAGAAAAGCGTGACAAACCGGCTGGAGTTTTCCAGATCGATATACATTACCCGGTTGAGATGCTGGAGAATCTTCCCTGGCGTATTGCCATTCAGCACTTCGGCACGCAGCATCCCGCGGGTCATTGTCATGATCAGGCCAGCGGGCACGCCCTTGCCCATCACATCGCCGATCGCGATGCTCCATTTAGTCGTGGGATCTAGCACCCCACTATTGATCTGATCGTAGTTGGCCGGAATGAAATCGTAATAGTCGCCGCTCACTCGGTTGGCGTTTTGGTAGTAGGCGGCAATGTCTACGCCGGGGATATCCGGACACTTGCGGGGCAGCAGGCGCTCTTGAATTTCCGCCCCGATTTCCACTTCCCGATCGAGCAGATCGCGTTTGCGCAATTCCACCGTGAGTTCTTCGTTAGCTGCAGCAACGGCAGTTTGGTCGGCCACGATCTGCATCAGCTTTTGGCGATCGCTGCTCCAGTCGTAGTTAGGGTCATCGCTGAAAATATAGAGTCGGCCTCGATCGCCATTGTCCAGAATGATTTTGACTGGAAAGAAGCGCACGGTGGTTTCTACGGCCAGATGGTCTCGCAGAGATGTTTCCAGCTCTTCCCAATAGGTGCTAAAGGTCGTTTGTGTGTCTTTATCGCTAGCGATCGCCAAGGTCTTTTGCAGGGATTTTTCGATGCTGCGGGTGACTTCGGGGCAATTCTCTTTGTTGCGGCAATGAATGGCGCGGGTGGGTTGGGGATTGTTTTTCCGAAACAGTACTACCATGCCCGCATCGGCTTCGGCGATCCGCACGATCATTGAAGGCAGAATTTCTAGGTACTGGTTGAAGTTCTTGAAATTGCGCAGGGCGAAACCCAAGGATTCTAAGATCAAATGAATGTGTTCGTGACCTACGCCCCGGTCTTTGGCCAGCGAAGGAGCCAATACTTCACCGTCAATGTTTGCAATGGGTTCCGAAGAAGTTTGAGGCATAAAAATAGGGTATCTGCCGAGGGGGCCACCACAAATTGAAAATTAATCAACTGCTCAGGAGAGCTTCGACAAATTCGTAGCTAGAGAAAGGTCTGAGGTCTTCGATGCCTTCTCCGGCACCGATAAAGCGAATCGGTAAGCCGAGTTGTTGAACTACTGCTAAGGCTACTCCACCCCGCGCCGTACCATCCAGCTTGGTCAATACTACACCACTCAGCTTCGCTGCTTCTGCAAAAACTTGGGCTTGGCGCAAGCCATTTTGGCCAAGAGTGGCATCGAGCACCAGTAGGGACTCGATTTGGGCATTGGCCGATTGTTTGTCTACCACTCGCCGAATTTTGCTCAGCTCGTCCATTAGGTTCTTTTTGTTTTGCAGACGACCGGCGGTGTCTACTAGCAATAGTTCGATGTTCCGAGACTTGGCAGCGGAGATCGCATCGAAGACTACCGCAGCTGGATCGGTGTTCTGGCCGGGATTGGCAATTACTTCAATGCCGCTACGATCGCCCCAGACTTTTACTTGTTCCACTGCGGCGGCTCGGAAGGTATCGGCGGCCGCAATCAAGCAGCGGTAGCCAGATTCTTTGCTCATGTGGGCCAGCTTGCCGATCGTGGTGGTTTTGCCTACGCCGTTCACGCCCGTGAGCAGCCAGATGTTCAGGGTGTCTTTGGTGGGGACGAATTCGGGGCTGTAATCTTTTTCATAGGGTTTGTCCAAGAGATCGCGCAGGATCTGTTTGAGATAGGCGATCGCCTCTTCGGGCGGCAAGGTTTCATCGCGCATTTTGGTTTGGAGCAGCTTGATGATGTAGTCGGTGGCTTCGATGCCCACGTCAGCTTGGAGGAGCAGGGTTTCGATCGCTACTTCCGCATCGGCGCTGAGCGGGCCTTGGCCGATCAGTGCTTTGATTTGGTTGACTAGACCTAGGCGAGTTTTGTTAAGTCCTTGGCGCAGTTTCTTGAGCCAAGCAATTTCTGCTAGGGCCACTTCTTCGGGGCTACGACCTTGTTCGGCCAGGATGCGGGCAGACCACAGGAAGTCTTCGTCTAGCTCGATTTCTGCTTCAACTGGAGCCTCGATCGACTGTTCTTTCAGGGCCGCTAGGCGCTCTTGGACGCTTTCTTTGGCCCAAGCGGGGGTGTTGTCAGGTTCTGGGGGAGTCTCTACTGGAGCTAGAATTTCTGCGACTGGCTCGGTGGCTGTCACTTCAGCTGTTTTCTCTGGCGTAGCTAGTTCCAGTGGTGCAGTTTCGGGTTCCGGGGCTAGAACTTCAGCGGGGGCTGTGGCCTCGGCCTGCTGCTTTTTGATGTTTTCGTAGGCGGCTTTGGCCCAGGCCAAAGTGTCGGCACTGACGGCTGGTGCTGTCTCGGGTGCGGGGGGTTGAAAGGATTCTGGCTCCGGCTCGGCAACTTCTGTGGTTTCTGTTTTTTCTTCAGCCGTTTCTGCCTCTGCTACTTCGATCGCAGCGGACTCTTCCGGGGAGGGACTTTCGGTGGGAGTCTCTGAGGGGTTGAATTGCCGACGAAACCAGTTGAAAACCATGGCGGAACAGGAGTTGGTGAGAGGAGATAACCCATCATAGCCGTTGGCGGAGAATCCAGTAATGGTTTGTTTTCCGTAAATCCAATAGCCCCAAAATAATTTGCTAGAATTGGACTCCCAATGGAGAGAGATGTCAGAATGAAGTTGAATCAGTTAATTGCAATCCTGCAATCGGTCAAGAACAACGCAGCCAAAGGCAAGACCGAAGTTTATCAACTGGCCCAGAAGGGCAGTCTGTTTCAGGGTCTGAGCCGTACCTACCAGTCCCGCGAGGAAGATGGCTTTGTGTATCCTTCGGAATCCCAAAAGCTGACCCTGAAGGCGAACGAGCTGATCGAGAAATTTGTGCTGGCTTCTACGGAGTTTCTGGATCTAGCAGCCACCCAGGATCGGGCCAACACTCAAGCCCAGGCGGCTGTTGTCGTGGATGGTACGACCATTTTGTCGGAAGTGCCGGTATCTTACCTGCTGTTTTTGGAGAAACAGTTACAGGATATTAAGACATTTGTGCTGTCTTTGCCGGTGTTGCCGATCGATAAAGACTGGCAGCGCGACCCCAACCGAGATTGCTACGTCACTAGCCCCAAAGAAACTGTCAAGACCAAGAAAATCACCGATTTCGTTGTAGCTTACGAAGCTACGGAACACCACCCCGCTCAGATCAAAGAAGTCTCCAAGGATGTAATTGAGGGCATCTGGAGCTTGGTAGAATTCTCGGGAGCCTTGCCCCAAGACCGCGTGAATCTATTACTGTCGCGAGTCGATAAACTCCAAAAAGCTGTACTGAAGGCCCGAGAGGAAGCCAATAGCCGAGAGATTGAGCAGCACCAAGTGGCGGTCGCGGTTTTTGGCTATTTGTTTGCGGAGTAAGCTAGAATCGAAACCGAGTACAGATTCAAGTTCAGGGCTCGATGGAGTTTGCAGGTATCTGCTTTGCAGACGCTAACGCGAACAAGTCCTGCCCCCCAGATTCTCTGGGGGTGGGCAAATTGGTAAAGCCGCCTCGGCCCCTCAAGCTGATATTTAATTTCAAGCTCTTGCTCTAGACTCAGCCTCAAAAACTCGCTTCCTACATCGACCTTCGTAGAACCACACTGTTGAGACATGGGTTCAAATCCCCTCCTCTGCTTATCTGCAGAGGTAGTTTAGCGGTAAAACCTCACGGTATTAGATTAATTCTGCGATAACTGGAAATTATTCGGTAGGTACCAGCGTTATAACTCACCCCGGCATCTAGGATACAAGTGCCGGGGTCTTCTGTATTTGTTGCTGCTAAAAAGTGTCCGGTATGTTGTTAATATTGAGTTGCTTCACCTCACTTACCAGAATTTAAGATCTATGCAAATCAACGACAAAACTCTGCGGATTGAGGACGATCGAACCGGTTTTGATAGCGCGACTCTGAAACAGGCATTTTTAGACAACCTGTACTATGTGCTAGGCAAGCCAGCCGCCTTAGCTACTTTGAATGACTGCTACCTAGCATTGGCCTACACTGTTCGCGATCGGATGCTGCAGCGTTGGAATAGTACTGCTGTCAAATACACAGAGCAGCAATCCCGGACGGTTTGTTATCTTTCTGCTGAATTTTTGTTGGGTCCGCACCTCGGCAATAACCTGATTAACCTGGAACTCTACCAGCCGGTGCAAGCAGTGATGGCCGAGTTGGGCTTGGATCTGGACACGCTGTTGGAGCAAGAAGAAGAGCCAGGACTGGGGAATGGTGGCTTAGGTCGCTTGGCGGCTTGTTACTTGGATTCCCTGGCCAGCCTAGAAATCCCCACTTTGGGTTATGGTATTCGCTACGAATTTGGTATTTTCGATCAGGGGATTAAAGAAGGCTGGCAGGTGGAGATCACCGATAAGTGGCTGCGCTTTGGCAACCCTTGGGAATTACTGCGGCCAGAGTGGACTGTAGAAGTTCCGTTCGGTGGTAGAACCGAAACCTATGTGGACGATCGAGGCAAAACTCGGACTAGATTATTGCCCGCTCTAGTTGTGAAGGGAGTTCCCTATGACACCCTTATCCTGGGTTATCAGGTAAATACCGCTAATACTTTGCGGTTGTGGAAGGCTGAAGCCCCTGAATCTTTTGATTTTCAAGCTTTTAATATTGGTGACTACTATGGTGCTGTCAATGCCAAAGTCGTGTCCGAGAATATCACCAAGGTTCTCTATCCCAATGATGATTGGGAAAAGGGCAAGGAACTAAGACTTCAGCAGCAGTTCTTTTTCGTCTCCTGTTCGTTGCAAGATATGCTGCGGATTATGGATCGGCAGAATCTGACGATCGAACACTTCCATGAAAAGTTTGCAGTGCAGCTGAATGATACGCACCCGGCGATCGCTGTTGCCGAATTGATGCGGCTCTTAGTAGACCAACGGGGTTTGGGCTGGGATACCGCCTGGGAAATTACCCAAAAGACCTTGGGCTACACCAACCATACTTTGATGCCAGAAGCCTTGGAAAGATGGTCCACAGAACTCTTTGGGCGGCTGCTGCCCCGTCATTTAGAGATCATTCTGGAAATCAATCACCATTTCTTGGCAGCAGTGAAGTTGAAGTTTCCTGACGATTTGGCCCTACTCCAACGGCTGTCTTTGATTGATGATACGGGCAGTCATCGCACTGTGCGCATGGCCAATCTGGCCTGTGTGGGCAGCCATGCCATCAATGGAGTCGCTGCTTTGCATAGCGAACTCCTGAAGCAGACTGTGCTCAAGGACTTTTATCGATTTTCCCCCGAGAAGTTCAGCAATAAAACCAACGGGGTGACGCCGCGCCGCTTTATGGTGCTGAGTAATCCCCAGTTGGCAGATTTGATTACGCGCTGTATTGGATCGAGCTGGATTACCCATTTAGATGAACTGCAAAAACTGGCGGATTTTGCGGAAGATGCTGGCTTTCGGCATGAATGGCGCTTGATTAAACAGTCGATGAAAAGCAAGCTCGGTGGTTATGTCCAGGCCAACTATGGCATTGCAACCGACCCCAATTCAATCTTCGATATTCTGGCCAAGCGCATCCATGAGTACAAACGCCAACACCTCAAGGTGCTGCATATTATCACTCTGTATAATCGCCTGAAAGCCAATCCAGATACGGATATGGTGCCCCGAACATTTATGTTTGGTGGCAAAGCTGCGCCAGGCTATCGAATGGCCAAGCTGATTATCAAGCTGGTAAATTCAGTGGCTGATGTGGTGAACAATGACCCAGACGTGCGAGATCGGCTGAAGGTAGTGTTCTTGAAAAACTACAATGTTAAATTTGCCCAACATGTTTACCCGGCTGCCGACCTCTCCGAGCAGATTTCGACGGCTGGTCTAGAGGCTTCCGGCACTGGCAATATGAAGTTTGCCATGAATGGGGCTCTGACTATCGGTACGCTGGATGGTGCCAATGTGGAGATCAGGGAAGAAGTCGGTGCCGATAATTTCTTCTTGTTTGGTCTGACCACGCCGGAGGTGAAGGAACTCAAGGCCAGTGGCTATCAGCCCAGCTCTTTCTACCAGAGCAATGCTGAACTCCGATTGGCGATCGATACGCTGGCCAACAGCACCTTTGCCCCAGATGAACCAGGATTGTTTCAGCCCCTCGTAGACAACCTGCTGTACAGCGACCCTTATATGCTGTTAGCGGACTATCAGTCTTATATTGACTGTCAGGATGATGTGAGTGCAGCCTACCGCGATCAAGACAACTGGGCAAAAATGTCGATCCTCAACACGGCACGGATGGGCAAGTTCTCTAGCGATCGATCTATTCGCGAGTATTGCCAGGATATTTGGCAAGTACAACCAGTATCGATCGACCTGGCGCAATCTACTTGGAAAGCACCAAAAGCTTAGAGATCTAGATCAACTAATAGCTCTTTGATACTGGTCAAACTCCAACTAGCTCCTCTCCGGAAGCTAGTTGGAGTTTGACTAGAGTTGGTAGCATAGTTGCTTAAGATTACCTGAAACGATATGTTTAGATTTACGCAAATTATTATCGCCGCATTGCTGGCCGCTGTAGCTGGAGTTTGTTTCTATATCCCAGAACCTTCCTGGGCCGCAATCATCCGATCAACGGTCAGTTTTCAGCCCCGGCCTGCAGGTGGACTGCGCAACTCGATCGGTGATGAGGTATCCCTAAATATTGAGGGAGTCTCGGCTGTCAGTAACAATGTTGCTTTCCTGTATGGTCTCTCCTCCCTCGGCTCCGTACTCTTGCGAACCCAAGATGGTGGTCGGCATTGGCAAGAAGTGATGAAGTCGGACGATCGCAGTCGCGTTCGTTGGGTCGGTTTTGCCAATCCCCAGATCGGTTGGGCTTTAGTGGAAGACTATTGGGGGGAGGCCGGGGGGCCAATTACTTTGCATCGCACCTTGAATGGTGGGAAAACATGGAAAGCCTTATCGATCGTGCCTACCAATTCTCGCTACTGGACATTGCTGAATATTCGGATCTTCAACGACCAGCAAATCCAAATCGATACCCTTGATGCCCCCGATACTATGGAAACACCCGCACAATATGCTTTTAGTCTTAAGACTGTAGATGGTGGAACAACATGGCAAACAACTTCTGTTGTGTACATTCCAGCCAAAATAGCCGATCGATATGTCAAGGAACACCAACAGCTCGGCTTAAAGAAATCGATCGGATTTGATGGCAGTCATTGGCAACTAGCCCAAAATTCTTCCCAAGAGTCGATTTTAGTGCAATCTAAAGCAACTAATAGTACCGATTTTGCAAGCATTACCATCCCCTCCGAGTGGGGCTATCAACAAGGCCGGATTGTTCCCCGCTAATTTCATATTTCAACACCATTAGGTACCATAGAAAGTCTGGCGGCGGCGTTGATAGGCTTTGTCTGTTAATGTCTCCCTTTTATAGCTAAAAGTTCCTAATTTTGAATAGGCAGGGATTTTATGTCCGGCCCATTTAAGACTTTTCTGCATCACCAAGATCGTCTGGTCTCTTCCTAGCCATGGTTAATCCACTCCGCCACTTTTTTATAGAGGGTTAGCCGATCGAGTTATTTAACGTGAGTTCGGGATAAGCTATGGAGCTGCAACCTACTTGTAGCTTTGTATCCGGTCAACTTCGCCCCCCTAACCCCCCAATTCTGGGGGGAACCGGAGAAGAATGAGAATTTTAGAGGGATCAGTTTAGAAAGG
>JANMHS010000076.1:0-13093 GCA_031375385.1 Synechococcales cyanobacterium OTE_70_metabat_200 | reverse complement strand
GAATTTTAAGCCGAGACACATTGAAAGCCCTCACCCCAGCCCTCTCCCAAGCTTGGGAGAGGGGGCAAGAGACTCCGCTTTTGGCTCCGGCTCCCCTTCTCCCAAACTTGGGCGTGCAGGGCGAGCGCCTGAGGTTGCCTCAGGCGAAACCCTCGCAGCACTAGAAGGGGTTGGGGGATGAGGGCTTTCAATGATTTTCGTTGTTTTTTGTCCCGCATTAAGTTCCTACCCGAATCGCCAACTATCGAAACTAGGAATTAAGAAGGGGTAATCTGGAATTACTGCCATATTTTCGGTGCCTGCATGAGCTTCAAAAACGTTTTATCTTTACTATTACTTTTCATTCCCGTCTCGATCGCCGGTCATTTTCTGCATTGGAATGCGCCGATCATCTTTGTGACTGCCTGTTTGGCGATTATTCCCTTGGCCGCTTGGATGGGCACTGCCACCGAAGAAATTGCGGTGGTGTTGGGGCCTTCTTTAGGTGGATTGCTCAATGCTACTTTTGGCAATGCCACGGAGTTGATCATTGCCTTGGTGGCTTTGAATGCCGGATTGGTGGATGTGGTCAAGGCCAGTTTGACCGGCTCGATTATTGGCAACCTGTTGTTAGTCATGGGTCTTTCCATGTTGCTGGGTGGTCTGCGCTATAAGGAGCAAGAATTTCAGCCTACGGTGGCGCGGGTCAATGCTTCTAGCATGAACTTGGCCGTAATAGCTTTGTTGCTGCCGACGGCGATGCACTACACTTCTATGGGGATTGCCGAGCCGACCATTCAAAAATTATCCGTGGCCGTGGCGATCGTGCTGATTGGGGTCTATTGCTTGACCCTGCTGTTTTCTATGAAAACCCACACCTATCTCTATGATGTGGGCTTAGCAGAAATGACTCCCGAGGAGCTGTCGGAGGTGAACTTGGCCGATGATGGGGAACATGAAGTCAATTTGCCCCTCTGGATTGGGGTGTTGTTGGTCTGTACGCTGCTAGTGGCCGTGGAATCGGAATTCTTGGTCTCGACTCTAGAAGAAGCCACCAGCCAATTTGGTTTGAGTCCGCTGTTTACGGGGGTGATTCTGGTGCCAATTATTGGCAATGCTGCGGAACATGCCACCGCTGTCTCCGTGGCCATGAAAAACAAGATGGATCTATCGGTTTCCGTAGCCGTTGGCTCCAGCCTCCAAATTGCGCTTTTCGTCGCTCCGGTGCTGGTATTGGCCGGTTGGGTAATGGGTCAGCCGATGGATTTGGACTTCAATCCCTTCGAACTAGTGGCCGTCGCGGTGGCTGTGTTGATCGCCAACTCGATCAGTTCCGATGGGCGCTCCAATTGGCTGGAGGGAACTTTGCTCCTGGCTGCCTATCTGGTGTTGGGTTTTGCCTTTTACTTCCATCCGGTGCTGCCGGTATTGGGCTAGCCCAGTTGGGCGGTGCATTCTAGCAGCAGGCGCTGGTTTTCGATCGAGTAGGGCTGAATCTCTAGGGCTTGGCGGAGGGCGGCGATCGCCTCCGAATAGTTCCCAAGGGCGGCGTGACAGAGTCCGATGCCATGCCAAGCCCCAAAGTGGCAGGGCATCAGGGCGATCGCCTGGGTGCAGTCTTGGATGGCCGCTGAGAAGTCTTGGCGCAAGTAGTAGAGTACTGCTCGCCGATTCCAGGCTTCGACAAAATCTGGTAGATCGGTGATCAGCTGATTCAGAATCTCTTCGGCGGCACTGAAGTCGCCGATGGCAATCAGCCGCTCGCTATCTTCGATCCAATTTAGACCGATTTCCCCTTTTTGCCAGAACCAAATTTTCCAGAGCTGGGCGCAGGCGTGCTCTCGAACTTCTGGATTGGAGTTTTTTAGATCCACCAATAGTTTGTCGATCAGTTCTTGGTTCATCGAGATTGGCCTGAAATGACGGATACAAGACTAAGTGATGTAAGCTCTTTTTGAGAAGATGGAGCGGCCACTATTCAAACTGTAAACTATCATAGAAAAAAAAATGGTACTAAACCGTAAATCATGGCTACTTACCCCGGCATTACTAGTGAAGCTTTTCAGCACCCCCTCGATCGTGAAGCCGAGACAGCATTGCGCAGCTTCCCGGGCTTCGACTTAGTTGCTGGGAAATTTGTAGAATTCATTTACGAGCGCCCCCAGCTAATTTCTTTGAAGGCCAGCAGTATTCAGGCCGGGCCGCGCCAGTATTCTACGATCTATGGCATTTTTCGGGAGTGTGTGAGGGATTTGGACATTTCTCCAGAACCCAGTTTATTTATTTCCCAGAATCCCCAGGTCAATGCCTATTCCATGGGTAAGGAACTTCCCTATATAGTTTTGAATACTGGCCTGTTGGATTTATTAGATGAGGCGGAAATTCGGACAGTGATTGCTCACGAACTGGGTCATCTCAAATGCGGACATACGTTGCTGATTCAGATGGCGATGTGGGCAATGAGTATTATTTCGGTGATCGGTCAACTGACCTTTGGGGTAGGTAATATTATCAGTAATGGTTTGATCTTGGCTTTCTATGAGTGGCGCAGAAAGGCGGAGCTGTCTTCCGATCGAGCAGCACTGTTAGTGATGGACGATGTGCATGTGGTATTCCGGACCATGATGAAACTTGCTGGGGGCTGCAATAAGTATTTGCATGAGTGCAGTCTGGACGAGTTTATTCAGCAATCCAAGGACTATCACGTAGACAAGGACAATCTCGATCGGGTCTATAAATTTTTGATGTATACGGGAGTTGGTGGCAATATGATGAGCCATCCCTTTGCGGTTGATCGGGTGAAGTATCTCCAGGAATGGGCAGATTCGCCGGAGTATGATCGAATTCGGCGGGGTGAATATAAAAGGGTCTCTGTGGAAGTTCCGGCGGCCAGTGCGGCAGAAAGCGAAACAGATCGACTGCGGCGCCAGATCGAGGAGTTGCAAAATGAAATCAATCGCTGGCGCGATCGGGATCAATAATTTTTTAACATGCTCAGTGCTACGGCCTCGGCAACTTTGATGCCATCAATGCCAGCGGAGAGAATGCCGCCTGCGTAGCCAGCGCCTTCGCCAGCGGGATAGAGACCTTTGGTATTTAGGCTCTGGTAGTTTTCTTGGCGCTCGATCCGAATCGGTGAAGAGGTGCGAGTTTCCACGCCAGTGAGCATGGCATCATCCATGGCAAAGCCCTGGATTTGTTGATCGAAGGCTGGCAGGGCTTCCCGAATGGCCGTGATCGCATATTCGGGCAGACTAGTGCTCAGATCCCCTAGCTTCACCCCCGGCGTGTAGGAGGGGTGGACGGTGCCGAGAGCGGTGGAGGGCCGATCGGCCAGAAAGTCGCCCACTAGTTGACCCGGTGCCTCGTAGGTACCGCCGCCCAGCTCGAAGGCCCGAGCTTCTAGTTGGCGTTGGAAGGCGATGCCAGCGAGGGGATGGCCGGGATAGTCGGCGGGAGTGATGCCGACTACGATGCCGCTGTTGGCGTTGCGTTCGTTGCGAGAATATTGGCTCATGCCGTTGGTGACTACCAATCCCGGCTCGGAGGTGGCGGCTACCACCAGGCCACCGGGACACATACAAAAGCTATAGACCGATCGGCCGTTTTGGCAGTGATGAACTAATTTATAGTCCGCTGCGCCGAGGGCTTTGTGACCGGCGGATGGGCCGAAGCGACAGCGATCGATGAGGGGCTGGGGATGCTCGATCCGAAAGCCGATCGAGAAGGGCTTGGCTACGATGTGGACTCCCCGCTCGAATAACATCTGGAAGGTATCGCGGGAGCTGTGACCGACGGCGAGGATGATGTGGTCGCTGGTGAGGGATTCGCCGCTGGCTAGGGTGACGCCGCGCACTTGCCGATCGGTGTCGATGTGGAGATCGGTGACCAAGCTTTGGAAGCGAATTTCGCCGCCCAGCTCTAGGATCTGACTGCGCAGATGTTGGACGATGCCGACTAGTTTGAAGGTGCCGATATGGGGTTTATTGATATACAGGATCTCTGGGGAGGCTCCGGCTTTGACTAGTTCGGTGAGGACTTTGCGTCCGTAGTGTTGGGGATCGCTGACTTGGCTGTAGAGTTTGCCATCGGAGAAGGTGCCTGCACCGCCTTCGCCAAATTGGGCATTGGATTCGGGGTTGAAGGGGATTTTCTTTTTCCAGAAGCCGAAGGTATCGGCGGTGCGCTCGCGGACGGCTTTGCCTCGTTCTAAAATGATCGGGCGCAGGCCCATCTGGGCGAGCAGCAGACCGGCGAACATGCCGCAGGGGCCGCTGCCAATCACGATCGGGCGTTGGCTGAGGTCTGGGGGCGCTTGGGCCACGGGCCGGTAGCTGGTATCGGGGGTTTCTATGACATGGGGATCTTTTTGGAAGCGCTGGCGGAGCTGTTGGTCTTGGTTGGTGGCTACATCCAGGATATAGACCAGCAAAATGCTGGATTTTTTGCGGGCATCGTAGCTGCGTTTGGCGATCGAGTAGTTGAGCAGGGCGCGATCGGGGATTTGTAGTTTTTTGAGGATGGCTGCCCGAATTTCTGTGGGGCTATGATCCAAAGGAAGCTTAATTTCTGTCAGTCGCAACATGGGTCACCAAATACTCGCTCAGCAATGATTGCAGTTGAAATGATGATAACAGCACAGAGATCTATGTTGATCGTGGGTATTGTCGAGACAGTCCTTTGACTAATCTTGTAGAATGGTTTAGCCCAAACCTACTCTAAGAACGATGAAATACCCTCTTGTCCTCCTTGGTTGTTCTGCTGCTCTAGTCGCTTTTGTGCAGCCTGTTAGTGCTAAATCTGCGGCGGAGATTGAAGCTGTTGCTCGATCGGTCTCAGTAGAAATGATCTCTGGTGTTGGGTCAGGGGTGCTGGTGCATCGCCAGGGGGATTTGTATACAGTAATTACTAACCGTCATGTGGTCTGTGTGGAAAAGAAGTTGTGTGACGAATCTGGGGTACGCAGTAGCTATCAGTTGAAGACGAACGATGGTCAGAAGTATCAAGTAGGACGATCGGCGATCAAGTTATTGAAGGATGCTGGGGGGAATAAGTTGGATCTGGCGATCGTCCAGTTTCGTAGTAGTCGCAATTACGCTGTGGCTCAGGTAGCAGAACCGGGCAGCTTAAAGGTGGGGGATGCAGTGTATACGGCGGGCTTTCCGAAGGGAGAAGGCTTTTTGTTTGGGCAAGGTGAGGCTCAAGCGGTGGTGAATAAGCGATTGGTGGGTGATAGAGGAGGTTATACGGTGGTCTATGACGCTAATACTTTGCCGGGGATGAGCGGGGGCGGAGCTTTCAACAACGAGGGGCGCTTGGTGGCGATTCATGGTCAGGGCGATCGCTTTACTGACAATACCGAAGCTGGCTCTAGCTACGCCAAAGCTGAAGTAGGTGGCAAGATTGGCTTGAACCGAGGGATTCCAATCCGCTGGGTGGTACAGGGGTTAGGTGCAGGGGGAATTGTGGTAGGCAACCGCAGATTGCCGCGAGCAGTGCAGGAAGGGGCGGTGGCCGCAGCGACGGCGGATGAATTTTTTATTGCTGGGTTTAACAAATTTGTAGAGCCTGGAGACGATGTTCAGGCAGGGCGAGAGGAGGCTGTGCGGCTATTGAGTCGGTCGATTACTCTCAATCCCAAATACGTCATAGCTTACTCTACGCGGGCCTATGTTAACGAACTTCTTGGTAATTACTTTCCAGCCTTGGCCGACTATAACCAAGTGATAGAGATACTCGCTTTGAAGCGAGACGCTTTTAATCCCAAATTGGCATCAGCCTGTAACAATCGCGGCGTTCTGAAGCAATATAAACTCAATGATCCCCAAGGAGCTTTGTCTGACTACAACCAAGCGATTTCCCTCAACCCGAACTTTGCAAGAGCCTACTACAATCGCGGGAATTTGAAAGATGATCTAAACGACCTCCAAGGAGCTTTGGCCGACTACAACCAAGCAATTTTCCTCAACCCCAAATATGCAAATGCCTACACCAATCGTGGGAATTTGAAGGCCACCAAGCTAAAGGACCATCGAGGAGCCTTAGCTGACTTCGACCAAGCGATCATCCTCAACCCCAACTTGGCAGAGGCTTACGTTAATCGTGGGGTTTTAAAGTATGCTGATTTGAATGATCGCCCTAACGGCATTCAAGACCTCCGCATTGCAGCTCGGCTATATCGATCGCAAGGTAACACCGCAAAAGCACAGCAAATTCGTGATATTCTTCGCCAACTCGGAGTCAGCGAGTAGCTGTTATCCCTCACTATCTTCCGGTTCAATGATGGAACTAAGGCTTTTGGATGGCTTGGATCTGCTCTATCGACAATTGGGTGACACGGGCGATCGTTTCTAGCGGTATTCCCTCGGCCAGCATGGAGAGGATGATCGATCGCTGGGTTTCTTGTCTACCTGCCTGTTTGCCTGCCTGTTTGCCCCGCTTGAAGCCAATTTTCTCGACGCTAGTAATGTAGGCCATCTTTTTCTCCTCCTCGTAGGTTTTTAGATCATTCCAAAAGCTGTTGTTGAGTGCGGTGGGCAGGACTATGATCCAGTCAATGAATTTAAACAGATCTAGGATTTGTGCTCTATTGTAACCCCTCTCATAGAGGCTGCGCACAAGCAGGAATTTCCAGTGCCTTAGTTCTGGGCCTTTCTGCTTTAGTGCTTGGGCCTTGAGGTGAGCCATGACCACTACAGCAAAGGGATTGGGGTTGGCTTCAAGGTCGGCCCATTGGGATTGGTAGTCGAGGAGTTTGCTGGCAGTGAATTCAAAGTCGAGTCGGGAGCTAGGGGAGACCAATGCATGATGATGTGGTCGCCAGTCACTAATGCTGTCGCAGAGAATGGCGAGGCTGCAAGGCAGTTGATGGAAATGGTCAAAGATGCGCAAGGCGTAGACGAGCATCCGTTCTTCGAAACATCTTTCTTTGCTAGCCTGGATTTCGATGTGGAGCAGTAGGATGAGGGTCTGACGGCGTTTGAGTTGGACTTTGACGAGTTGATCGGCGTAGCGTTTGCCGATTTTGGCATTGGGGGTGAGGCGGACGAATTCTTTGTCTAGAAAGACGGGTGGTTTTTGCCAGTCGATAAGGTTGGCGATGTCGGGAAAGAAGAAAGTGATGGCTTCTGGGAAAAAGCGCCGCAGGACAGTTTTCCAGGGGCTGTCAGCATCTTGATGTGGAGACACAATATTGACCTACCGTAAAGAACATAGATTTTTATTATGGCCGATCAGGTTTCTGGGCGGCTCCTGGACTGATCTTGTAGAATTGGGGGTGACCTAAACCTACTGTATGAATCGTGAAATACCCCCTTGTTCTTCTTGGTTGTTCTGCTGCCTTGGTGGCCTTTGTGCAGCCTGTCAGTGCTAAATCTGCGGCGGAGATTGAAGCTGTTGCTCGCTCGGTCTCGGTGGAGATGATCTCTGGGGTGGGTTCAGGGGTGCTGGTGCATCGCCAGGGAGATTTGTACACGGTAATCACCAACCGCCATGTGGTCTGTGCCAATGGGAAAGTATGTGATGAGGCTGGCATCGCTAGTAGCCATCAGCTAAAAACAACGGATGGCCAAGTGTATCGGATAGAGCGATCGGGTATTAAGATGTTGAAAGATGCTGGAGGAAATAAGCTGGATCTGGCGGTGGCGCAGTTTCGCAGCAGCCGAAATTATACTGTGGCTCAAGTGTCGGAACCAGGTAGCTTAAAAGTAGGAGATGCAGTGTATACGGCTGGCTTCCCCCAGAGACAAGACTGGTTGTTTGGTCAAGGTGAGGCTCAAGCAGTAGTGAATAAGCGGCTGGTAGGGGATAGGGGCGGCTATACGGTGGTCTATAATGCTGAGACTTTGCCGGGAATGAGTGGGGGTGGAGCCTTCAACAGCGAGGGACGCTTGGTAGCGATTCATGGTCAGGGCGATAGATTCACCGAAAACACCGAAGCTGGTTCCAGTTATATCAAACAAGAGGTAGGCAGCAAAATTGGCTACAATCGGGGCCTTCCGATCCGCTGGGTGGTGCAGGGTCTGGGTGAAAGGGGAATTGTGGTGGGCAACCGCAGGTTACCGCGCACAGTTCAGGAAGGGGCGGTGGCCGCCGCGACGGCGGATGAATTTTTTATTGCTGGGTTTAACAAGTTTGTTGATCCCGGAGAAAATGTACGAGAGGGGCGTGAGGATGCCGTGGGGCAATTGAGTCGGGCGATCGCCCTCAATCCCAAATATGCTGCAGCCCACTTTATACTAGCCTATGTGAACACAGCTCTCGGCAAATACGCTCTAGCCTTGGCAGGCTACGACAAAGCGATCGCCCTGAACCCAAAATTTTCAGGAGCCTACTACAATCGCGGGAATCTGAAGAAAAATCAATTCAATAACTCTCAAGGAGCTTTGGCCGACTACAACCAAGCGATAACTCTTAGCCCAAACTATGCGGAAGCCTACAACAATCGGGGGAATTTGAAGTCAGACAATCTTAATGACTCCCAAGGTGCTCTGGCGGACTATAACCAAGCTATCGCCCTGAACCCGAAATATATAGAAGCCTACAACAATCGTGGGGCTTTGAAACATACAAAGCTCAATGACCCCCAAGGTGCTCTGGCGGATTATAACAAAGTGATCGATCTGAACCCGAAATTTGCAGCAGCTTACTACAATCGCGGGCTTTTGAAGGCAGTTAAGCTCAATGACTCTCAAGGAGCCTTGGCAGATTTTAGTCAAGCGATTTTGCTAGGCCAACGCTCTGGGATGGGCCTGAAAATAGAAGATATATACTATAATCGTGGATTTTTGAAGGAAGATAAACTCAATGACTTCCGAGGAGCCTTGGCTGACTATAACCAAGCGATCGCCCTCAACCCCAAATATGCAGAGGCCTACCTCAATCGAGGGCTGCTGAAATATAACAAGTTGAACGATCGCCCTGGTGGCATCCAAGACCTGCGAACAGCAGCTCGGCTGTATCGATCGCAGGGCAATACTGCAAAAGCACAACAAATCCTTGATGCTCTCCGTAAACTCGGGGTCAGCGAATAGCCCTCAGTTTAATCTGGTGCTAGGATTTAAAATGGCCTCAGCCCGATCAATGCTCCCATGAATAGCATCAGCACCCCCTTCGACACTCCTTGGAAAGACATTCTCGAAGCCTATTTCCCCCAATTTATGGCTTTCTTCTTCCCTCAGATCAACGCTCACATTGACTGGGCAAAGGGCTTTGAATTCATGGATGGAGAGTTGCAACAATTAGCCAAGGACTCCGAAACCAACCGGCTCTACGCCGATAAACTAGCTAAAGTCTATCTGCTCAATGGTTCTGAACAGTTTATTTTGGCCCACATCGAAATCCAGTGCCAAAAAGAGGACATCTTTCCAGCCCGCGTCTTTACCTACTTCACGCGCATTCGGGACAAGTTCAAAAAGCCCGTAGTCAGCTTGGTAATCCTCGGCGATAAAAACAAAACCTGGCAACCCCAAACCTACCAAGAAGAACTATTTGGCTGTCGCCTACAGTTCGACTTCCCCGTAGTGAAGCTGCTACAATACAAACAGCGGAAGGCAGAGCTAGAAGACAGCTCTAATCCATTTGCTCATGTGGTCTTGGCCCACCTAGCAGCCCTGGCCACCAAGCAAAACAATCAACGTCGCCGCCGAGAGAAGATAATCTTGGCCAAGCGATTGTACGATCAAGCTTGGGAGCGTCAAGATGTGATCAACATCTACCGGTTCCTGGACTGGGTGCTAACTTTACCCAAAGCTTTGGAAATCGAATTTCAGGAAGAACTAGCCACCTACGAAGGAGTACGAAATATGCCTTACGTTACTAGCATTGAAAGAATGGGAATTGAGAAGGGTCTTCAAGAGGGTCAGCTCAATGGGCAGCTCAATATGGCATTGAAGTTTCTGCAGCGACGCTGCGGTGAGTTGCCTCCAGAGGTGCGATCGCGTTTGGAGGCATTGAATTCTGAGCAGTTGGATGGGTTGGGAGATGTGCTGGATGACATAGTGTCGATCGAGCAGCTCATAGCTTGGTTGGATGCCATAACTACCGTAAACTCCGAGACATCTCTTTGACTGATCTTGTAAAATGGGTTAGCCCAAACCTACTCTACGAAAGATGAAATACTCTCTTGTCCTCCTTGGTTGTTCTGCTGCCCTGGTGGCTTTTGTGCAACCTGCTAGTGCTAAATCTGTGGTGGAAATTGAGCAAATTGCTCGCTCGGTCTCGGTGGAGATGATCTCTAGCATCGGTTCAGGAGTACTGGTGCATCGCCAGGGGGATTTGTATACCGTAGTCACTAATCGCCATGTGGTTTGTGTAGAAAAGAAACTATGTGACGAATCGGGTGTACGTAATAGCTACCAGCTGAAGACGACTGATGGTCAGGTTTATAAGGTTGGTCGATCGGCGATCAAGTTATTGAAGGATGCTGGGGGGAATCAGCTGGATCTGGCGATCGTGCAGTTCCGCAGCAGCCGCAATTATGCCGTGGCCCAGGTGGCTGAGCCGGGTAGCTTAAAAGTAGAGAATGCAGTCTATACGGCGGGCTTCCCCAAAGAACAAGGTTTTTTGTTTGGTCAAGGTGTAGCCCTAGCAGTGGTGAATAAGCGGTTGGTGGGGGATAAAGGAGGCTATACGGTGGTCTATAACGCTGAGACTTTGTCGGGGATGAGTGGGGGCGGGGCCTTCAACAGCGAGGGACGTTTGGTAGCGATTCATGGTCAGGGCGATCGCTTTACCGACAACACTGAAGCTGGTTCTAGTTATGTCAGAGCTGAAGTAAATAGCAAGATTGGCTATAACCGTGGCGTTCCCATTCGCTGGGTGGTGCAGGGTCTGAGTGAAAGGGGAATTGTGGTGGGCAGCCAGAGGCTACCGCGAGCAGTGCAGGAAGGAGCGGTGGTAGCAGTAACGGCGGATGAGTTTTTTATTGCTGGGTTCAACAAGTTCATAGAACCTGGAGAAAATGTGAGGTCGGGACGCGAGGAGGCTGTACGGCAGTTTAGTCAGGCGATCGCTCTCAACCCTAAATACACCAAAGCCTACTTTATGCGGGCCTATGTCAATCAACTGCTGGGCAACTTTCCCTCAACCCTAGCCGACTACAACCAAGCCATCGCCCTCAATCCAAAAGATGCATTGGCCTGCAACAATCGCGGGACTTTAAAGGTTCAAAACCTCAATGACCCCCAAGGAGCCTTGGCCGACTTAAACCAAGCTATCTCCCTCAAACCAGACTACGCAGAAGCCTACTACAATCGCGGGACTTTGAAAGTTCAAAACCTCAATGACCACCAAGGAGCCTTGGCTGACTTCAATCAAGCCATCACCCTTAGCCCCAAATATGCAGAGGCCTACGTCAATCGCGGTATTTTGAAGAAAAATCAACTCAACGACCCCCAAGGAGCCTTGGCTGACTTCAACCAAGCCATTGTTCTCAATCCCAAATTGCCACAGGTCTACTACAATCGCGGCGGTTTGAAGGCTGATCAACTCAATGACCCCCAAGGAGCCTTGGCCGACTACAACCAAGCCATCTCACTCAACCCCAAATTTACATCTGCCTACAACAATCGCGGCAATCTGAAGAAAGATAAGCTGGATGACCTCCAAGGGGCTTTGGTTGACTATAACAAAGCAATTGCCCTCAATCCAACCGATTCGACTATCTACTACAATCGCGGCGTTTTGAAGGCTGATCAACTCAATGACTCCCAAGGAGCTTTAGCCGACTTCAACCAAGCCATCTCCCTTAACCCCAAATTTACAGCAGCTTACTACAATCGCGGGAATTTGAAGTATCAAAAACTCAATGACTCCCAAGGAGCCTTGGCTGACTATAATCAAGCCATCTCCCTCAATCCGAAAGATGCAGAAGCCTACAACAATCGCGGGACTTTGAAAGTTCAAAACCTCAGTGATCCCCAAGGAGCTTTGACCGACTTCAACCAAGCTATCGCCCTTAACCCCGAATTTACAGCTGCCTACAAAAATCGTGGGGTTTTGAAATATAACAAGTTGAACGATCGCCCCGGCGGCATTACAGATCTCCGCATTGCAGCTCAGCTATATCGATCACAAGGCAACACTGCAGAAGCACAGCAAATCCTTGAGTTTCTCCGCCAACTTGGGGTCGGCGAATAGCTCTTAGGTTAATTTGGTGCTAGTTTAGGATTTCCCCAATGAAACGCGACTCCGTCCTTTACTAGCTCTTGAAGCGTTACCCCTAGATCATCTTTTCCCCATCATGGCTTATGAATTGGTTGATCAACAGGGGAAATGATCGGGCACAGCTTTAAGGATCAGTGGTGTATCGAAGAATGCTCACTTCAAAGGTTGGAATGCGGTGCCATTGCTGCTCGACTGTTTCCTCGGAAACCATGCTGATGGTGTAACGATACCCCTTGTACCTATAACTTCTAGGACTACTCCCCCAATAACAGCAGATGAACCGGAGCTTATTCATACCAAATTGTTTGCGCAAAAAGGCTTCAACCTTAGCCGCATCGGATCCCTTCACGGTGTAGACAGCCCTCAAGTCTGCCTTTTGACCTGAATTGACCAATTCCCCTGTATTGGCTTCACATTTAGCTAAGGTTAATTTCGGTGGCTTCTTGTTCCATTGCTGTAGAAAATCACAATCTTTGGCGTTGCTGCTGGTGGGCTTGGCCGGGGCAGGACTGATCATCATTAGTCCAGTTATAGCAATCAGCAAGAGTCGTTTAGGCAAAATCATTAAAGCACATCAACAAGATGGGTAATCAACACTACAATAAAGACAATTTCATCATAACGCATTCTATAATGACTTCGCTTCTCTCTCTACGCTCATCCATTTGCTTTGACATCCTCCCCGGCGTAAACGCACGGGGATTCCTGACCTAAAGATTCAGACATAATTGGTCACCCCAGCGACAACACCGAAGACGGTTCTAGTCCATGTTAGAGCTGAGGCGAATAGCAAGATTGGTCATAAAAATAAATAACGTGAGTTCGGGATAAGCTATGGAGCTGCAACCTACTTGTAGCTTTGTATCCGGTCAACTTCGCCCCCCTAACCCCCCAATTCTGGGGGGAACCGGAGAAGAATGAGAATTTTAGAGGGATCAGTTTAGAAAGG
>JANMHS010000062.1:0-58062 GCA_031375385.1 Synechococcales cyanobacterium OTE_70_metabat_200 | reverse complement strand
CTCAGGCCTGACCACTATTTCGTAGTAATCGGTCGTAGAGTCACTGTGGGCGGGCTTGAGGACGGGCGGTGTCCGAAATTCTTTCTGAAAGATAGGAATCTGAGGACTAAAAGGTGGATTTTGGGGACTGAAGGGCGGATCGTAAGGGGAGATTTGGACATTGCAATCAGCCAAAACGGCTTCAGTCCATCCCATTGGAAACAAAATTGCTCCACTCCCCATTAATCCCATTCGGATGGCTTCGCGGCGAGATATTCTCATACCATTAACTGGAAAAGATGTTAATGAAAACTCTACATCAGCTCGTAAGAATATTTATTTTTTGCCGTAAATAGATATCAATATTAAAGTTTCTTCAAGAAAGAATAAAATTCAGTTTGAGGGCAATAGCTTATAGTCAAGAAATAGTGGTGAGATTTGCTTATATTTGTGTTTAAGCTTGACAGAGTGGGGTATGAGAGGGCTGCGGATGCCACGTTTTATGGAAATGTGAAAGAGCAGTAGAAAAAGCGATCGCTACAGAAGCAAGCGGAGGCTCAGTTTTTGGGTTTGATGGGGGAGGGGTGACAGCCTGTAACAACCCCTGAGTCAGCCAAGGTCATTGCGATCACCTCCGTTCAGTTCCAGCGCCCATAAGCTAGAGTGATTGCAAAATGATGATGGAGTTCTGAAATGTCGAAAAGAAGGAAAGGCTTGCGACATGCTCGTGGTTTTGGCAATCCGCCGATTCACTTGAATGAAGAGCCATTATTTATGAAATTATTGAGACAAAGCTATCCAAATATAAGATACGAAGGCCCATCAAAATCTGATGATAGTGAAGGCGAAACGTGTGACTGGCCTATAGAGTAAGGCCATAGGACGGGAATGGCGATCGCCCTCACCCGCAAAGCTAGCGCAGAACTGAGTTTGGCTCTTGTTGAGCAGTGGTTTCTAAAAGATTGAGAAATCGTAGCGATCGCTAGCTTTCTCCCCTGACACCACCACGTCAGCCCATGCCATCTGAGGCTGAATCAGTTGATAGTGCGTGGGCAAAACATTCTCAGTCCATGCTTTGGTGACTTTTGCCTCAGTGTCTCCGCGCTCTCGAATGTCGCGGATTAGCCGCCAATGGAAGTGAACTGAGTCGTTTGGAACGTCACCTGGATCTATAACTTGAGCATGTGGATGTTGGTTTTCCTACAGAGGACTTGCACCTCATGAGTTCATGCCCATGCGGGCGTACACTATTCAAATGCAGCGGACGGTCGAAATCCGTCGGTACTCAGTTTGTGTTCTACTGCCGCCGCTGATTTGAGCCGTTATACGTAACCGATACGCCGATTGAGTCCGTTGAGATTGTCTGGTTGAGATCGCACTTTTGAAGGAGCAGTATGCAGTAGGGAGTGTGGAGGTTAAGATTTTGCGGTCATGAATATTCAATGTAGAGCATTTAAGATGGTCTACTATAAGTCTGATCAATAAGTTCGCAACACCAAAGAGCGAAAATAGGAGTTTCAAATATGGCTTTAGATCAACTCGAGGCATTTTTAAAGAAAATGCAGTCTGAACCTGTACTTAAAAATGAGGTGCTTGCTGCATCAACAGCAGATGAAGTTGCACAAATAGCACTAAAGCTTGGTTTTGGATTTTCAGGTGATGAATTATTGAGAATGTCAGGTAAGAAAGTTGGCAGGGTTACTGTTAAAAAAAAGGATCTTCCTGGAGAGTACTGGGGGAATTGAGCGATCGCTCTACCTACTTCGTCGCACGAACCCTATATTTCCGCCTACCCCTGGTTTGAACATGTGGCGGTATTGTAGCATTTTCGTGGATTTCAATTCCCAGGCGGACTCGATCGCCTAAAACAATGGTGGGAAACCGTCGCTAACCGGGAATTGGTGCAGGCGATCACCAATTCTCAGGAATCTTATTTCGAACACTATAAGGATCAGCATCGCCATCATTACCCTAGAAGAATTGTTGATTTCTTAGCGCCGCTGACCATAGACTTGAGATGTTGGAGAACGCCTACTGATCGCGCTTAACCTTGAGAAACTTTTCGAGCCCATTGAGAATCAATTCGAGACCAAAATTAAAGTCAGCAATGCCATCATAATGTCCATCAATCAGGTAATGCGTAAGTCGATTCATGTAGGGATACTTGTCAGCAGGGATGTTCGGAATGTATTCCTGCGCCGTATTGACATATTCCGTTGTTGCGATCGGAGAGTTTAGCTCCTGAAGTGTGAATCCATAGATGTGACTATCGATCGCATTCCAAGCTCGATCGACCATCTCAGCCGAAAAGCCCGCTTCCAATAAGCAGCCCAGGGTTGCATCGATATAGCGTAGCATCGCTGGCCCCACATTGATCCGCGAGACGATCGGCATCGTCGCCCAGGGGTGACGCAATAGCACCTCATGGGCAGATTTCGCCCGCCGCCGCATTGCTGTCTGCCAATCAACACCAAGATCGGGTACCTCAATCTCACTAATGACAATATCCACAATCCCATCGAGCAGATCGTCCTTATTTGCTACATGGTTGTACAGCGACATTGCCTGAACGCCCAGCTCCTGGGCAATCTTCCGCATCGAGAGCGACTCAAATCCGCCCTGATCCGCCAGGACGATCGCCGCGAGTAAGATCCGTTCTCGACTCAATGGTATTTGGGGTGTGGTATCTGACTTGCTCATCTTGACTAGCTCACTTTTTGCACATGTCCATCTTGACAAACTTACACCGTAAGCTATACTTACAGTGTAAGTCAATCTTGTGGAGACTAACAAATATGAAAGCGATCATTCAGACTGAATATGGCTCACCAGATGTATTGAGTCTGCAAGAAGTTGACAAGCCCGTGGTGCCAGCGAATGGCGTGCTAGTGCGAATTCGCGCCGCCTCTGTCAATGCTGGCGACTGGCATCTGATGCGTGGCGATCCATTCCTGACTCGCCTGATGTTCGGGGGTATCCTCAAGCCGAAAATCCAGATTCTCGGCATGGATATTGCTGGACAGGTTGAAGCTGTAGGTAAGGATGTGACGCAGTTTCAGGTGGGTGGTGAGGTCTTTGGTGATCTGTCAGAATCTGGTTTTGGCGGGTTTGCTGAGTATGTCTGTGCGACAGAAGCGGCATTGGCGTTCAAGCCGACAAATATCTCATTCGAGCAAGCTGCAACCGTCCCTTGTGCTGCCTTGGCTGCGCTCCAAGGACTGCGGGACTGCGGACAGATTAAATCTGGTCAAAAGGTATTAGTCAATGGTGCCTCTGGCGGCGTAGGGTCGTTTGCGGTGCAGATTGCCAAGGCATTTGGGGCGGAGGTGACGGCAGTATGCAGTACGAATAAGATGGAGATGATGCAATCGATTTTGCAAAGCAAACGCTACGCGAACGGTGCAGACAAAATTATCGATTACACTCAAACAGATGTCACCAAAAATGGGCAGCAGTACGACCTGATTCTGGATGCTGCCGCCTATCGATCGGTTTTCGATTATCGATCGATATTAAAGCCTGAGGGTATTTATGTTCTGATTGGTGGTTCCATTTCTCGAATTTTTCAAGTGCTGTTGTTCGGCTCGGTGATTTCGAGAATTATGGGTCGGAAATTAAAGTGTTTGATGGTTAAACCCAATCGATCGGATTTGGTCGTTTTGAAAGATCTGATTGAAGCTGGAAAAATCGTGCCGTTTATCGATCGAACTTACAATCTAAGCGAAGTTCCGACGGCAATTAGCCATATGGAACAGCGGCAGGTGCGGGGGAAAATTGCCATTAGTGTTTGAGCTATGACGATGGGTTCTATATATCAAATTTTTAGGGTTTCAGGAGTCGAAGCGCGAAGCCCAACCCTGCGTTGGAGTCGACCATGAAAAGTTAATCTCTGAGAACTAGAATTAATCAGTAGCGGCTCAACTGTGCCGTTAGGTTGCTGGAAAACATTTTGAATTGCATCTCAGTAAAATAAGTGACACCCCAATTCTACTGTCATTTATTTCTCATATCACTGATATTGATTGCTCGAATTATTTCTATGAGCATTTGGGAAAGTCTCAGAAAAACTCGGGCAAAACCCAGCCAGAAACAACACCCAAGACTAGCCCGGTGCCCAAAATACAAATAATTCCGGCCAAACCGGCCAAGGGTTGGCGATAGTAACCAATAAACCAGACTGGCGCCGTCGGGGTGTATTCGATCGCCTCGGCTCCATCCAAGCAAGTCAGACCCCAGACCCAGCCAGCATGTAGACCGATCGCCAAACCCAAGCCACCGCCATCCCAATTCCTGGCCACCGCCAACACCAAACCCATCAGCCACAGACCCGGAATCTGGGGCCAAGTTTGTTGGCGCTCCCACAGCAGATGCAGCAGCGCAAAAATCCCACTGGCCGCCCAGATTCCCGGCCACCAGCCCCAGGCCGCCACCAACTCATTTTGTAAGAAACCCCGAAAAATCACTTCTTCGGTCACCCCAATCCACAGCGCCAATAGCCCGATCGGTAGCGCCAATTTCAGGAAAGCTCCCCAGGTACCCTGCCAACGTAGCCAACCAGCGCGCCATTCCCAACCAAACACTACAGCCAGCCCCAGCACTGCCAACAGCCAACCAGCAGCAAAATCCCAGCCTACCGGCCAGCGCCAACCATAGTCTGCCCAGGGCCGACCCTCGGCCCGCAATCCCTCCCACAGTACCAAGGGCGCGATTAAGTACAACGGAGCCAGCAACGGTAATTTTTGGGCCGGCAGCAGGGGCGCAAAGGGCTGCCAGGCTAGTCGATAGGCGATTGGCACCGCCCAGGGCGACCATAGCCCCACCCAAGTTAGCAAAAACAGACCGATGTGCCCCAGTGCAGTGCTTTCCGCCCAGAGATTTTGCCACCAATGTTCGATAATACTTGGATCGATCGTCATGCTTTCTCCCAAAATTCAGCTATTTGCATCGACCACAACGGAGTTTAATGTGCTTAGATTGATGCTCAGACTCCACCGATTTTACTATGTCTAAAGTTTTAGTTACTGGCGGTGCCGGATATATCGGCTCCCATGCGGTGCTCGCCCTCAAAAAAGCCGGTTATGAAGTAGTTATCCTAGACAGCTTGGAGTACGGACACCAGGAACTGGTCGAAAAAGTTCTGCAAGTGGAGCTAATCGAAGGCAGTACCCTTGATCGACCCTTACTCGATCGGCTCTTCCAGACACACCAAATCGATGCGGTGATGCACTTTGCGGCCTATATCGCCGTGGGCGAATCGGTGCAAGACCCGGCCCGCTACTACCATAACAACGTCCTCGGTACTCTCAACCTGCTAGAGGCGATGCGGGCCGCCAATATCCACAAATTCGTTTTCTCTTCCACCTGTGCGGTCTACGGCGTGCCAGAATTCACGCCCTTGGTGGAAGACCATCCCTTTGCTCCGATCAGTCCCTATGCCACCAGTAAGTTGATGGTAGAGAACATGCTAATGGACTTCGATCGAGCCTACAATTTCAAATCCGTGCGCTTCCGCTATTTCAACGCCGCTGGCGCCGATCCTCAAGGTCGTCTGGGCGAAGACCACGAGCCGGAGACTCATCTGATTCCCCTGATTCTCCTCACGGCCCTCGGTCGTCGGGCCAGTATCTCCGTCTTTGGCACCGACTATCCCACCGCCGATGGCACCTGTATCCGGGACTATATCCACGTCAGCGACCTCGCCGATGCCCATGTCCTAGGCTTGCAATATCTCCTGGAAGGTGGCGAGAGCCAAGTCTTCAACCTGGGCAATGGCAACGGCTTCTCCGTGAAAGAAGTGATCGAAACGGCCCGCCAAGTAACCGATCGAGAAATCAAAGTGGTCTATGGCGATCGGCGAGAGGGCGACCCGCCAATCCTTTTAGGCAGCAGCAGCAAAGCCCAACAGATCCTCCATTGGCAACCCCAATACCCCCAGCTATCCACCATCATTGGCCACGCTTGGCAATGGCACCAGCAACGCCACAATTAATTCGGTAAAAAACTCAGGTGGGGTTGATTGTAGTGAGAGCTAGGGGGCGGTTGGGGGGTAGACCGAAGGCTTTAGAACCGAAGCTGCGGGAGTTGGTGGTTAAGCAACGAGAGGTTGCATTCGTTCACGCAGTGTCTCCGTATGCGAATTGATGAGATTTGCGAGATGATGGGGATTTCTAAACCTACTCTTTGTAGTGGAGAAACTAGGCTAAGAGTTTTGTTTTGCCCCTAATACCTTCCCTAACTGTTGTTTGCGACGATTCAAAATCTCCTGTTCGATTTTAACGATCGCTTCTTCTAAATAAATTCCGGCCAACTCCATTTCCTGGCAATTTCGGTGTGCATTGGCTAGAGTCTGCTTGATTTTTTCTGGTTCGGGGATAGTCGGTATAGAATTCATTTCAACCTCCAATCGAGTTTAATTTCTTCTAGACTGCGCTCTAAAGCAGGAATACGGCTCTGGATACTTTTGATCGCTTCATTCAATAGATTACTGATTCTGGGTTGGATTTTACCAAAAAACAGGGCTTCTCGGTAATCGATCAGCCCCCATTGGTTGTCCAGATTCTACTCTGACCTACAAGCCGATCCGCAGACCGCCCTCAAAACTCTGACTGGAGTAATCATTGATCTGACCGACCCCGGCGGAGTTGCGCGGCGTGCTCAAATACCGGAACTGGAAGAATAGATCAGTTTTGGCATCCAAAGCATAGGCAACACCAGCCTTCAATTGGTAAGCCAAGCCAGATTTGCTGGCATCGTAGCTCTCGTTCGTAATAGTCGCCGGATTGCCACCGGTACCCGCCGTCGCCACCGTTGCTCCACCGGTAAACCGAGAAGTCATAATCCCTACTCCAGCGCCCACATAAGGCTTGATCACCCCACCGATCGGCACATCATAATAGGCATTCAACATATAGGCATTGTTCCGAGTCGTACCATTGACATTTGCCGTCGCCAGAGCGCCCTGGGCGAAGCCATTACTCACCGCCGCAGCCGTATAGAAGACTTCACCTTCTAAACGAATATCCCCCATGCGATAACCCACAAAGACACCATAGCCAGCCGATCGAAAGTTTTCCACCCGGAAATCGCCATTGGCCCGACCCACGCTGAAAGGATCCACCTGAGTACCCCCAAAGTCACCACCTACATAGAAATAGTTCACTGCAGGCGCACTGACTGCTGGGGTACTGCCAGTCACCGGAGTTCCTGGACTAGTCGGACTGCCGGAAGTCCCTGGCCCGCTTGGATCGCCAGAAGTACCGGGAGTAGTTGGAGTTGTTGGTGATGTTGGATCCGTAGCCCCCGGTGTGGCTGGAGTTGTTGGTGATGTTGGATCCGTAACCCCTGGCGTGGCTGGAGTCGTTGGTATTGTTGGATCCATAGCGCCTGGCGTGGCTGGAGTCGTTGGTGATGTTGGATCCGTAACCCCTGGCGTAGTTGGAGTCGTTGTAGTGCTGGGATTTAAAGGTGATTGGGCTACCAAATTGCTGGGGACTGTGGCCTTAGACCGCCGCTGCAGTTTGGGTTGCTGGGTTAAATCTGGAGTGGCGGTAGCTTGGGTAAAAGCAGGGCCTCGATCTTGCTTTATCGCTGGACTGGCATGATTGGCTGGATTCTGAGCTTCAATTCCCTTCGCCGCAGCAGGTGCGGTTCCGATCGCTGCACCTGCAACACCACCGGCCAGAGGAATGGTCATGCTCCAAACGGTTTTCGGGTTGATTTTCATAGGAATTCCTCGCTTTTGAATGATCGATTTTCGTTCCGGGTGGCTCTGCCCAGCACATCACCCTAATGCCCCGCAATGGAACCAATAGTTGCCAAACATCCTAGCACTACTTATTAGGATACATTTGTAATTCAAGGACATAAAACTAGCCGATTTGAGCATCATTTAGAGTGAAAACAATGGTTGTAAATTCCCTAGCCTGAATACTTTCAATGGTTTGTAGCTCTTGATAAAACTATCAGTATTTTGGCTGATCTTTTTCTTCACTAGGTTCCAGATCGCAATTTTTCTCCCGTGGTACCGCGTAATCCATAGTTGCCTGGAGGTATGTCCCATAGCATTATTTCCAAATCCACCGCAGTTAATTGCAAATGTTTTTCCACTTGCACAAAAATTGTTTCAATCAGTTGAGTTTTAACAGCCGCAGAGCGTCCCGCAAAAACTGTGATTTCTACTACCGAAAACCGCGCGCTCCGTTCGCCCAGGGCACACAAATCCGACTCGGCCATAGGGAAAAATCGATAAACAATTTTCTCCGCTGTGATGCCCGTAACTTCTATCAAACTATCGTTCAGCGCCGCTATAAATAGGTCGCGCCGATTGGCCAGATGCTCTGCAGCACTATAAATTTTTACTTGGGGCATTGATCGACCTCTGCATTACAACCCCTCCATTCTGCCATCACCCAACATCTTCTCCAACTCCCGCTGGATGTCTGCAAAAGCCCCTGCCCACACTCCCCGCTGCTTCTGCCGAAACAACCGCATCCCGGGATACCAAGGACTATCAAAACGATTCAACATCCACCGCCACTCTGGAATCTTCTTCAGTACTACCCAAGTAGTCACCCCCAAAGCCCCCGCCAAATGCGCGATCGCCGTATCCGCAGTCACCACCAGATCGCAGCTGAGCAAAATCGCCGCCGTATCCACAAAATCCACCGATTCATTAATTTCACTTTGGCAAGCCGTAAACCGATCTCTAAACCCACAGCTCGCCAACTGCTCCGCCCCGTGAAACTTTTGCAGAGATACCAACTCCAATCCTGGCAAAGCCGCAATTTCTGCCAACTCCGTCAGTTCGAAAGAACGCCCCTTAATATTGCCCGTCTCCGCTGTCGGATTGCCCTGCCAAGCTACTGCTACCCGCAACTTAGCACCAGATTGCAGCTTCGATTTCCACAACTCTACTCGCTTCGCATCCCCAAATAAATAGGGCACCTCCGCCGGAATTGTTGTTCCCGTGGTCTTCAACAAATGAGGCAAGCTCATCAACGGATACCAACGGTGATCGTTCCGATAGGTCCGACCTGGCTCATAGACAGCAATCTTTGGATCCATCGTCGCCAGCACCGGTAGCAACTTTGCATCCGCTTGCAACGACACCCGTAAACCCGTCTTCCGTAACTCCTTGGCATAGCGAGCAAACTGCATCGTATCGCCCAAACCCTGCTCCGCTACCAATACCAACTCCCCATTGAAAGAATTGTCCCCATCCCACTTCTGAAGATTGGGTGGCTCAATCAACTGCATATTGGGGCACAGAAAACGTTGCTCGTATTCTGGCCAACCCCGATCGAAATCCTGAATCAGCAACTGCAACATCGCCAAATTAGTCCGGGCCAGGGCAAAATCCGGCTTGAGCTGAATCGACCGCTGGTAATGGGCAATGGCCTCATCCATCCGCCCCAATTCCTGAAGGGTAATTGCAATATTGCTATAAATCTGGGGATGATCGGGCTGTTCGATCAGCGCTTTGTGGTAATAGTCCAAAGATTCCACCAACCGGCCGGAGTTTTGCAGAATATTGCCGAGGTTCGTATAGACCAAAGAACTGGTCTGGCCTTCTTTGATCAACCGTAGATACTCAGCCTCAGCCTTGACCAAATCACCAGCGGCGTGAATTTTCACAATATCCTCTAATTGAAGCGGCAGCTTCGATCCACCAAATCCTTTGGGCACAGCTCTTCTCCCTAGGTCGTATATTCAGCATTGATTTTCACATAGTCGTAGCTCAGATCGCAGCCCCAGGCGGTGCCCGTCCCATGACCGTGGCCCACCCAGACTCCGATCTTCACCTTATCCGTCTGCAAATATTCCCCGGCAGCCGCCGCCTTCAGGTAATCGCTGGCCGCTTGTCGATCGAATACCAAAGGCTGACCGTGTTCCATCAACACTATCTCCCCCAACTGAATCTTCAGTTCATTTTGGTCGAAAGGCACCTGGGCTCGCCCTGCGGCCATGGCCAACCGGCCCCAATTTGGATCTCGACCAAAAATTGCCGACTTCACCAAAGGCGAACCAGCGATCGTCAAAGCAATCTGGCGGGCATCCTCATCGTTAGATGTGCCCGCCACCTGCACCTCCACCAGACAAGTAGCCCCTTCCCCATCCCTGGCTACCGCCTTGGCCAGATACTGACAGACTTCCGTCAACATCGCCTCTAGCTGCTCCGCCTGCTCCCCCGGTTCGATAATCGCCTGGGTGCGCGATTCCCCATTGGCCAGGGCAATTAATGAATCATTAGTACTAGTATCGCAATCCACCGTCACCTGATTGAAGGATTTATCTGCCGCCCGACTCAGCATCTGCTGCCAGAGGGTACTAGACACCGCTGCATCACAGGTAATAAAAGCTAGCATCGTCGCCATATTGGGCTGGATCATCCCCGAACCTTTGGCCATTCCCCCGATCCGCACCGGTCGGCCATCGATCGTGGTCTGCAAGGCGATCGATTTACTCACCAAATCTGTAGTCATAATCGATCGAGCTGCTAAGTCGCCACCTTGGTCGTTGGCTGTCTGCACTAGCGCTGGGATCGCTGCCACCAACTTGTCCATTTTAATCCGCTGACCGATCACCCCCGTAGAAGCCAACATCACCGCCAGCGGGTTGATGCCTAGTTCTGCGGCTAGAGCTTGGGCCGAAGCGAGCGCATCCTCCGTTCCCGCTGCCCCTGTCGCTGCATTGGCCTGCCCGGAATTGATCAAAATCGCCCGCACATTGCCGCGCGTTGCCAACACTTGCCGACAGTAATCCACACAGGCCGCCCGTACTTGGCTGGTGGTAAAGACTCCCGCCGCGATCGCCCCACTCTCGGATAATACCAAGGCCAAGTCGGGTAAACCCGATGCCTTGAGACCGGCGGTAATGCCTGCTGCTCGAAATCCTTTTGGTGCTGTTACTCCGCCGGGGACAATGTGCCACTCTGTCATGATCGAACGCCAAATTTCAACCTTCCTAGAATAGCAGCGAGCAGCGCCCTCGGTGTTTCCGAAGAGCGCTGCTCGCATTTTGCTTAACAAGCTGGACGATAACTTAGAAGCGGAGACCGGCACCCAAAGTTACGCTGGTGTCGCCATTTTGGTTATTGAAAGGGATATTAACGGAGCCCAGCAATGCAAACTGCTTGCTGACGTTAAAATCTGCGCCTAATTGGAAAAATCCGGTGGTAGCAGAAGTTCCACCACCGCTGGGAATTCCAACATCCAGACCAACTCCTACGAAAGGAGTGATCGGATTGGCTGCTTGCCGCAAGTCAAAATCGTAGGTCAAGCTGGCACCAAGGCTTGTACCGCCAGTTGGGAATGCTACAAAGGGACGAATGGAAATGTTGTCTGCAACTCCAAACTTACCATCGATTCCAAAGGTGCTTTGGCCATTACCAAAAGTAACGGAAGGCCCGATCGTGTTGTTGCCAATGCCACCAGCCAAAGCGGCGGACTGAGCAGCAACCAGCGTAGTGGCGGTCAGAGCGACCAGAGAGATTAGTTTTTTCATATTGCTTTGCCTGAGTTCTGCGAAGTTTTACAGAATGTACTACATCCTAAGTAGCAATCGAAAGGTACTTTGTTCCTATTAATTTTTATGCCTAGAGAAATCCGCTTAAATACGTAGGAAGAATCCGATCTGGATCGGTTATCGGGAATTGTTATTGTTGGTACAGTAGGGTAGCAGTACCCACATCGATTTTCCAAAGGACTCATAAGTCATGAAAGCCAGCTTAGTTCGTACCGCTATCGCTACTGCCATTGCCATTCCTTCCTTAGCCTTTTTCTCCAACGCTGCCTCAGCGGGTAGAGCAGACTTTGTAGTACGTAACATGTCTGATGTACCCATGGTCAGGCTGCAAGTATCTTCTTCTAACCGCTCCGACTGGGGTAGAGATCTGCTGCGTTCTGGTACGGTCGATCCAGGTGAATCTGTGACAGTCCGGGTCAACGAACCAGGCTGCATGCACGATATCCGCGCTACTTTTGCCACTGGACAGGTGTTAGAAGAAGGCAACGTCAATCTCTGTGAAGTTAATAGCTACACTTTCCGTTAGGAAACAATTTGCAACGAGCAGCGAGGGGATGCCGGCAACCGGAGCACCCCCTCGTCTTTTTATGGTGCTACTGCTGGCAGCGGATCGAACATGATTTTTTGGTATTCTTCCTCAGAAATCAGGTCAGCGGAACAGACTCGATCGACAAACAAGATCCCTTCTAGATGATCGTACTCATGCTGAAAAATTCGGGCCACAAAATCCGTAAAGTGGGCTTGCTGCAGTTGACCGGTGCGATCGAAATACTCCACCTCTACCCAAGTGGCCCGTGCTACTGCGCCGCGCAATCCTGATACGCTCAGGCAGCCTTCCCAACCCAAGACTTCTTCCGTACTACAGGCTAGGATCCGAGGATTGATCACGGCGATCGGCTCCATGGTAGGGGCCTGGGGATAGCGAGGACTGGGTCTGGAAGCTAGAATAAATAGCCGCCAGCTTCGGGACACCTGGGGAGCCGCGATGCCCACGCCGTTCGATCGCACTGCCGTTTCAATTAGGTCATCGATCGACTGTTGCACCTCCACTGTCAAAGGAAAATTCAAGGGCTGTGCCACTTGTCCTAGTATCTCCGCCCCTCTTTGGGCGATCGGCAAATTGGTCATGGATTACCGCTCCCTGGAATTAAGCCTACAAAAAAGAAAAATGTAAATATCGGTAACAATCTGGTCTCCCGTACCGCTCTACCACCGGCATCGATCATAGGCCCATGATAGAGTCAAATGTATTGACACCGCCATAGGCAATACAGCGAGGTTCGATCGATGTCTACAGATAACTCTAAAAACCGTTTACTCTCCGTGGTCTGCCACGGCTGCACCTTTTTCGGTGTTTCCATGGTCACCATTGCTATTCCGATCGTGGCCCTGTTCCTATCCGATGATCAAACGGTGCGAGCCAATGCCAAAGAATCTATTAACTTTCACTTGAATATTTGGTTCTGGGCAGCGGTAATTGGTGGCATCTATGGATTCTTGGCTTGGATCACCTTTGGCTTGCTAGGTTTGGTGCTGTTCCCGCTGGTGGCCTTTGGTTTCCTCTGGCATGCCTGGTGGTCGATCGTGGCGGTGATTCACGCCCTCAGCTCCTCCGAGCCTTACCGCTATCCCTTTATCCTGCGGCTTCTGTAATCCATGAACAGAAGTCCGACTTCTCAAAAAGATCGATTTTTTGGAAATGAGTCAATTGATTGAAGAAGTCGGACTTCTGTGCGATCGAAATTGTGGCACAGCTTGCTCGATCGACTACCCTTTTTCCGATTAATCTAAGGGTATCCAAAAGATCTGCGCCCAGCCATGACCATAACTTACCCCTACGCCATCACCGCCCTCGAACAGGCCAACTTTCAAAGGGCGGTGAGTTATTTGGACATTAAATCCCTGCCGGAAATTTGGCCTCGTACGGCCCAGCAGTTTGGCTCGGTCGTCGCCCTCTTCGCTCCTCATCTGAAACCGGCGGTCAGCATTACCTATCGGGAAATGTTTGGACAGATCGGTGCTTTTGCGGCGGGACTGCAAGCCTTAGGTATCCAACCACGGACCCCGGTGGCCATGTTTGCCGACAATAGCCCTCGCTGGTTCATTGCGGACCAAGGTACGATGACCAGTGGGGCTTTCAATGCTGTGCGTAGCTCCCAAGCTGAACTTCAGGAACTACTATCAATTTTAGATAACAGTGGTAGCCAGACTCTAATCGTCGAAGATCTGAAAACTCTGGACAAACTGCGGAACTCTTTGACCGATCGAGAAATTCACAACATTATTCTGCTCTCGGACGAAGTCGTACCAGCAGCCTCCGCTAACATCCTCAATTTCCAGGAGCTGATCGCCCTCGGTCAGCAACATACCTTTCAGCCGCCCGACTTAGAGCCGAGCGATCTGGCAACCTTGATCTACACCTCCGGTACCTCCGGTAATCCCAAGGGTGTAATGCTCACCCATGCCAACCTGCTGCACCAGATTGCCGCCGCTGCCACGGTCATTCAACCGAAACCGGGCGATCGAGTCCTCAGCATTCTGCCTTCTTGGCACAGCTACGAGCGCACCTGTGAATACTATCTGCTCTCCCAGGGTTGTACCCAAACCTACACGAATATTCGATCACTTAAGGCTGACTTGCGGGAACACAAACCCCAATATATGGTGGCCGTCCCCCGGCTCTGGGAATCCATTTACGAAGGTGCCCAAAAGCAGTTCCGTGAACAGCCCGCTAACAAGCAAAAACTAGTCAACTTCTTCTTTGATATCAGCCAGAAATACATCACCGCCAAACGGGTCTGCCAAGGCTTGGACATCGATTCCCTCCGGGATAGTTTCACTTCACGACAAATGCAATCTAGTGCCAACCTTGGAGCTAACCTGCAAAGAATTTTCTTGGCTCCCTGGCATTATCTAGGCGAGAAGCTGGTTTACAGCAAAGTGCGAGCTGCCACGGGCGGTCAAATCCAGCATGTGATCAGCGGTGGCGGTGCCCTGCCCAAGCACATCGATAACTTCTTTGAAATCATTGGTGTCAGCATTCTGGTGGGCTACGGACTCACGGAGACTGCCCCCATTACTAATGTCCGACGGCCCTGGCGGAACCTGCGACCCACTTCTGGCCTACCCTTACCGGGCACCGAAATCAAGATTGTAGATCTGGAGACCCGCGTTACCTTACCCGCCGGCAATAAGGGATTAGTGCTGATTCGGGGCCCTCAAATTATGCAGGGTTACTATCGCAATCCCGAAGCCACTGCCCAGGCGATCGACCCAGAAGGCTGGTTTAATAGTGGCGACTTGGGCTATCTCACTCCCCAAGGTGATCTGACCATCACCGGCAGAGCCAAGGACACGATCGTCCTCAGCAACGGCGAGAACATCGAGCCTCAATCGATCGAAGATGCCTGTCTCTTCAGTCCCTACATCGACCAAATTATGCTGGTCGGCCAAGACCAAAAGTCCATTGGGGCGCTGATCGCTCCCAATTTGGAAGCCTTGGTGAACTGGGGTGAAACCCAAGTGGAACCTTGGGTTGAGGGCAATTTACAAGATCCCCGTCTCGAACCACTACTACGCGGCGAGTTAACGAGATTGGTTAAGGATCGGCCCGGTTACCGTAGTGATGATCGGATCGCGGTGTTTTGCTATGTGATGGAGCCTTTCTCCGTGGAAAACGGGATGCTGACCCAAAGTTTGAAATTACGCCGACATGTGGTGATGGAACGCTATCAGGATATGATTATTGAAATGTTTGCCTAACCGCAACCAGACATTTGCCACCAATCTACAGACATTCTTATCGGAATTTTTTAATACCATGGATCTCTCCGCATCCCAGCTTTTACTCAAGCGCGTAGTCAACATCCGAGCAGTGGTCACCCAGCGCTGGAAAGACGAAGTGCAACAGGGCCTGCAAGGGCAGATTAACGAGGTAGATAGCCAGCTTCAGCAACTAGAAATGCAAGGGCAACGGGCGATCGCCGAGATCAAGCAACAGAGCTTGCAGCCACCTGGCCCTCAAGTCATGCAGCAAATTGACAATATTCAACTCCAAGTCAATCAGAAAAAGAGCGAACTGCTAGAGCAAAAAAATGCTGTGCTCCAACAGTTACAAGAAGTCCAAATGCTAGAACTGAACCAAGAAGTGGTTCAAGGTCAAGTGGAAAGCATTTTCCAAGTAGGCGTTGGTGATAACCTAGTGGCCAAAATGAACTGTGAAGTTCTGCTGCGCGATGGTGTAGTCATGGAAGTCCGTGGCACTCTCTAGCATCCACAGCCAAGTTTTTTTGCAGAGCGTTAGGGTTGATCCTGGTGCTCTGCGGTGTTCAGCGAGTTTCCTCTAACAAACTAATGCCCAGTCCCGATCGCGCCGAGGGCACCAGTTTGCCATCACAGATTGTCGCCCCGAGAAAAGGATCGTTCTGTAAATTCAGATGGCTATCTAAGTCTAAATAGTCCACCAACGGTCCCAAGTGGGCCGCCGCCGTATTGGTCAAGCAGCTATCGGAGTAGCAACCGATCATCACCTGCAATCCCCAGGCCCGTGCGCTATGGATCGCAGCTAGGGCTTCGCTCAGGCCACCGCACTTCATCAGCTTGATATTAATCCCCGCAACCTGATCGGCCAAACCGGGCAAATCTTTGCTAACGAAAAAACTCTCGTCCACAAAAATCGGCAGGGGTGAAGACATTTTCAGGGGCAGCAAATCCGCCTCTGTTCCTCGCCGCAAAGGTTGTTCGATGTAGGAAACACCCCGCTCCGCTAACCAATGGGACATGGTGATCGCCGTCTCTAGATCCCAGCCACCGTTGGCATCCACCGTTAACTTCGCCTTTGGTACCATCGCTTGTACCGCCTCAAACATCGCTTTGTCCGCTGCCATCCCCTCCGGATTACCCAGCTTTAGCTTAAAGAAATTGCAGTCAAAAATCTCTTGCCACTGGGCCACTCGCTTCTGGGCACCCTCGGGAGAATTGATTCCCACGGTCACCGAAATCGGCACTGTATCTTTCAGATCCAGTCCCCAGATTTTCCAGAGCGGCAAATTGGCCCGCTTGCCCAGCCAGTCGTGGAGGGCCACATCGATCGCCGCTCGCGCCGCCGAAGGAATGCGCTGCCAATCTGTATCCCCTAGGGTCTGGTGAATGAGCTGGCGCTGTAAGGGATGGAACTTCTCCAGCAGCGGAGCAAGCTCGGCCAGGGCCGTCATGATTTCGGCAGTTGTTTGCTGCTGGGAGCCGATCGAAAAAGGTGTTGCTTCGCCCCAACCCTCAATTCCATCCTCCTCGATCCGCAGCCAAATATTGGTGGTTTGACTGGTGGTTCCCCGGCTGATCTTCAGTGGAACTCGTTTATTGACCATGAAGGGTTGGATTTTAATCTGCATCAGCCCGCTACTCAGTAAGAATTATTTTTACGGTGGTAGTCTCGGCAACCATCGCACAAGCCACCGGGATTGACGGCACAGCGAATATAGGGGGAGCAAGCATTGTACTGACAGGAGAGATCGCCAATAATGTATCCAACGCCCTCAATGTAGTGCTCTTCTGGGTCGCGGGGGATTCGTTTGTAAGGATGCACGGGGCCAGCCAACTCCAGCACCGAATTCATGCGCTGCCGGCTCCTCATTAGTTCCCGCCGACTCAGCTGTGCTGCCAGGGTCAAAAAGCACAGGAGTAGAGCTAATATCATCAATATTGGTAGCACAAATTTCACCCTATCCAATTGCTTACAATGTTAACGGCAAAATCTACCGATAACGGTTAAATTTTAAAAAGCTCTCCCACTCTCTTTACAAGTAGCCGATCCCTTCACCATGACCGCTTCCACCGCCAGCCTCATCGAAATTTTCTCGGCCATTCAGGGGGAGGGGCTAAATGTGGGAACCAGACAAATTTTTATTCGCTTTGGCGGCTGCGACTTGCGCTGCACCTATTGCGACAGCGCCCATACTTGGCAAAAACAGTCCACCTGTTCGATCGAGCAAACCCCCGGACTCCGCGATTTCTTAGTGCAACCCAATCCCGTCACCAGCGCCCAATTACTAGCCTGGGTCGCCCGGCAAGATTGCCCCCAACTCCACGACAGCATTAGTCTGACCGGCGGCGAGCCCTTGCTCCATGCCAAATTCCTCGCCGAGTTTCTGCCCCTCCTCAAAGCCCAAACCAACCTGCCTATCTACCTGGAAACCGGCGGCCACCGACCGGCCCAGCTAGCCTTGATCGCCTCTCATCTAGACCTGGTGGGCATGGATATTAAGCTGCCGAGCGCTAGCGGTGAAGAACATTGGGCCGCGCATCAGGAGTTCCTGGCCATCTGCCAGCAACAGCAGTTGTCGGTCTTCACCAAGGTAATTGTCGATCGGCGAACCAGCCTAGCGGATTTGGAACGAGCGGCTCAAATGGTGGCGGCGATCGATCCAAAAATCCCCCTATTTTTACAACCTGTTAGCTTCCTCGCCGCCGCTCATTCCGCTCCCTCGCCGCTCCCCCCGGAGCCAGAGCAAGTTCTGGACTGGCAAGGGCTGCTTAAGAAAAGTTTACATTCCGTGCGTGTAATTCCCCAAACTCACAAGGCAATCGGCCAACGTTAAAAAAAAATTAATTTCTCTGACACCCTGTCCATTTACCTAGATTTAACATTAGAATGAGGAGGAGCAAGAAATGTTCGATTGGTTACGTTTTATGTCGGTGGTTTTACTACTGCATCAGTAAAAATTGTTTTGCGGGAGCCGGTTTTCATGGATTACATTTCAGAAATTTGGGAAAAACTCAAAGAGTGGGCTAACGAGCTAATCGAAATCCTCCTGGGTCCCGAGCCTCAGCCAGAGCCAGAACTGATTCCAATTCCCGTCAGAGATCGCCAGTAGGTTTTACCAACAGTGAGTTCTCCAGCGGATCGCCCGAGCGTTTTAGTTCTCCATGGCCCCAACTTAAACTTATTGGGTTTGAGGGAGCCGGAGATATACGGTTCTGCAACCTTGGCAGATATTGATGCGAACCTTCAGCAGCAAGCAGCTACTGGAGGTTTTAGCTTGGTCTGCTTCCAATCCAACCATGAAGGCGCACTGATCGACGAAATCCATACCGCCCGCCACCAGCATCAAGGCATTGTAATTAATGCGGGTGGCTTGACCCATACCAGTGTCTCCCTGCGAGATGCCTTGGCCGGTGTGGCGCTCCCTATGGTAGAAGTCCACCTCAGCAACGTCCACAAACGTGAAGAATTCCGCCACCACTCCTATTTGTCGGCGATCGCCCTGGGTGTGATCTGTGGCTTTGGTGCTCGGAGTTACTACCTAGGCCTAGAAGCTCTCATGAGTCACCTGCGGCCAGCAAAACAGGGTTAGCAAGCCAAAAATTGATGGCGGCTAATGATTTACCACGGACCAAAAAATTCCTCACCACACCATAGCCTGTGAGTGGCCAATTGGAAGATGAGTGAGGTTTCCTCGAAATCAGGCAGGACGGCTGGGGGGCCTACACTTTTCTTTACACCATTGACCCGTCTCTTGCTAGAATCAAGTGGACACATGTCTCAACAACTGAGGCAGGCGGCTTAGCGCTTATAGGTAGTCGTCAACTGGTTGTTGCATTTAATCTAACAGAGTAATTATGAAGGATCTCACCCGCTATCGAAATATTGGCATCTTCGCCCACGTTGATGCAGGCAAAACCACCACCACCGAAAGAATCTTGAAGCTAACTGGCAAGATCCACAAGATCGGTGAGGTACACGAGGGTGCAGCAACCACAGACTTCATGGAGCAAGAGCAAGAGCGGGGGATCACCATTCAATCGGCAGCTACCACCTGCTTCTGGAACGACCACCAGCTGAACATTATCGATACCCCCGGGCACGTGGACTTCACCATCGAAGTTTATCGCTCCCTGAAGGTGCTGGATGGCGGCGTTGGAGTATTCTGTGGTTCCGGCGGCGTAGAGCCGCAATCGGAAACTAACTGGCGCTACGCCAACGATTCCAAAGTAGCTCGACTGATCTATGTCAATAAGCTCGATCGCACTGGCGCGGACTTCTACAAAGTAGTCAAGCAAGTAGACAAAATCCTGGGCGCGAAGCCCCTGGTCATGGTGCTGCCGATCGGCATTGAAGACGACTTCCTGGGCATGGTAGACCTGATCACCCGCAAGTCCTGGACTTGGGATGACTCCGGCGATCCGATGAGCTACACCATCGGCGATGTACCAGCGGACATGCAGGAACTCGTTGAAACCTATCGTGAACAGCTGATCGAAACAGCAGTAGAGCAAGATGATGCTGTGATGGAGCGGTACTTAGAAGGCACCGAGCCCACCCCCGAAGAACTCAAGGCTTGTATTCGGAAAGGTACTCGCGACCTGAAGTTCTTTCCGACCTACTGTGGTTCGTCCTTTAAGAACAAAGGCGTACAACTGGTATTGAATGCGGTAGTAGATTATCTGCCCAACCCCATGGAAGTGCTGCCCCAGCCGGAAGTGGATTTGGAAGGTAATGCCACGGGTGATTTTGCCAGTGTGGATCCCGAGAAGCCTTTGCGCGCTTTGGCCTTCAAAATCATGGACGATCGCTATGGTTCTTTGACCTTTACTCGTCTTTATTCCGGCACCATCTCTAAGGGCGACACGGTGCTGAACACGGCCACCGGCAAAACCGAGCGGATCAGCCGCTTGGTGGAAATGCACGCCAACTCGCGGGAAGAAATCGAGTCGGCCCAGGCTGGCGACATCATCGCGATCGTCGGTATGAAGAATGTTCGCACCGGCCATACCATCTGTGATCCAAAGAATCCAGCAACTTTGGAACCCATGGTCTTCCCCGAACCGGTGATTTCGATCTCCGTGAAGCCCAAGCTCAAGGGCACCGAAGAAAAAATGGGGGCGGCGCTCACCAAGATGGTGCAAGAAGATCCTTCTTTCCACATGATGACCGACGAAGAAAGCGGCGAAACCATTCTGAAAGGGATGGGCGAGTTGCACTTGGATATTAAGGTGGATATTCTGAAGCGCACCCACGGCGTAGAGGTAGAAGTCGGCAAGCCCCAAGTGGCCTACCGGGAGTCCATCACCAAGAAGATCGACGATGGCTACACCCACAAGAAGCAGTCCGGTGGTTCCGGTCAGTATGCCAAGATTGCCTACACCCTGGAACCGGGCGAACCCGGTACTGGCTTTGTGTTCGAATCCAAAGTCACCGGTGGTAGTGTGCCTCGGGAATACTGGCCGGCGGTGGAAAAAGGCTTTGAAAGCTCGATCGGTAAGGGTGTCCTGGCTGGCTTCCCCTGCTTGGACTTGAAGTTCACTCTGTTGGAAGGTGGCTTCCACCCTGTGGATTCCTCGGCGATCGCCTTTGAAATTGCCGCCAAAGCAGCTTATCGTCAAAGCATGCCCAAGGCTGGCCCGCAACTGCTGGAGCCCATCATGAAGGTGGATGTCTTTACGCCCGATGATTACATGGGTGATGTAATCGGCGACTTGAACCGTCGCCGAGGCATGATTGAGTCCCAGGAAGCTTCTGGTGTGGGTGTGCGGATCAAGGCTGATATGCCCCTGAGCGAAATGTTCGGCTACATCGGCGATCTGCGGAACATGACCTCCGGTCGTGGCCAGTTCTCCATGTCTTTCTCTCACTACGCAGCTTGCCCGAACAATATCTCCGAAGTGGTGATCAAAGAATCCAAGGAACGCCAAGCCGCCGCCTAGGAATCTAAGGTATTTATTGACTTGGTCAGCTCCTCGCAGCACAGCACTCAGACTCTCTGGATTGCTTGCTGCGAGGAGTTTGTTTTTTTTCGGAACTTTTGTAGTAGATGTTCTATCTTTGGAACTATCAGCCCAAGGTTGAGACCTTTGAAAAAATTCTCTGGTCGATAGAATTATTTTCACCACCACTAATATTAATTACTTCCTGTAAGTTTTTATGGGGGTATTTGATGTGGCTGAAAATATCGATAACCCTGGGCTTGAAACCTCACAAACTACTTTTCTTTCGGAGAACCAATAATGAAACGCTTGAATGCCATCCTAACTTCTCTCTTTGTTACGACTGCCTCGATCGCCACTTCCATGACTCCAGCCTCGGCAGCTCAAGTGGAAATTATGGGTGCAAGCTATGGCGGCAGCGGCTGCCCGACAAATTCAGCTAGTGTTAGCGTCAGCCCCGATGGCCAGGAACTGACTATCTTATTTGATAAGTTTATGGCCTTAGGAAACGACTCGATGCAGAGCCGGAAGAGCTGCAGTATGAGCATTCCCATCAAGGTGCCCCAAGGCTTCCAGATTTCTTTGTATGATGCAGATTATCGGGGTTATGTAGCTCCTAATACTTCGGCTGCTCTGCGCTCAGAATACTTCTTTGCTGGCAATCGTGGCCCTGCTTTTATTCGCAATATCAGTGGCGAAACTAACTATAATGTGCGCGATAGCTTAGCAACGGTTGCTAATGTATGGTCGGCCTGTGGCGATAGTGTAAATATGCGGGTCAATACTTCCCTGGCTGCTCGTGGTGCTGGCATGGCCACTTTGGATTCCTTCGATCTAGCTCATCGGGGACTAGTGTATCACATTCAATATCGAGCTTGCCGATAAGAGAATTATTCCTGAAATAATTCGGGAACTTCTCTCCGCTGGTTTGTATCTAATAAGTATCAGCAATCGATAATTTCACGAATCGCTGATCCGAAAGAAGCCCTTCACCTAAGCCTTTTACATTGTTACTAAATCTCAATTCTTTTCTGCTTTATATCCACCGGATTGGCAAGAAGGATACTACAGGCAATGCTAGAAGTCTACATCGCTGAAGATTTCAAATTTCAACAAAAACTACTACTTATTCTCGGAGAAACACACATGAAACGCTTTAACGCATTGCTTACTTCCGTTGCTTTGGCTGCTGCTTCGATTGCCACTTCTATGGCTCCAGCCTCTGCAGCCCAAGTGGAAATCTTAGGTGCAACCTATGGTGGTAGCGGCTGCCCGAATAACTCGGCTAGTGTCAGCGTCAGCCCCGATGGTCAGGAACTCACCATCCTGTTTGATAAGTTCATCGCTATGGGCAACGATGCTACCCAACGCCGGAAGAGCTGTCAGATGAGCATTCCCATTAAGGTGCCCCAAGGCTTCCAAATCTCTTTGTATGATGCTGATTTCCGGGGCTATGTGGCTCCTCGCACCCAAGCTAATCTTCGCTCTGAGTACTTCTTTGCTGGTAACCGTGGACCTGTCTTCAGTCGTAATTTCAATGGTGAGACTAACTATAACGTGCGCGATCGGTTAGCTACCGTTGCTAACGTGTGGTCGGCCTGTGGTGACAGCGTAAATATGCGGGTCAATTCTGCGATGACTGCTCGGGGAGCGGGCATGGCCACAGTGGATTCTTTCGACTTGGCTCACCGGGGCTTGGTATACCACATCAAATACCGCCCTTGCCGTTAATCGCCTAGGTCGGACTAGCTAACCAAAGCCCTCCGAATCGGAGGGCTTTTCACTTCTTTATGCAACCTTATGAAACGCCATCATGCCATTCTTGCGGCTTTTGTGCTAGCCGCTATCTCGATCGCCCCTGCTCCTGCTTCAGTCTCGGCGGCCCCAGTAGAAATTACTGGTTTGAATTACGGGGGCAGTGGCTGCCCTGCTGGTTCCGTTGAGATTAGAGTTAATTCTAATGGTCGAAAATTAATTCTCCTGTTCGATAAATTTGTGGCTGTGGGCAGCGATGCATCCCAGAGCCGCAAGAGCTGTAATATTAGTATTCCGATCCAGGTACCAGCGGGCTATCAGGTTTCTTTGGCCGATGCTGAATTCCGAGGCTATGTATCGCCTCGGACGAAGGCTACCCTCCGCTCCGAATATTTCTTTGCTGGTCAGCGGGGCCCCACATTTGTGCGCAATTTTAATGGTGCTGCTAACTACGCCGTTCGAGATCGCCCTGCTGAAGTTGCCAATGTGTGGTCGGCCTGTGGTGAGAGTGTCAACATGCGGGTTAACTCTTCCATCACTGCTCGTGGTAACGGCAAGGCTACGGTAGACTCCCTGAAATGGGGCGGTGGCCTGATTTATGACCTGAAATACCGCCCTTGTCGGTAAATCTCTGGGGGCCGGACCCGAAAGCCTCTCTTGAACCGAGGGGCTTTTGGCGTTTCAAGGCTTTTTGGCGGTCGGCTTGCCCCAAATTTGGCCCGAAGGCATTTGGGTGTTTTCTAGCTGGGCATTGGTCAGAATAAAAGGCTGCTTGGCCTTGGCTCGATAAAGAGTGGCTCCACTTAGATTGGCATCCTCAAAATTTACGCCACTCAAGTTGGCTTTGCTGAGCACCGCGTTGGTGAAGTTGGTGCGACGGCAATTGGCATTGGTCAAGTTGGCTCCCAGCAGCACCGTATTGGAAAGATCCGCGCCACTGAGGTTGGCTCCGCTGAGGTCAAAGCCGGTCAAGTCCATGCCACTGAGATTAAGCGACTGCAGGTCACAGCGTACGCATTCTTTGTTGCGCAGCCAAGTGGCCTGACCCCAAGCCGGACTAGCCATACCCAGTAGGGCTGCCAGGGGGAAAATCCAGAAATTTGCTGCTTTCATCGTGCTTGGAGGACTCTTGGGGGGATTACTGTTTATTAGAGTACCCACTGCTGAGCTTGGAGCATCCTCTTCATTGGAGAAGCGATACGGGAGTTACCCGTCCTGCGGGATCGGCTAACTGGTATATTGCTCTAAGCCCCATCCATCCAACCCGCCTGCCATGACTGTTCCCCTGCTCAATCATCGCCCGCCCCTACTACTCGTTGTAGATGATGATGAGGTGGTGCGATCAATGTTAGTGGAGAATTTGGCCCAGGAAGGCTACCAAATTGCCCAGGCCAAAAATGGTGAGGCGGCCCTAGTGGTCTACCAACAAATTCAGCCGGATATGGTGCTGCTGGATGGCATTATGCCGGTGATGGATGGCTTTGAATGTTGCTTGAGGCTTCAGGATCTGCCCGGTGGTCCCCAGACCCCGGTTTTGATTATTACCGGACTCGAAGATAATTCTTATGTGGATCGGGCTTTTGCGGTGGGGGCCGCGGACTATATTACCAAACCTCTGCATTGGGCCGTATTGCGCCAGCGAGTCCGGCGCTTGCTCCGCCAGTCCCAGCTCAATCAAGAACTGGAGGCCTCTAACTTAGCCCTGCGCCAGACTGCTGCTCAGCTCAAAGAGCAAAATCGATTACTAGAACAGGCCAAGCAGTCCGCCGAAACTGCCAATCGGGCTAAGAGTTCTTTTTTGGCGGCCATGAGCCATGAGATTCGGACGCCGATGAATGGGGTGATTGGGATGACTGGTCTGCTTTTGGATACGGAGCTAGATTCCCAACAATATGACTTCGTCAATACGATCCGCAGTAGTGGCGATGCGCTGTTGACCTTAATCAATGACATCCTGGATTTTTCCAAAATTGAGTCCGGCAAACTGGAGCTGGAGCATCAGCCCCTGAATATTCGGGACTGCATCGAAGAAACCCTGGATATGTTAGCCCCCAAGGCTTCGGAAAACGCTCTGGAACTGGCCTATATGATCTATAAAAACACTCCCAGTTGTGTAATGGGCGATGTGACTCGTATTAAGCAAATCCTAGTGAACCTGGTGGGCAATGGGGTAAAGTTTACGCCGAAAGGCGAGGTGGTGGTGGCGGTCACCAGCCATAAGTTGGCTAATCATGCTACTGCAAGCGGAAATTCGGCGATTGTGGATTCCGACCCGACCTATGAGATAAAGTTCGCCGTGCGCGATACGGGCATCGGTATTCCTGGTGATAAGCTCGATCGCCTTTTCCAAGCTTTTAGTCAGGTGGATTCTTCCACTACTCGAAATTATGGTGGTACCGGGCTGGGCCTAGCGATCAGCCGCCGCTTAGTGGAAATTATGAACGGCAAAATGTGGGTGGAAAGCCAGGAAAATCGTGGTTCTACCTTCTATTTTACGATTACGGCCAAGGCCGCACCGCTGGATTATCGCAGTCCCAAATCCAGTGTTCCGAAATCTGCCCGCTTACAGGATAAGCGGATGTTGATCGTAGAAGACAATAAAACTCATCGCCAGATATTGACTCTCCAAGCCCAAACTTGGGGCATGATGCCCTATGCCACTTCTTCCGGTCAGGAGGCCCTGCGCTTGCTGGAGCTGAATCATCATTTTGATTTAGCGATTCTAGATATGCAGATGCCGGAGATGAATGGTCTGGAGTTAGCGAGGGCTATCCGGCAGTTACCTGGTTATCAGGATCTGCCTTTGGTGGTGCTGAGTTCGATCGGGATTAGCAAAGAAGAGGCCGATCGGGCCATGGTGAACTTCGCCGCGATTCTGAGTAAGCCGATCAAACAACTCCAGTTGCACGATGCCCTAGCCAAGGTGCTCGGGGGTCGAGGCGATTTGGTGGCTCAGGCCCGCACGGAGCAGGAGCAAGAAGTATCTAATAACATTACTAATCCCACCCATTCTTTGCGTATTCTATTGGCCGAAGATAATTTAGTGAATCAAAAAGTGGCTTTGCATATGCTGAAGCGAATTGGCTATGCAGCCGATGTGGTGATGAATGGCCAGGAAGCTTTGGATATGTTGCATCGATCAGTTTATGATGTGGTGCTGATGGATTTACAAATGCCTAAAATGGATGGCCTGGAGGCTACCCGGCGCATTATCACAGATCTACCAGCGGCGCGACGACCGCAGATTGTGGCGATGACTGCCAATGCCATGGAAGGCGATCGGGAACTATGTATTGCTACGGGCATGCATGATTATATTACCAAGCCGGTCAAAATCGAGCAGTTGGCACGGGTGTTGAGCCAATGCCAGCCTCTGACCACCAAGCAATTTGCCGAGCAAGCTAAATTTAATTAATAATTTTATTCAGACTGCGGGAATTGAAATTTCAATGAATTCTTGGTCAGCCTAGGCAAGGTGGGAGCACTGGGACTATATATTTTGGCTTGCAATGCCTGAACTGCCCTGACATACTGTGGATCCGCAGCAGTGGCAACTCTAGCCCGATCCGTAGTAATGGCTCGAATCTGGGCCTTGCTCATCTTGACTTGGGTTTCGTTGATCGACCAAGCGATTAAGATTTGCTGACCGACCGTTGGCCTGACTGGCACATCAGGCCGGATGCCAACTTTATCGATCGCCTGACCGTTGGGAGTATAAAACCTGAAAGTTGTCACCCATAGACCTGCTCCATTGGCCAAGGGGTAATCATCTTGACCAACACCCTTACCAAAGGTGGTGGAGCCAAATAACTGAGCGCGGCGGTTATCTTGGAGGGCCCCAGCCAGAATTTCGCTGGAGCTGGCCGAACTGCCGTCAATGAGCACTACCAGTGGTTTGTTCGTGATCGCCGTCCGATTTGCCAGATAACTGGCCTGCTGTCCCTGGCGATTTTTGTCGGAATAAAGTTTTCCTTCGTTTATCCACATTCTGGCGATCGAGATAGCACTGGAGACCAGACCACCGCCATTCTCCCGCAAATCCAGAATATATCCCTTGGCCCCTTGAGCTGCTAGTGTCTTGATCGCGGTGCTCATTTCTGCTGGCGAACCCTTCGTGAAGTTTTTCAACCGGATGTAACCAATGCTATTATTCTTGGCCATGGCTTTGGCTTCTACGGAACGAATGGGTGTCTGGCGGCGGACGAGCTTAAATTCTAAAAGTTGTCCGGGGTGGCGCTGGATCGTGAGTTTTATGTTGGTGCCATGCCGCCCGCGAATTAGTCTGGCAGCTTTTTTGATATCTAGGCCCACGGTGCTTTGGCCGTCGATTTTGACGATCGTGTCTTGGGATAAAATCCCGGCTTGGAAGGCTGGGGTATCTCTGATGGCTGAAACGACGGCAATTTGGTTGGTCTCCGCATCACGACAGAGTTCTAGTCCGACGCCAAAGAAAAGGTCATCGAATTTGCTCCGCCGGGCTTGGAATTCGATCGGGTCGAGGAAGACCGTAAAGCGATCGTTCAAGGTTTTCAGCATCGATCGAATGGTTTCGTGGAGTTCCTCCGTTGTGCTGGGTCTGGTTTGGATATATTGGCTGCGGATTGCTTGCCACTTGGTGCGATCTGGGTTGCTGGCAAACAGGTAGTCTCGATCGATTATTTGCCAGACTTCATCGATTAAGGTGCTGGGATTGTTTTTAGCTTGGATGACAGAGGTGTTGCTGCTAGCCTGGGCGGGCAGACCCGCACTGGGGATGAGAATCAGGGCACTAAAAATAGCTGTGTACTGCTGGAATCTCAAGATTTAATTTCCTCCTCAGAAATAGATTGGGTGCCAATTTAACATCGGGCTGATCTTCTGTAGCCGCCCAGCCATAGCTTAACTTGATCCAAATTACCAATAATATTCGCGGCGCAACACAAACAAAACACCAGTCAATAAACCAATGAATACAAAGATCGGCAATAGCTCGCTGCTACCACTGGGCATTCTAGCCACCAACCCCGCCAGACCCACATAAAAAGAATTCACCCAGATAGTCATCAAAAAAAAATATAATACCAACAGCATCGGAATCGCTAAGGGCAAATCCAGATCGCGATTTCGCCACCAGCCCCAGCCACCTAAAACCCCCAAATAGGGCAAAACGATCGAATAAAACCAGCCCCAAACTCCCATCTTGAGCGGACTACTCGGCAACAAAAAAATTAGATAGAGCGCTGCATTGGCCACCATCCCCACCAACACCAACAGAAAAAATAGTCGAGTTCTGGCGCTCATGAAATCTACCTGCTAGCGAGCCGGTCGAGCAAAGCCCGCCGCATTACCTCCACCGGAGCAGAACGATTTAGCCAATACTTCCAAGCCGCCGCCCCCTGATACACCAGCATATCAGAACCATCGATCGCCAAACAGCCGCGCACTGCCGCCAACCTCAGCAGTTCCGTTGGTCTCGGCGAATAGATCAGGTCGTAAACGATCGCCCCAGCGCCCAACAAAGCCATCTGTGACTCCGTTAGTGGACTAGTCTGGGGCTGGGGAGCCATCCCCATCGGCGTACAATTCACCACCAAATTAGCTTCCGGCAATAGCTCATCCACCAGCGGCCACAGCTTAGTCTGGGGTGGCTGACTCCAACTAGCCTGGAAATCCGCCAGCTTCGCAAGATGGCGAGCCACCACCGTAATCGACCCACAGCCTAGCTCCCGACCAGCTGCCACCACTGCCCGTGCCGCACCGCCGCAGCCCAACACCACCATCGACACATTGCTCCAATCCCGCTCCAAAGCTTGCAGGGGAGCCAGAAAACCCACAACATCCGTATTGGTTCCTTGCCAGCCAGTGGTTGTCGGCCAGATTGTATTCACCGCCCCGATCGCCCGCGCTTCCGGTGTTATATCTTCCAGATAGGCCATGATCGTCTGCTTGTGCGGAATAGTCACACTACAACCAGCCCAACCCAGAGCCGTCAAGCCAGCCATCGCCTCCCCCAACCGCTCCGGCTGTACCAGCAATGGCAAATAAACATAGTCCAGTCCCAAATCGGCCAAAGCCGCATTGTGCATCGCCGGAGATAGAGAATGTTCGATCGGGTAGCCCATCACTCCCAATAGTTTAGTCGTGCCCGCAATCAGCATAGTAAAATCTCCCATTCCAAACCTTGAGCGGCGATCGCCAGCTCCACCAAAGACTTGTGATCGGCCAGATAGGGCAAACAGCCCAGCACTGGAATGTGCGTGAGATTCACAATCAAATCGGTGGGAGCCAACTGATCAATTTCAGTAGCAGTGGTGGGCCGCACACAATTCAAAATAATCCCGCGCAGATCCACATTAGCTTGTTTGGCCAAAGCCGCAAAAGCCACCGCTTGACCGATCGCTCCTAGCTTGACCGGCACCACTAGCACCGTCGGTAGTCGCCATTCCCTGGCCAGATCGGCCCAAGTGAGTTCGGCCGTAACTGGTGTGCCCAAGCTGCCCGCTCCCTCAATCAATACCCAATCGCAGCGTTGCTGAAGACCCTGGAGATTTTTCCAGACCTTGGCCAAATCGATGGACTGATTGCCCAAGGCCGCTGCTAAAGGTGGCGCGATCGGAGCCTCGAAATACAGTGGATTCAGTTCTTCTGCGCTTTGATCCAGATGAAAAAGTTGCTGATATAGCTCTCGATCGCCGCAGGTGCCAGCGGAGCTATCGCCCTCGCCACATTGAATCGGCTTCATCAGGCCCAGTCTGCGTCGGGAAAAATGGGTCTGAAAATAAGCCCCTAAAGCACAGGTGCTAAAGGTCTTGCCCACTTCCGTATCCGTACTGGTAATGAGCAAAGATTTCATTGGGGGGAGAGGAGCGTCTCGGCAGGGGTGGGCGTATTGCTGGGGCTAGTACTGGGACTGGCTGATGGAGAGCTGCTGGCGGACTGAGGCGACTCGCTACTGGGCGTGGCCTCGGGCATGAAAGCAGGACTGGTCTTGGAGTCTGGTGTTTCGGTGGTCTCGGATTGAGTGGGAAAATCTTTACCAGAGCGAGTTGTACCACTATTAGCACCGCTATTAGTATTGCTGGGCACTATGATCGGGATGGGTTTAGGAATCACGCCAGCGGGATTAGTGACCGGTGCATCGGCGGGTGCATTCACCACCGAAGCCGATGGTTGGGCTGGGGCTTTACTAGTCCCAGAATTCACCTTTGATGTACGGGCCGTCAGGGTCAGAGTCGCCATCAGCCGGTAGTCAAAGGTATCACCCTTGGCTCCTGGTAACTGCTTGATCTGTACCGTATGTTTGCCTGTTGCCAGCACTTGGCCGTTCCAGGTGGGAGTACGAATTGCCTGGGTATCTACGGGCATCCCGTTTGAACCCAAGACCGTGATGAGCAAATTCTTATTGTCGATTTCTATGGTCAACTCCTGGCCTTGGGTCCCATAAAACTCATAGACAACTTCTTGATCTGCTAGCAATCGCCCGCTCTGGACAGTGGCCTGTCCGGCAACTAGCTCGATCGACTTGTTCCCATTGCCATCCTTGGTGCTAACTAAAGGTTGATTGGTAGGTGTGGGACTACTAGCAGGCTGAGCTACGGGTTGAGGTTTGTTGAAGAAACTCATCAGAGTCAGTCCACTGCCGAAGGATAGCAAAGCCACGATCAGGAACAGTGGAATAAAGACTTGGGGCCGCTCCCAGATAGAGGTCACATCGAACTGGGTGACCACATCCAAAACCTTGCGGGCCGGACTGCGGCCAGTCTCTGCTTCGGGTCCGGATACCCGCGAGCCCGCGGCCGGATGGATTTGGGAAACGCTCAAAGGCTTAGTCTGTTCCGCTCGATCGACCGGCACACTCAGAGATTGCAGGGCTTGAAACACTTCCACCGCCGATTGGTAGCGATCGGTTGGCTCGTAGGTGATCATCTTGCCCAGCACGTTAGCCAGCCCATCGCTGACATTAACCCAGTTGCGCCAGGCCCAATTGATATGACCTGCATTGAAATGATCCGTGGCCGGTCGGCCCGTCAACAGCACCACCGCCGTGACTGCCAGGGAATAGAGATCGCTATTGGGGTAGGCGTAGCCACTGTTCAACTGCTCCATCGGTGCGTAGCCCGCTTTGCCCACATGGACGGCGGCCAAACCTGTTTGCTCGCCTTGTAAACGGTTAGCCAACTGTTTGACCACCCCAAAATCGATCAGTACCGGCAGTAAGTCTGTTTCTCGCAAAATAATATTGTCCGGCGAGATATCTTGGTGCACGACTCCTTGGCTGTGGATGTATCCCAGCACCGGCAACACCTGCAATAGAAACCGCCAGACTTCTGCTTCCGTAAAGGTGTGGTTCTTTTCCGTCCGCTCTTGTAAGAGGCTGTCGTAGGTGCGGCCTGGAATATAGTCCTGTACTAAAAACATGCGATCGCGTTCTTCAAAAGTAGCCCAGAAGCGAGGAATCTGCGGATGCTGCAATTGGTACAGTAGAGCTGCTTCTTGCCTAAAGAACTCTTTGGCTTTGCTCAGCCTCGATTGAGAATGGGAGGCCACGGATAATTCTTTGATGGCACATTGCTCACCAAAACGACTCTGATCGGTGGCTAGGTAAGTTCTGCCAAAGCCGCCTTCGCCAATCAGGCGCATGAGCCGATAGCGCTGTTGCAGGATGGTATCTGGAGCAATGGGTTGCATAAACTTCGTATTCGCCTCCGGCACCATTATAGGTGTTTTTGTCTTTACTGCTGGCAGGGATCGCTACACTGGATACTTCAGACCTTAGATTATTGTTTTTTGCTCCTGCTTTTTCTCCAACTAAATTTGCCCCCATGTCTATTTTTACTCTGCAATCGATCCGTAAGGATTTTGGCATCAAGGAAATCCTCAAAGAGGCCAGTTTCAGTCTGGAGCCAGGAGAAAAGGTGGGCCTAATCGGCTTGAATGGCGCTGGCAAATCTACGCTGCTGAAGATGATTGCGGGAATCGAGCCGATCGACGGCGGTCAGATCCAGGTTAACCCTAGCACCAAGATTGTCTATCTGCCCCAGCAACCGCTGATCGATGAGGAAAAAACCTTGCTAGAGCAGGTTTTTGCCGATAGTGGGGCCGCAGCTCAACTGGTGAAAGATTACGAAGATGTTTCTCACCAACTGGTCTTGCATCCAGAGGATACTAAGTTGTTGGGCCGCTTGACGGCCCTCAGTCACGAAATGGATGCGGTGGGCGCTTGGGACTTGGAAGCCAAGGCTAAGGTGATTCTGACCCAATTGGGGATTACGGATTTCGATGCCAAAATGGGTCAGCTCTCTGGAGGCTATCGGAAGCGGGTGGCCTTGGCGGCGGCCTTAGTTGCGGAGCCGGATGCGCTGCTGATGGACGAGCCAACCAACCACTTGGATGCTTTGTCGGTGGAGTGGTTGCAGGAATATCTACGCCGCTATCGGGGCGCGATTTTATTGATCACTCACGATCGGTATTTTCTCGACCGGGTGACCGATCGGATCATTGAGGTGGATCGGGCGCAGCTCTATTCCTATAGTGGTAACTACAGCTATTACCTAGAGAAAAAGGTGGCGGCCGAAGCTTCGGTGGCCAGCAGCCAACAAAAACAGGTGGGAGTCCTCCGCCGGGAGTTGGAATGGTTGAGTCGAGGAGCTAAAGCTCGCAGTACCAAGCAGAAAGCGCGGATCGGTCGAGTGGAGGAAATGCGCGATCGAGAGCAGGTGGTGGCCACGGGTAAGGTGGAGATTTCGGCGGGCAGTCGGCGGTTGGGTAAGAAGGTGGTGGAACTAGCGGGAGTCAGCAAGAGCTATGGCGATCGCTGTTTGCTGAAGGACTTTACCTATGCCTTTGTGCCGGGCGATCGAGTGGGAATTGTCGGGGGCAACGGGATTGGTAAGTCTACGCTGCTAGAGATCATTACGGGCCGTACGGCCCCGGATGAGGGTCAGGTAGAAATGGGGACGACGGTGCATGTGGGCTATTTTGATCAGTATTCTTCGGATTTGTTGACGGCGGCGGATGAGAATTTAAGGGCGATCGACTATCTCAAGGAAGTCGGTGAATATGTGCAAACCGCCGATGGCACTCAGATTACCGCCAGTCAGATGTTGGAAAAGTTTCTGTTTACGGGCAATCAGCAATATGCACCGCTATCGGCCTTGTCGGGGGGTGAAAAGCGTCGTCTATATCTATTACGGGTGTTGATTGCTGCGCCGAATTTGTTGATTCTGGATGAACCGACGAATGATTTAGATATTCAGACTTTGGCGGTGCTGGAGGAATACTTGCAGGATTTTGGCGGCTGTACGATCGTGGTGTCTCACGATCGCTATTTCCTAGATCGGACGGTGGAGAAGATTCTGGCCTTGGAGGGCGCGGGGGTGGTGAAGGAATATCCTGGTAATTATTCGGTTTATTTAGATTATCAGCAGGCCCAGGCGGCGGAGGTGGCTCTGGCGACTAAGGCAGCGGCCAAAATCAAGTCTGCACCAGAAGCCGAAACTAAATCTGATAAGAAGAAGTCCCTATCGGCTTGGGAGAAGCGCACTCTGGAGAAAATTATTGGAGATATTGATCAGCTGGAAGCCAATAAGATAAAGTTGGAGAAACAGTTGGCTGCGGCGGGATACCCAGAACTGATCGAGCTGACGGCGAAATTGGAGGAGCTGAACCAGCAGATCGATGTGGCTACGGAGAAATGGATGGAATTGGCCGATCGTGAAGCGTGAGCGCTAGCTCAATCAGAAACCCGACTTTTAGTTTAGAGCTACGCGCCTAAAAGTCGGGTTTCTGGCAAAGGAAATCAGCGAACTCGATGTGGCTATGGAGAAATGGATGGAATTGGCCGATCATGAAGCGGGACTCTTCGCGCCCTAGACAGGGATTCTCTATCAGCTTGTGCGTTTTGTTGTCGGGATCTGTACAAAATTTTGGTTTGTTTTGATTCCTATATTGGCTGACTTTCTCCCTCCCTTGTTCCAGCCAAATACTAGGTGCCTAATTTCGTTTTTGATGCAGTGATTTATTGCTTCACCTTGACGGTTCTTGGGATTTTGTCAAGTCTAACCCCAGTTGAGGGTGCAATTAAAAGTGAAAGTTTGGGATCTCAAGACCTTGTAAACTCGTTCGTGAAGAAAACGTGTTTACGAGGTTTCAGGAAAGTGTTTTTGGGAAAATTTCACTTTTAATTACACCCCCCAGTTGAGCAATTACGTCATGTCATCCATGGTTCAGTTCAGCCAGATTCAAAGAAGTGTTTTTAGTTTTAAAATATGAATTTACTATAAATTCATCGGTTATTGAATTCATGAAATATGATTGACTCTGAATAAAATGTTACCTATCTTAACTGTTAAGCCTCACTAATTTATGGTACCCTAGCTTTGAGTTTGTGAGAGTTGTGGTTCTAAAAATGCCTCAAGATTTTGAATGTCAGGTTTTCACTGATGGTTGCGACTTTCGAACTAAAGGCGATCTAAAGAGAGCGAACTTTAATTCTGTTAAAGTCCTTGACGCTATTTTTATAGGCACTGATCTCACTGGGGCTGATTTTACAGGTGCTAGTCTTATTGGGGCTAAATTTCAAGGGTGCAATTTAGAGCAAGCAAACTTTACAAGGGCTAACTTGAAAGGTGCCGATTTCACAAATGCTTTTGCAAAAATCAATGAAAGTAATAAAAATGAAGAGAAGTTACAGATAGGATTTTTCGATTATGCTAATCTTATGGAGGCCAACTTTACAGATGCTAAACTTTCTGGTTTCAAATTTCGTCGAGCAAACTTGCAAAAAGTGGATTTTACTAGGACGGTTTTAAAAGATGCCGATCTCGGTGCAGCCGAATGTATTGGAGCGATCTTTTCGGAGACAAACATTGAAAAAGCACGCCTTCGCGGTGCAAACTTTATGGGAGTTAAATTTATTTCAGTTAAAGCATCTGGATCTAATTTTAGAGGAGCAAAACTAGAAAAAGCTCAATTCTTGGGTGAAAGTGACTTTTGTCGAGCAAAACTAACAAGAGTCAATCTAAAAGAAGCAGTTATAACGTGTCATAAATTTCAAGGAGTAGACTTGAAAGGTGCTCATCTATATGGCATTCAAATCTTGGGGAGTGAGTCAAGTAAAGTGAATTTGAGCGGTGCAGATTTTAGAGGCTCCACATCTTTTGAAGATCCTGATGAAAATCCTCGTGCAATTTATCAACATGTCAACATGAGCTACTTGAAAGGACAGAGAGCAGATTTTACATGTACTGAATTTAGAGATGTTTTATTTCTTGATGCCATATTGGAAAACGCTATTTTTTCTCGAGCAAGACTCAATAATTGCAATATGCAAAATTTAAAGGCTACTCTCGTGAATTTTAAAGGGTCTTATATTAATAACTGCCACTTCAACCTCTCAGAGCTTCAAAATGCTAGCTTTGCATCTTCAGAAATTCAAAAATGTTTCTTTAATGGTGCTTCCATGCAAGGAGTATCTTTTCATCGATCTACAATAAAAAACTCGTATTTTGATGAGGACTGTTCACCAGATGAATCTACAACTAAAAGTTCGTTAAATGGATCTTACTTTAAAGGATCTACTATAGAAAATACTTCAATACAAAGATCTTCTTTGCGCAAAGTAGACTTTAAGCGTTCCATCCTTAGACATGTTGACTTTACCGACTCCAATCTATCTAATTCTCGCTTTAAATTTGCAAGACTAGAAAATGTTACTTTTCGCATGGCGCAAGAATTAAAGGATAGTACAAATTTCAATGGTACAGACTTGACTTGTGCCATTTTAGAGCGAGTCAAGTTGCAGGGACTGGTTCTCAAAAAAGCCAAAATTGATTCTGCTACTTTGTTAGAATGCCAATTAGAATACTCCGAATTTGGAAAGATGAAGTTATTATTTACGGACATACGAAGATCTGTTTTTAGTGAGAACACCTTAAATCAACTTCAATTTATCTATCCAGAACTCTCCGCCGAACAAACGTCTATTCGAGAACGTTGCAGAATTATTTCTAATCCAAATAACATCGAATTCAATGAGTTGCAGAAATACCTAGAAGAAGGAGTTGAAGCACTTGAAGAAGCGATTAAAAGAACTCAGTTAGTTTGTCAAGGTTTTGAAGATAAAGACAGTAGGGCTTCCGGAACAGCGCTAGAGGGGATAAGAAGAACACAAATAATACGGCGCTTACAGCAAACAATTGAATCGGAAAGAGTCTTTTTGAAAATGCTAAATAATCATATTGATGCGACTATTGACAACACTGAATCTACCAAGAATGTAAAGGAAATAGCTGAAAAAGTGAAGTCCTTAAATGAAAAGTGTTTCTATGCACATAACTTATATGATGGTGATACACTGCCTGCTGCGTCGGTCGATAGTGATATTGATATTTCGGGGATGTGAAATCCAAGTTAGGGCGTTTTTATTGAATCCTTGACTGGATAGTGCGGAGTTTTCATAGTACGTTGACACTATGGTTGAACAGTTGATGGCTGATGGATGAGCGGTTGAGAGCACTCTAATTTGGAAGTTAGCAATTTAATAAGAAGTAGATGGGGTCTGCTTCTGCTTAAATTCTCATATTCCTGGTTTTGGATAGAAAGGCGTACAATTTGTTCGCTAGGATAACCATGGTTGGGGACAGTCCTAAACCAGCCTGGAAAGTTTTGCCAAACAGTGGTTGACATTTCCAACGATAAAACCTGCAACAGTCCTATGCTAATTGCATTCAGATTAACAAACCGCTCGAAGGCTTCTATTTTGACCTTGACTTGCGCCTGAAAATCTTCGGAATGCGCTGCTAAAATCATGTTTTTCGGCCAACAAGCGCCTGATGACATGGACTTAAGCCAGAACCGATAACCAAAACCACCGAGTAACTGGAGCAGGGTTCTAAATGTCACCTCGATCTTGAATCGCCAGCTATAGGCTTGTATTACTTGCTCTCCAGGCAATCTTATGTCACTGGATAGTAGAATGAGCTGCCGCCCGTTGGGCAGCTGAGTCAATACAAACAATACTAATTGGTCGGGACTATCCCAATACAAAGTGAAACATTGATAATACACTTTCGTTTGCTTGCCATAGAGCGAAATAGAAGCTTGACGACACTCTTCTAATGGAGCAAACAGCTCACACAGCTTAACCTTTGGCCCCCAAATTTGAGGACGACCTCGCTTGCCAGGAATGGGGACAAACCCTTGGTGGGCTACGGTGGTGCTACGCACACGAGTTATCAAATACAGTCCTTGCTCACGAAAAGTCTTCACTAACTGTTTAGCGGCGTAGTAGGCATCCAACAGTATGTAGCTACCGGGAACGGCAAAGCACACAAACATTGCTGCCATCTTGTCCACTAAAGTGCCTTCCTCATGAACATCCTCAACTCCGTCATGGAGTTTCACAATCGTGGGTGTGGCGAATATGGCACCTGCTGACCCCATCAGTATCCCCAACGCACTAAAGTAATGGCCTCTGATCCATTCTGGTTTACTGACGTTTGCAGATTCTTGGTGCAAGCGTTTCACTCCAGGCATTTTGCGGCCTTCCTTACTCACTTTAATACCATCACCGACGTAGACTAGTTGTCCATTAAGTTTCTTTGTATTAGGATGTCGCCTCAGCCACTCGCTCCAGTAGTAGCATAGGTTGTCAACTCGAAAAGCCGATGAATGGAACCAGTGCAGAGCTTGGTGATAATAGCCTTCGTCTAGCCCTAAGGCGTTTAGATAGGTTGTGACCGCTGGGGACTGGGTGCTCAACATGGTACCCCACAGCAAGAGAACAAACCAGTTAAATGTAGTCTCTCGGCTAAAGGCTGGGCGCAACTCCGAAATTATTTGCTCAAGACGGTCATAAAGTTCCATAATTAGACCAGGCTGATCCATAGACGTTTCAGCCATTGTCCAACATTCCGGCCTTTGAGGCATAGGAATGTTTTTTCTATTCTAGTATTTATCTTCTAGCTGAGAACTTCGCACTGTCCAGATTATTTAGTGCATGATGATAATTAAGTTCCTAGATCGCCCAGGTGCAAACCATGACCCGCAGCTTCAACACCGCTGGCCCCTGCCAAAGCGACATTCACTACATGTTGCCGCCCCTCACCCGCTTGCCCCAAATCGATCGGCTGATCGCCCAGCGTAACTACTTCGTGATTCATGCCCCCCGGCAAGTAGGTAAAACCACCGCCATCATGGGTCTTGCTGAACAGCTCACCGCCAGCGGTCAATATATAGCCGTTTCGGTTTCTGCCGAAACCGGTCAAACCTTCAACCACGATGTTGCCAGTGCCGAACAAGCCTTACTCAATGCTTGGCAAACCGCCATTCGCTATTGGCTCCCTCCAGAATATCAACCCCCAAATTGGTCTGACCTACCTGTTGGCAGTCGGATTTCTCAAGCTCTCAGCGCTTGGAGCCAAAGTAGCCCCAAGCCGATCGTCTTACTCATAGATGAAATTGATGCCCTGCGCGACGAAGCCCTAATTGCAGTTTTGCGCCAACTACGAGATGGCTATACCCGTCGTCCCAAAGGTTTCCCGGCCTCGATTGGGTTGATCGGAATGCGCGATGTCCAAGACTATAAAGTAGCCTCAGGTAGCAGAAACAGACTCCAAACCGCTAGCCCCTTCAATATCAAAGTAGAATCGCTGACCATGCGTAACTTCTACGCTGCGGAGGTTGTCGAGCTATATCAGCAGCATACTGATGATACTGGTCAAATCTTTTTGCCCGAGGCCAGCCAACTAGTCTTCGACTTAACCCAAGGACAGCCTTGGTTAGTGAATGCGATCGCCCGTCAATTAACCGAAGTGATCGCCCCAGAACCAAACATAACTATTACTTCAGCAATGGTAGAAGAAGCCAAGGAAATCTTGATTCGTCGTCAAGATACCCACCTCGATAGCCTCGCTGAACGTTTGCGGGAAGACCGAGTCAAGGTAATTATCGAACCGATTTTGGCTGGTCAAGAGTTACCTCAAACATCTAATGAAGATCGCCAATATCTGGTGGATTTAGGTCTACTGAAACGAGATCCAGCCGGTGGCTTGGTGATTGCTAACCCCATTTACCGCGAAGTATTACCCAGAGTCCTGGCCCAGGGGTCTCAGGATAGCTTGCCCATAATTAGTCCTACTTGGTTAACTACGACTGGGGAATTGGATATCGATCGACTCCTCCATACTTTCTTGGATTTTTGGCTACAGCATGGCGAAGCTTTACTAAAAAGTGCCTCCTATCCCGAAATTGCTCCCCATCTGGTGTTGATGGCATTTTTGCATCGAGTAATTAACGGCGGTGGTACTTTGGAGCGAGAATATGCCATTGGCCGCGATCGCATGGATCTCTGCCTCCGTTACGGCGAAGTTATTCTGGGCATCGAGCTGAAGGTCTGGCGGACGGGGAAGGCCAATCCTTTGACTAGGGGCTTACCGCAATTGGAGAGCTATCTAAAACGCCTGAAACAAAGCAGCGGCTGGCTGGTCATCTTCGATTGTCGTCAGAATGCCCCAGCCCTAGAAGACCGCCTTGCCACCGAACCAGCTCTGACGGCCTCAGGTCAACAGGTGACCGTTATTCGCCTTTAGAGCTTGATTGATCGCCTTGATGCCCGATAACTATGCTGCTCTTTATGAACTGCAAATACTGCGAGACTGGGGGGTGAATGATTGATATCTTCCTGCATCAGGACTCTTGATTTGATAGTGTATTTTGTCGCGTAAGCGGCTCGATCGAATGTCTGGAGAACACTAGGTGCAGGCATTTCCATGTCGTCCGCGCAATCTCCAGGGGCAGATCAAGGGACGTTGAATGTGGGGCTTCTTGTTGGCTGCGCAGAATTCTACATATCTCGTCAATCTGTTGTTGATGAATACCAGCAATGAGCAGCTCGGCGGATAGTTCGAGAAGTAGAGTGGGAACTCTGGCTGCATATGTGCGACTGGAGGACTCAATCCGGCGATTAGCTTGCTGGGCAAGCAGCAGCCCCAAGGGTTGGTCGGCATACTTCTCCCATTTTTTGACCGGTTGTGAATTGATGCGGGCATCTTCAGCAAGGTTTGTTTCTGGGTCGTTTTGTAGCTGGCCTAGCAGCTGGTGAGCCAATCGTCTGCCAGTTCGTGATTGAACACGCTTGCGGCGACGGATACCTTGCAGCGAACCACCGTGGCTCTGTCCATAGCTATTGCGGCGATCTTTAGCATATGAAGCGATCTTCTTCTCTTGTGGATTCATGGCGCTTGGCTAATGGGATGATATTACATCACCCATGTTAAAAATCGACAGTGGGGTACAGATAATCCTTCCCTACTGTCGATTCAAATAATATGTTCGGAAATTATTATGCTGGTGTCAAGGTGGATCGGTGTTGAATCAGATTCACGATCGCCGTCTTCTCCAGTAGACCCATGGGCGAACCATCTTCCCGCACCACCGTTAAAACCGCTAGCTGATTTAGCTCCAGTTGCTCGATCGCCTGCAACAAATTGCGATCGGCTGGAACCAAGTTCATCGGATCGATCGAACTCATCAATGTACCGACTTTTATCTCAGACCATCGATCGCTCGGCACCCCAACCAAAACATCTACAGAAATCTCGCCCACTAATTGACCCGCTGCCCCCGTCACCAAAAACTTCCGCCAATTCCCCTGACTCAAAGTGCGCCGATCTACAAAATCTCGCAGCGAAGCATCCGCTGCTACCACCGGCAGCTCTCCACTCACCGCATCCGCCGCTACCAATCCGGTCAGCCGTGATTCAAACTTCGCATACTGCCCAATCTGACCGGCATTCCTGACTACGAACCAACCGATCAACACATTCCAAATATTATCAAAACTGCCCGTTAGTAACAGTGGAATGAGACCGGAGGCGATCGCCAAGTAGCCAAAAGCCTGACCGACCCAACTGGCAAACTTCACGCCCTGATAGCGATTCCCCGAGAGCTTCCAAACCAGTGCCTTCAGAATATTACCGCCATCCAAAGGTAGACCAGGTATCAGGTTAAAGGCTCCCAATGAAAAATTCACCGCTGCCAATACCCCAATTATTGCCATCAGTGGAGCTGGTAAACTCAACACTCCACCCATCAAGGTCAGTAATAGAAAGAGCGCAAAACTAACGGCTGGGCCAGCGATCGCCACCCAAAATGTATCCCCCGGCGTTGCCGATTCCTTCTCTAAACTGGCCATGCCCCCAAAGAGAAAGAGCGTAATCGATCGAACCGAAATCCCTTGCCGCAAAGCTACCGCACTATGTCCTAACTCATGGGCCAATACGGAAGCAAACACCAAGAGTCCGGTCACCAATCCCAACACCCAGGGTACACCGGGCAATAATGTGGGAAAAGCAGCTGCCAAGCCATCTCCGTAGGTCAAGGTCACCAGACCTAACACCAAAAACCAAGAAGGATTGACGAAAAAAGGAATCCCGAAGACTGTACCAATCCGAATGTTACCGTTCATAGCCCTAACCTCTGGAAATCTGAGTCAAGCAGCATCGAGTGCTTGTTCATTCATTGTAACCAAATGTTAAGGAGGTTCTCATAATTGTCCCTAGGTGATGACCGAACGCAGATCCAAACTAACTAGTTTTTCTTGGGTTTATCCTTTTTCCAAGAGTTCTTGGCATAGTATTAACAGCATCAACCTTGGATCGATCCATCGCAAAATTTGCATCCCCCGCATCATGACCCGTTGGTTCAACACCGCTGGCCCCTGTTTCCCAGCAGATCACTACATGCTGCCAGCCGCAGTGCGACTGCCCCAAGTCGATCGGCTAGTGCAGCAAAAAGGCTACTTTGTCATCCACGCCCCTCGGCAGATCGGCAAAACCACTGCCATCATGGCTCTGGCCGATCAATTCACCGCTACTGGCAAATACGTTTCCGTCGTCCTCTCAGTCGAGATTGGGGCACCTTTCGGCGACGACTTTGGCGCAGCTGAAAATGCCATTTTGGCCACCTGGCGTGACACCATCGCCAACTTTCTCCCACCCGAGCTTCAGCCTCCAGATTGGGGCGATGCTCCACCCGGACAGCGCATCCGCCATGCCCTTCACCTCTGGGCTAAAGCTGCGCTCCTGCCCCTAGTAGTTTTCATTGATGAAATTGATGCCCTGAGTGGCCAAACCCTAATTTCTGTGCTGCGTCAGCTACGAGACGGCTATGCCAGCAAGCCCCATGGATTTCCATCTTCGATTGGCCTGATTGGACTTCGGGATGTGCGGGACTACAAAGTGGCTTCCGGGAGCAGTGAGAGGTTGAATACCTCTAGCCCCTTCAATGTCAAGGTAGAATCCATGACTCTCCAAAACTTTACAGCGATCGAAGTAGCGGCCCTCTACCAACAGCACACCGATGATACGGGTCAAATATTTACTTCCGAGGCGATGGAACTGTCCTTTGAACTCACTCAGGGACAACCTTGGTTGGTGAATGCTCTGGCCCGTCAACTCATCGAAGTAGTCGCTCCTGAAACCAGTATTACCATCACACCGCAGATGGTCGCAGCAGCCAAGGAAATTTTGATTCGCCGTCAAGATACCCATCTGGATAGCTTGGCCGAGCGATTGCGAGAAAATCGGATTAAAGCAATTATCGAACCAATGCTAGCCGGGTTGGAATTGGGTAATATCCCCAATGAAGATATCCAATTTATCCAAGATCTGGGACTCTGCCGCATGGATCCCCAAGGGGGGTTAGCGATCGCCAACCCTATTTATCAGGAAGTGTTACCCCGCGTGCTAACAGTCACACCCATGGCTTCTCTGCCCCAAATTTCTCCAACTTGGTTAACGACCGCTGGAGAATTGGATGTAAATATTTTGCTCCATAGCTTTTTAGATTTTTGGCTGCAACATGGGGAAGCGTTGCTGAAAAGCACTTCCTATCCAGAGATTGCCCCTCATTTGGTGATGATGGCTTTTTTGCAGCGCGTAGTTAATGGTTCGACAAGCTCACCAACAGGTGGCGGTACTTTGGAGCGAGAATATGCCATTGGGCGCGATCGACTGGATCTCTGCCTCCGTTATGGCGAATTAATTCTGGGCATCGAGCTGAAGGTGTGGCGAACGGGGAAGGTCAATCCTTTAACTAAGGGCTTACCGCAATTGGAAAGCTATCTAAAACGCCTGAAACAAAGCAGCGGCTGGCTGGTCATCTTCGATTGTCGTCAGAATGCCCCAGCCCTAGAAGACCGCCTTGCCACCGAGCCAGCTCTGACGGCCTCAGGCCAACAGGTGACCGTTATTCGCCTATAGAGAGTTATCGGGCAGTTCGATTGTTCGAGGAGCAGTGGTTTCATGTCATGTATTGAGGCTATGATGATTGAATTTGGACAGCTCACCGCAACAGGTATATGATTTTCCGAGAGAAGCTGGGCAAATCAGAAGAAAGATCCTTGATCGGTATGACGGATCCGCAAAAGTCTTTCGTCTTAAAGTGTATATGTCGTAAGAGGACTATCGATCGAGGCATGAGTGTTACGGCGTTCTGGTATTTTCGCAAACCACTCGAAAACCATGGGTGTTGCGCTGGCTAGTGGGATAAAGTACCGCGCGCGAGGCTGAACGGCAAGATTGTAGTTCTAAATCCCAACAACCGCCCCGCAATGTTCTCCAAGCGCTCCATTTAGCATCAGGATCAATCCAAGCACTACCATCAGTTGGGGCACCCTCATAATCATCATGATAGTGATCTTGACACCATTCCAAAACATTGCCATGCATATCATATATCCCAAAAGCGTTACAAGGAAACATCCCAACCGGAGTCGTTGTCTGGCGGTAAAGTCCCATTGGTTCTGGATTACAAGGACCTAAGCGCAAGTATTCATTCGGGCCTAGTTTCGCTAATTGTATTTCCACCCCGCAATAATTGGCTAAGTCCGTAGTAATGGTTTCGCCAAAATGGAATGGAGTAGTTGTCTTTCCTCGACAAGCATATTCCCACTCAGCTTCGCTGGGTAAGCGATACTTTTTTTTCGTGAGCAAACTCAATCGGGCACAAAATTCTTGAGCCTCAAACCAAGATACTTGCTCTACGGGACAATCATCACCATTGAAATCAGATAATTCGGGAATGAGTGGTCGCTCAACCTTTGGCAAGCCAGCTACTACCCGCCACTGCTTTTGAGTGACCGGAAAGATTCCCATATAAAAGCTGGCAATATTTACAGAGTGCTGAGGGCTTTCAGCCGAAGATCGATCAATCTCATCTGTGGGAGAACCCATCAAAAAAGTCCCCGCAGGAATCTCCATCATGCCCAGCCTGATTATATCATTGAGTTCTTCAATGAAAACTTGTTCTAAACGCTCATTATCATTGGGATCTAGGGGCATAATTACTTATTCAATGTGCTTAAGTCTTCTAAATTGGGTAGATTTATCCTAAACTCTGTGGTGGTCACTTGGCATAACTTGCAATACTATGTTACATAGATTCACTATTTACCAATTCGTTTTGAGATAGTTATCGAGTATATCAAATTCCCCCAAACAAACCTCAGTGTAAGATTTTTGATAGTTTTGCTCTATGTATTCAATGAAAAGTTTCCGAATCATCTTCTGCTCTAGCCAATCAAGCAGTACGCCTTCACCTCTGAGACTTAGCATTCATCTTGAAAATGCCTGGAATATCCAATAGATAGTTTTGGACTACCTCAAAAGCATAGGCCGCAGGGAGAGCTTGTTGGAACTTGCTGAAGCGGTAATTGGGCATATTGTTAGCTAAATAATTCATCGTTGTTGGTTCCTGCCAGAACTTTTTAGTGAGCACCCGATCGATCGTATTACTCAGAGTCCCTACCCCCAAACTATCCCCCTCAATCCGCAGCTTAAAGTTATCCACCCGAATCTTCCAATCGTGGCGACCCTGCAAACCATATTTCAGCGTGTGATTGACCTGGCCACCGGCAAAAGTCCACCAAGTAGCCATTTCTCCATCCCATTCAATACAGGGAAAACTCTCTAGTTGCAGACCTTGTAAAGCCCGATAATCATCCAGAGCCTCCTGCCCTCGGGCATCCAAATAGGGCAGCTTACTATTCGATCGCAGCAGCTTGGCCATTTCTTGACAGAGTTCAAAGCCCAGCAGCTCCGGAATAAAGCCACCCCAACTGGGCTTTTGGCCCTGGGGCGCCGGACTGACCTCCACTGTCCGATCCTTGTGATCCACAATATTTACCACCCAAGGACGACCACCCAGCAGAAAAGAAGTGACCGCCGGAACTAGGCGATCGACAAAGGCCTGCTCTAGGGAACCGATCGTATAGCCCGCCATCGTCTGGACCTGGTAGAGCTGGGGACTACTGAACACCGCATACAACTCCATGAAATTTTTGCGCCCAAAGGTTTTCTCCGCCTTGGTCCCCATCGAAAGCTGACCACCGGTCATAAACAGAAAGCCGTTAGTCAGCAAATGCTCCACCAACACATTGAATTCAGCCCGGCTGATGCCCGCAAAATCTGGCACTGGGGATAGTAGCTCCCAACAGCGATCGGGCGTTACCGCCGTAAATTGCAGAGTCAAGGCCAACAGCTGATGCACCAGCACAGTCCAAGTCCGATTCTGTACCGGCACCGATTCCACCCAGCCCTGGCGGGCCAGCTCCACGATCGCCGCTGCTTGTAGTAAATTCTCCACATCTTGGACGAAGAAAGTCGTGTTGGAGGTGCTGCCCTCTCTGCGGCCCGTCCGACCCAACCGCTGGAGGAAGGAGGAGACCGTAGAAGGGGCATTGGCTTGTAGCACGTTATCTAAATTGCCCACATCGATGCCCAGTTCCAAGGTGGAAGTGCAGACAATACAGGTATTGGTACCCTGCTGAAAGCGGTCTTCGGCCATGGTGCGCTCTTCCAGAGAGACGGAGCTGTGGTGAACGAAGACATCGGTGCCTCGATCGCGGATCCGTTTCGCAATTTCTTCGGACAAAGAACGACTTTGGCAAAACAGCAAACTCTTTTTGCCATAGGCTACCTTACCAGCATCGGCAGCGATCTCTTCCACATTGTCATGAATCCGAATTTTCAGATCCTTAGCCGTTGGCACCTTCGGCGGATCGACCACGCAGCCGGGTCGCTGGGAAGATCCCTGGAGCCAGGTGAGAATGGCCTGGGGATTGCCGACGGTGGCACTGAGACCGACGCGCTGAATATCATTGGGAGTAAGCTTCGTCAGCCGCTCGATCACGGACATTAGATGGGCACCTCGATCGGTACCAGCGATCGCGTGAACTTCGTCGATCACCACGATCCTGAGATCCTGGAAAATTGCTGCACTATCCACCTTCGCCGACAGCAGCATTACTTCCAGGGATTCGGGAGTAGTCATCAGGACTTCGCTGGGATTCTTCAGAAAGGCTTTTTTCTGACTTTCCTTCACATCCCCATGCCAGAGAAAGCGCCGGAGGCCGACCATTTCTGTATACAGACCTAAGCGATCGGCCTGGTTGTTTAGCAAGGCCTTGATCGGGGCAATGTAGATGGCTCCCACACCTTTGGGTTCTTTTTCCACCAACTGGGCGATCGTCGGAAACATAGATGCCTCGGTTTTGCCCCCGGCAGTGGGGGCCAGGATGGTAGCGTTCTTGCCATCCAGCAGGGCCTGACTGGCTAGTTCTTGTACGGGGCGTAGGGTAGACCAGCCCACGCGGGAGACGATCGCCTCTTGGAGGCGCATGGGAAATCGGGAAAAGGCAGAACTCATGGGTGGGGCGCACAGAAACCATAGCCTATTATGCAGTTTTTGTCGCTACTCGGATCTTTCCGGAGAATTCACCGCTCTGTGACGAATATTTGAGGAATCCCCCTAGACATTGTTGAGGTTGTCTATAATCGACACTAATCCAAATTCCATTTATTGGGAGGGAGTTTCATGACAGCTTTAACAATCGATTCTCATTCTGTTCACGTTCGCGCAGCGTCTCGCAGAGAAGTGTCTGCCTCAGCAGAGAGGCTTTGCCAACGGCTTTCGGCTAAAATTGCTGCTCTGTCACCGGACAAGCAACAGAGTGTTTTGGACTTTATCGAATTTCTCCAACGCCAATCCAACTCATCAACTACTTTAGGCGTAGCGATTGCAGTCCCCAAAAACTTTACTAGCAACGACTTTGATGACTGGTAAAATCCCCTGCTAGTTAGTAATATTGAATCACCAAAGCTCCCCGGTTCGTGCTGGGGAGCTTTCTGATTTAGATGATTATTTATCTAGCCAGAGAATAGCTGCTGCGCCAATCACATAGGCTAGAATGTCGTTCCAGTCGAAGGTGGCCCCGAGAATAATCACCAGCAATTTATACTGTTGCAAACCCAATGGATTCACTAGCTTAAAATATTGCAATACCTCGATCGTGCAAGCAAATGCTAAGACACTGCATGCTGCTAACCGGACGCGGATTTTCCAAAAGGTCTTGAGCAGACAATAAATCAGAATAATGACTAGAACATCGCCGATGAAAGGACGCACGAAGCTGTCATGAATAAAGTTACCAATCAGGATTTCGACCGTCAAGAGGAAGACTGTCCAGTAGAAATATCTAGGACTAAATGCAATTTTCATTCTAATTATAGAGAATCACTATTCTTGGTTTTCACTCGCAGATACAGTTCTTCCATCGTTGTAATGAAGGAATCACTGCGATCCCAAAAAGCTGGAAAATCCCCCTGCTTCTTAATCAAAATTGCCGAAACTCCGCTGGGAGTGATTGGCTCAATCGATGGAGGTAAGCGCTTTGCCCCCTGCCAGAAATCCTGCAAGGAAGGCCGAGGATCTCCATGAACCGCAGGCCGTGTGAACAAAGAATTTACCGGCTCCGGCTCGATCGACTTCTCTGCCAATTCCGCCGATAGGGCATGACCCAAGGGCACCTGCTTTAGCTCCTTTTGCAGATCGGCCTTCCCCAAACCCCGCAACTCAAAAAGCAGAAAAGGATCTTCATCTAACTGAGCGGCCACTAGATAATAAACCCCGGCAATATGCTTACAAGGATTGGAATAGTCCGGGCAAGAGCAGAATGTGGTGGCGAAGTCCTTGCTGCTTTGGGGCAACAGCTTTAGACGGAGCTGATCAAAGACCGTCTCAATATCCTCCGGTACCTCATTCATCATCAGCTTGGAAACCATCCCCGCATTGGAAGCCAACAGCTGAATTGCCTTAGCCCACTGCTGTTTGGAGATAGGCTCCAGTTCGATCAAGATCTGATAGAGCGGCTCCTTATAAACCCCAAAATAGGGATTCACTTTGCCCCGTACCTCGGCCATAATTCGGTTGCCCTTGACCTCAAAGCTTTTGACCTTGTTGCCATTAGCGTAGGAGCGCCCCCGACTGAGTCGATTGGATTCCGTGAAAGATTCTAGAGCCTGAATGAATTGATCGCCCCACCAACTACGTGCAAACTTAGCCATTACTCCACCTCCATGATACTGTTGCGATTCAGAGAAATCAGCTGCTTGAAGGCATCGTTATCCAGCTCCGTCAGCCAAGATTCATCGGAACCCACGATCGATCCCGCCAGCCTTTTTTTATCCTCAATCATTTGGTCGATGCGTTCTTCCAGAGTACCGATGCTCACGAATTTATGAACAAAGACATTTTTGGTTTGGCCGATCCGGAAGGCCCGATCGCTAGCTTGGTCTTCCACCGCTGGATTCCACCAGCGATCAAAATGGAACACATGATTGGCCTTGGTCAGGGTAATCCCCACCCCACCGGCCTTGAGCGAGAGAATGAAAATCGAGGGAGCCGATTCCGGATCTTGGAACTCCTGAATCATTTTTTCTCGCTTGGGGCGCGGCGTACCGCCATGGATATAGTAGGTATTGAAATACAAGGTTTGACGCAGATATCTTTCTACCTCCTCACAAATTTCCGTAAACTGACTGAAAATCAGGATACTTTCCCCAGCCTCGATCGCCTCCGCAACCATCTCCGAGAGACGACTGAGCTTGTGGGATCGATCGGCACTAAAGTGACTGCCATCTTGCAGAAACTGGGCTGGATGATTGCAGATTTGCTTCAGGCGCATCAGGGTTGAGAGCATCAGCCCCTTCCGTTGGATGCCGGCGGCAGACTGTAGTTCCTGTTCAACTCCCTTGACCACCGCTTCATAGAGCGCGCCTTGTTCTTTCGTGAGATTAGTGAACAGCTTTTGTTCTACCTTATCAGGCAGGTCTTGAATGATATTGGGGTCGGTTTTGACTCGCCGCAAAATCAATGGTTCCACCAGTTTCTTGAGGGTGGTGGCTCGCTCCAGATCATTGTGACGCTGAATCGGAGTTTCATAGCCCTTGCGGAATTGAGATTCCTTGCCCAAATAGCCCGGATTGAGAAAGTTGAAAATCGACCAGAGATCCAGTAGCCGGTTTTCCACGGGAGTGCCGGTCAAGGCCAAGCGGTGACTGGCATCGACCTTAAGAATCGCCTTGGTCTGGGCTGCCTGAGGATTCTTGATATTTTGAGCTTCATCGATGACTAGTCGATGCCAATTGACCCCATCGAACAGCTTTTGGTCTCGATGAATCAGACTATAGGAAGTAATCACCACATCCTGATCCATACAGGCTTTTTTGAAATCCGCTAAATTATCTGGCCGATTGCCGCCATGATGGATGATGGATTGCAACTGGGGCGCAAACTTGACAATTTCTCGCTGCCAGTTACCCACCACCGACGTAGGTGCAACCAATAAGGTTGGCCGAATTGTCCCTGAGTTTTGACCCTTTTTGGGTTTGCCGATCCCATTGCGTTCCTGCACCAAGCGAGCAATCACCGTTATCGATTTACCCAGGCCCATATCGTCGGCCAGACAACCATTGAGTCCGAGTTGCTCTAGATAGCTAATCCAGGCTACCCCACGTTTTTGATATTCCCGCAAAGTGCCTTGTAAATTGGGTAAATTCGTAATGGGCTCTAGTTGGCTCTTGTCTTGGAGCTTGGCCATCATTTCTGCCAATACACCCCGTGAATCGATTTCGAATTCATCCTGGGCCGTGCGCTGCATGATTTCCAGCAGCGACATGGTTTGCCCGCCTTTTTCTTGCTTTTGCCAAAACTCCAGCATCTGCTGCATCTTATCGCGATCTAGCTCTACCCATTCACCGCGAAACTGCACCAAGGGCGTGGCGGCCTTGACCAACTGTTCCCACTCAGCAGCGGAAACAATTTCATCATCGATCGCCAGCTCATACTGATAATCGATGAGTTCGCCCAAGCCAAAATAACCACTGCCTGCGGAGCTAGCCTTTTTTCCAGGGCTACTCCCCTTCAGCTTAATTTTGGCCCGCCGCCGACCGGCGGGGGTATACCAAGCAGGCAGCATGACTTTGAATCCCGCATCTTCTAGCACCCAAGCACTTTCTTGCAAAAAGCCGAAGGCTTCTTCGAGAGTCAGTTCCAGACCGCTGGGTCGATCGCCTGCCAGTCCTTGCCAAATTTTGGGATAGATGCGAGCAGCATGGCCTAAATTAATCAGCAGCAAAGTCTCAAAGTCTTTACCGAACTTTTTCTGAAAATCAGTCTTCTTGGGGGCGCTCAATCGCCAATAGTCATCCAGAGAAGTACGCTGGGAACCGCCTTGTTTTTCGATCGCCAAGAATTCCATCTGCCAGCGATCGGGCTGCTCTGGTGCCGCCGAATGGAGCTGAAAGCATAGGTCAAAAGCAGATTCATCCAGACTGCGGGTCAGCCGCTTTTTCCAGGGTAGCCACTGCTGATATTGAGCCAGGGCATCGGCGCTACCATGAGGATTACTGGGCCGGGATGGGGAGGATCGCAAGCTATGAACCACCGGTGGAGGGCCAGGGACGGTGAGGGCCGTTTGAATCAGGGTATTAGCGACTTGTTTATCGAATTTGCCCGTAAAGGGAGTATGGAACAGCAAATTATTTAACAGACATTCAGAGAAGTGTCGCAGCAGAGTCAATGGGTCATGGAGAGTCGTTGGTCTGCTGTTCTGCTGTTCTGCTGGCTACCAGCAGCGCAGAGCAGGGGCATGTGCTGAATGTAACGTTGGAGGTTATCTTCATATTGCTGGGAAATTATTTCCCAAGTGGCATAGATTTCAAATTCCGATGGGGGAACTCCTGTTTTCTTGGTTCTGGTCTTTTTGGTTGAGGTGACTAGTTCTCGATATTTGAGAGATGGAATATACTGATCTTTGTAAATCACTGATTTGAAAGATTGGCTGTAGTGATACCAAAACTGTAAATCTGTGCCCAACTGGAATTCATGGGAACTTTCCAAGGCCAGTAAATGGAGTTCGTGGAGGAAGGCGACAATCGGAAAAGGTCGATCGAGCCAATTGGTAGCTCCTAGTTCGCTGACTTCGTAGCAGTCCACGGCCCAATGGCGCAATTCATCGTAGCGATCGGGCAGTTCGATTTCTAGGTAGCGAGCCAGCTCTGGGGCGGGCAATGGTCGATCACCTCTGGTGCCAGCGAAGCTATCGTGGGCCGTCGGCAGGGCAAAATACTGCTGCACGGGTCTGTGGCCCTCTAGCTCCAAAAAATTCCCTAGGAAGTTCTCTAGCTCCGGGCGGCCGAGCTGCCCTGGATGCGGGCTGTCTATTCGGGTCGCCCGAGTTTTCTGAGAGGAATTGATATGGGAGTACCCGTCCTGCGGGATCGGCTGAGCCACTTCTACCCACAGGTAGAAGCCACCCGTCTGAATAAAATCATCGGCGGAGCCGGGAATCCAACTACCGTGGAGAATCTTCATGGCCCTGAGAAAGAGAGGTTTTAGCGATTTTAATGGCTTCTCGGCAACAGAGCGAGATTTTTGACAAATCTCTACGTTACTGGCAGATTTCACGTGACATCATCCTAATAAGGACTAAAGAAATCCTGCCATAGTTGGTTTTCATGTCTAGTTGAAGTGTTGTAGTCCTCGATCACGCAGTGTCTCTGCAAGAGAATCGCCCCAATGAACTGTCGGATTAAGCCGTGATATAATGAATTCGTTGTGAGCCAGCATCCACAATTGCCCTAGAGGTTTTATGACAACAGTTACAGTGCCCCATGTTGCAGAATCGCTGCTAATCGATCTCAGTACTCTAAAACTGACTGATGAACAGTTTTATCAACTGTGCGTTACCAACCCAGATCTTGTATTAGAATTAACTACCAAAGGAGTCTTGATCGTCATGCCACCAGTGGGCGGAGAAAGCGGCGGTCGTGAAGCTGACTTGATTACAGACCTAAATATCTGGAATCGCCAAACTCAACTTGGCAAAGTTTTTAGTTCTTCTACAATTTTCAGGCTACCGTTGGGCAGTCAACGCTCACCTGATGCTGCTTGGGTTGAGTTGTCGCGCTGGAATGCATTGAGTAGAGAGAACCAGGAGAAATTCCCTCCTCTGGCCCCAGATTTTGTGATTGAGCTGCGTTCTCGCATTGACGGATTATCAGATCTGCAAACAAAAATGATCGAATATCGTGATAATGGCGTAAAGCTGGGCTTTTTAATTAATCCTCAAGATCGGCAAGTCGAAATTTATCGTATTGATCAAGAAGTGGAAATATTGCAATCTCCAGCAGCATTGAGGGGTGAAAATGTTCTGCCTGGGTTTACTCTTGATTTGAGTTCGATCTGGTAGTGCCCAATGTCCAATCCTCGGTATCTTGAAGCTTTGATCGACTAAGGCAAAAAAGACAGAGCTGAATAAAGGAGAATCTTGGAGTCTCTAGTCATAAAAGCTAAATCTTCATGTAGAGCCTGAGCAATCATGATTCGATCAAAAGGATCATTGTGATGCGAGGGAAGTTAATAGAGACATTGCGTATGCTGAACAGTAATAGGTAACTCAATAAAATCACTAGCGGCTAGCGCTACGGGAAGATCATCAGGTGCAGCAAGTTTGCCAATCATTTTTTTGACGGTAATTTCCCAGCATGCAGCAGCGCTAACAAAAATCAAATTGTCTGGGTTCGTAATGAGGTTTTTTCTACCTGTGATAGAGTCCCGCTGCGTTGTCTCCAGTGCCAGTTCCAATCCTCGATCGCCCCAAAGGGGCAATCGCACCAAATCTCGTACTGCTAGCTCAATCTGCTGGCCATTGTTCCAATCCTCGATCGCCCCAAAGGGGCAATCGCACCCGATCGCGTGGTCGGGTAGTTCCGTGTTGTCAAGTTCCAATCCTCGATCGCCCCAAAGGGGCAATCGCACTTCAGGATGTTGCCAGTCCAGCCGGGGAGTTGTTCCAATCCTCGATCGCCCCAAAGGGGCAATCGCACCCAAGGATGTGCAGGCCGCGATCGCTGACCTGGATGTTCCAATCCTCGATCGCCCCAAAGGGGCAATCGCACCTCAGGGAATATATCGCCTATCACAACGCTCTGTTCCAATCCTCGATCGCCCCAAAGGGGCAATCGCACCTGAGGAACAAAAAATGCGCCCAAACGTAGCCCTGTTCCAATCCTCGATCGCCCCAAAGGGGCAATCGCACGCTGCATCCGCATAATTGAGCTGAGGTAGGTCAAGTTCCAATCCTCGATCGCCCCAAAGGGGCAATCGCACCTACCCCAAAAATACCCCACTTTGGGGGCGATGTTCCAATCCTCGATCGCCCCAAAGGGGCAATCGCACGCCAAGGTAGCCGAGCTAAACAAGCTCCAGATCCGGGTAGTTCCAATCCTCGATCGCCCCAAAGGGGCAATCGCACCCAAGGCATGGAGCAGTTTGGCCATAAGCACGGTTCCAATCCTCGATCGCCCCAAAGGGGCAATCGCACTTCCCAGTTTCGGCTAAAGACCCGGTGACTGTTGTTCCAATCCTCGATCGCCCCAAAGGGGCAATCGCACGGCAGCGTGTCGATCACGTCATACCCCTTGCTGATCGGTTCCAATCCTCGATCGCCCCAAAGGGGCAATCGCACGTTGGGGAAGCTGGTAAAAGCCCGTTACCTGGGCCAGTTCCAATCCTCGATTGCCCCTTTGGGGCGATCGCACGTGCTTGGTACTCTATAAAGAGCTAGTCACACAAGTTCCAATCCTCGATCGCCCCAAAGGGGAAATCGCACGTAGCGATCGGCTGATTTCCTACGCCTACTATCGCCGGTTCCAATCCTCGATTGCCCCTTTGGGGCGATCGCACTGGAGACGTGATGAACCAACCGATCGGCATCCAGAGGTTCCAATCCTCGATCGCCCCAAAGGGGCAATCGCACGGGAGATAACCCATCTAGCCTGGTGCCAGAGTTGCTGTTCCAATCCTCGATCGCCCCAAAGGGGCAATCGCACCCGCCATCAGTGCTGAGGCGCTGCGAAACCCCAGGTTCCAATCCTCGATCGCCCCAAAGGGGCAATCGCACCTTTGCCCCCGGCGGATACTGGCCACCCGCACTAGGTTCCAATCCTCGATCGCCCCAAAGGGGCAATCGCACGGCCATTTAATGCTAGGCATCTGTCGAGTAAGTGTGTGTTCCAATCCTCGATCGCCCCAAAGGGGCAATCGCACATGAGGCTTGCCGCCGTTGCCGTAGGTAATTCCGGTGTTCCAATCCTCGATCGCCCCAAAGGGGCAATCGCACCTAGCTGGTATTGCTTGGTGTTTGTGGTGATCGGTTCCAATCCTCGATCGCCCCAAAGGGGCAATCGCACGTGAGGTTACCGCTCGACCGGAGACAGCTAAACCGAGGGTTCCAATCCTCGATCGCCCCAAAGGGGCAATCGCACCAGACTGAATCGCGGCCAATCGATATCCAACGCAATGTTCCAATCCTCGATCGCCCCAAAGGGGCAATCGCACTCGGATCCACGGAAATTACCGCAATGGATGGAGGGTTCCAATCCTCGATCGCCCCAAAGGGGCAATCGCACGGTTCGACTTCGCCATCCAGCAGAGCCTGCTAATGGTTCCAATCCTCGATCGCCCCAAAGGGGCAATCGCACCTCGAATCCATAGATAAATGCGCCCTGACCCTTGTTCCAATCCTCGATCGCCCCAAAGGGGCAATCGCACTGCAAGAGTGGAACTCTCCACTCTTGCACCCAGCAGTTCCAATCCTCGATCGCCCCAAAGGGGCAATCGCACTGGGTGATGCGATGACGGCAGCGATCGAGGATGTTCCAATCCTCGATCGCCCCAAAGGGGCAATCGCACTAAAAAAGATTCCATCCTTGGGCTGATAGCAGAACCACCGCAGTTCCAATCCTCGATCGCCCCAAAGGGGCAATCGCACCTTCTTACGCCGACTATCCATTTGCCCTGCCTGTTCCAATCCTCGATCGCCCCAAAGGGGCAATCGCACTAAAGATTCAACCCCGAAAGGATCTAGCGCTCCAGTTCCAATCCTCGATCGCCCCAAAGGGGCAATCGCACCTAGGGGTTTTTAACTTTGTGCATATCCTCGGGAGTTCCAATCCTCGATCGCCCCAAAGGGGCAATCGCACCTAAAGGGCAGGCGCGCCCCGGAAAGGGCCAGTGTTCCAATCCTCGATCGCCCCAAAGGGGCAATCGCACATCGACCTGGCCGATGCTTACGAAGTCTCTTTTATTGTTCCAATCCTCGATCGCCCCAAAGGGGCAATCGCACCTTTCCCGGTAGTGATACCGCTGAGATTTTTGTGAGTTCCAATCCTCGATCGCCCCAAAGGGGCAATCGCACAAATGTTCGATCGACTCTTTTAAGAGCGGTAGAGGTTCCAATCCTCGATCGCCCCAAAGGGGCAATCGCACCTGCAATCCCGGCTCACCCTGGCAAAAGGGCAACATCGTTCCAATCCTCGATCGCCCCAAAGGGGCAATCGCACTGGAATTAATTCGGGATAGCCTAGAGAATGTAGATGTTCCAATCCTCGATCGCCCCAAAGGGGCAATCGCACCCTATGCCGGGATTAATGGCGTGAAGAATGACGGGGTTCCAATCCTCGATCGCCCCAAAGGGGCAATCGCACATCAAAATTGATTACTCAGTCGATCGAGCCACTAGTTCCAATCCTCGATCGCCCCAAAGGGGCAATCGCACGTAATTGGTGCAGAGCTGAGAGGACTGTATAGCGGTTCCAATCCTCGATCGCCCCAAAGGGGCAATCGCACGCCGTAAGTAGCCCAACCGGCGGCAAGGAATACAAAAGGTTCCAATCCTCGATCGCCCCAAAGGGGCAATCGCACCCACCTTATTGCTCTCACAGTCACCCACGCACCAGTTCCAATCCTCGATCGCCCCAAAGGGGCAATCGCACTGCAATTACTCGCACTGCCGGTGCTCTCTACACTTGGTTCCAATCCTCGATCGCCCCAAAGGGGCAATCGCACTTCTGAGCTAGCAAGCTGGCTACAGCGGTGGACTCTGGTTCCAATCCTCGATCGCCCCAAAGGGGCAATCGCACATCATCAGTTGGGCGCGCTTGGCTTGGCAGAGGATGTTCCAATCCTCGATCGCCCCAAAGGGGCAATCGCACATCCATTACTTTTGTGGTGAGCAAATGCTTTTAAGGTTCCAATCCTCGATCGCCCCAAAGGGGCAATCGCACAATGATGAGCCGGATCAAAAATGCTGGGAATGTGGTTCCAATCCTCGATCGCCCCAAAGGGGCAATCGCACGGCCGGTGCAGCCGGATTGTAATCGTAGGCTAGTTCCAATCCTCGATCGCCCCAAAGGGGCAATCGCACACTGCAATTACAGATTCAGCAATCCACTGGATCGCTGGTTCCAATCCTCGATCGCCCCAAAGGGGCAATCGCACCAGGCTGTCGATGAAATTCATGACGCTACCGATGTTCCAATCCTCGATCGCCCCAAAGGGGCAATCGCACAACTGGGTTCCGACCAGTTACAGCCCAATCTTGTTCCAATCCTCGATCGCCCCAAAGGGGCAATCGCACTAAAGCTCGCCCCACTGGCAGGCAGGCTCCAATGTTCCAATCCTCGATCGCCCCAAAGGGGCAATCGCACTCGAGAGATTGGCTACCACGGAGCGTTGTGGAGTTCCAATCCTCGATCGCCCCAAAGGGGCAATCGCACGTTAGTCATTTTTAAATCCTTAGCAGCGGGGGAAAGGTTCCAATCCTCGATCGCCCCAAAGGGGCAATCGCACGGTCGTATCTCGCTGTGCTTTTGAAAATCTCCGGTAGAGTTCCAATCCTCGATCGCCCCAAAGGGGCAATCGCACGAGGTAAAGTTTCCCTGCTCCCTACGCGAGGGGCTATCGTTCCAATCCTCGATCGCCCCAAAGGGGCAATCGCACCACTAGGTAGGCTCCTCTTTGTGGTAGGGAAACTAGTTCCAATCCTCGATCGCCCCAAAGGGGCAATCGCACTCTCCCCGCAACGAGAGGGCTAGGGGATACGTTGTTCCAATCCTCGATCGCCCCAAAGGGGCAATCGCACGGCGCTATCGCTAGGATTGTCCGCCATGGTCGATCCACTAGTTCCAATCCTCGATCGCCCCAAAGGGGCAATCGCACGTCGAAGTGTCCTGCTCGATGGGGGGTAGGAAATTAGTTCCAATCCTCGATCGCCCCAAAGGGGCAATCGCACCTAGAGGAAGTTCCCGTCCATGCAGTCAGCCTGTTCCAATCCTCGATCGCCCCAAAGGGGCAATCGCACGCTGGAACTCGAAGCCTGCATCTTTGCTGCTCCAGTTCCAATCCTCGATCGCCCCAAAGGGGCAATCGCACACTCGCTGATATCTCTCCCAGAGCATTCGACAACTGTTCCAATCCTCGATCGCCCCAAAGGGGCAATCGCACGGGTAGCCGATCGACTAGATCGATTGGCCGATGCCATGGTTCCAATCCTCGATCGCCCCAAAGGGGCAATCGCACAGCGCCCATTATAGACCCTTAGCCAGCCCATGTTTCAGCAACATCCCACGCGAACCCCTAAAATCCAGAGACATTTCAAACCTCCATAAACTCAGATAATTACCTCAAACCCTTGCCTAGCCAATGAACGCGAACCTTCCAGAGAAAAGCCCAGCACTTGAGGTTCGCGTTACCGGAGCCGCCGAAAAGCCCCGTGCCTTCAGGCCGGGGATGGATAGACGGTGAGGTGCCGATTCCACCCGCCACTAGATACGAAAGCGCAGCTAGTAGGCGATGGCGGGTGGATGAGGTAGCGAACAAATTGGCCAACATTTCTTCATTTTATCTGTGCTTCTCTAGATAAAATCATGCTATCATAGCTCC
>JANMHS010000023.1:0-24195 GCA_031375385.1 Synechococcales cyanobacterium OTE_70_metabat_200 | reverse complement strand
TAGAGAATGGAATGAAGTTGCACATCCTTTCAATTGGACAAGCAAGTCGATTGCCAAAATCATGGCTAAGTGTGATGCCGCTAAATCAGCTCCTACAAAGGCTGCTTGATTTCCGCACCCTTTCTATGATGATGTGTACTTAGCCTTGGGCAAAGTTGATGGCGACTGCTTGGTCTGTCCCTACCATGGCTGGCATTTTGCCGCAGATGGACGGTGCGTAAAGATTCCCGCCAATCAACCGGGGGCGGCAATTCCCAAGCGGGCGATCGCCAACAGCTATCCCCTCAGAGAGCGGGATGGATTTGTATGGCTATTTTGGGGAGAAAAAGCGCTGGCCGAAAGTCGCGAAATGCCGAAAATTCCGCAGGTTGGTGATGAATCCTTGCGATCGATCCATGGCGACTTTCATTGGAATGTGAACTACGAGCGGGCGATCGATAACGGCCTGGACTTTGCCCATGCGCCCTTCGTGCATGGTGCCGCCTTTGGCAATCCAGAAGAACCGGAGGTGGGGAATCTGGAAATATCCATGGATGAGTGGGGGGCCCAGGCCACCGTGTTCCTAAAGCCCAATCGGCCAAAGGGGATTTGGCAGTTATTGGCTCGGCAGGATCAGGCCGCCCAGCTAGTGGAAACTCGCACGGGATTTGCCTTACCGAACTTGACTTTCCTGGAGGTGAAGCTGCCCTTCGGTCGATTAATCATTTGGACGGCCCATGTGCCGGTGGATGACCGCACCACCATCAGCAAGTGGCTGAATTTTCGCAGCTTTTTTCGGGGAGGTTGGGCCGATGGTGATGCCCGCAATCGGACTCTGAAGATTTTCAAGCAGGATCAGCCGATCGTCGAATCCCAAAATCCCCCATATCTGCCCGATGCCATGGATGCGGAGGTGTATGTGGCAGCGGATGGCTTACAGCTCAAATATCGGGAGCTACGCAACTCAGCGATTGCACCTCTGCGGACATAGAGCAGAAATCAATTTATGGTGCAAAAACAATCTTGTTGATTTCTGATCACTCCTGTGTTTTTGGAGATAGAGAATAGAGGCAATGTTGCCGGAGTGGACTATCCATCGGCAGCTTGGGATGGGCGAAATCGTATAAGTATTTCATGCCGAGCCTTTCCATGACCGATCGAGAACGCTGATTAATCACTGCCGTAAAAGACACAATCTCTGGTAAACCCAGAATTTCAAAGCCTACTCGGATTGATTCCCGTGCTGCCTCCGTCCCATAACCCCGATGCCAATAATCGGCGGCCAACCGCCAGCCCACCTCCACCTTTTCCCCACAGGGCAACTCCGGTGCGGTGACATGAAGACCAACGATCCCAATAAAATCACCACTGGCCTTGAGTTCCACTGCCCACAGGCCCCACCCCCGATCGGCAATCAGCTCGCGACAGCGCTCCACCAAAGCATCGCTGGCCTCTCGATCCAAAATCGCCGGAAAAAACTCCATAACCTTGGGGTCTGTACTGAGCGCGGCAAAAGGCTCTAGATCCTGATCTTGCCACTGGCGCAATAGTAGTCGATCGGTCTCAAATTCCCAGGGCACAATCATCACAATCTCCTAAGAGGGCTTACTTTGCAGGCCGCTTTGCAGATAAATCAAGCCAGAGATCAGCGTCAGAGCCACCGCTACCCAGAACACCCATTGGCCCCAGACCAGCCCGATCGGTAGGGGTAAGATCAACAGGGCGATTGCTGCGATCTGTACCACCGTTTTCAGCTTCCCCCAAATATTCGCCCCACTAATTTGGCTCTGGCCTACCCGCCAGCCCGCTACCGTCAACTCCCGCGCCAGAATCGCACAGACTCCCAGCGCCGAAGCCCGATGGAGGTCGATCAACACCAGCAGCGGTAGCAATACCAAGAGCTTATCTACCAAAGGATCCAAGAACTTCCCTAAATCCGTCACCTGGTTGAGCTTGCGGGCCAGATAACCATCCAACCAATCCGTACTGGCCGCCACCAGAAATAGCACCCAAGCCACCCATTGCCAAGAGGAATTAGCCGGTTGATAAAGACCATAGAGGATCGCTGGAATGCCCAGCAACCGAGAGAGCGTAATGAGGTTTGGTAAATTCATATATGTGATCGCAATTTGTACCATAATCATGGGCATATTAGTAAGACAAAGATCCCTCTCGATCTACCCACAATCGTTTCAAACCACTCCTCGGAAAGTTTTATGGAAGATAGACAAGGCAACCAGCAACTCGCTCCTAATCTTCAAGAACTCCTGAAAACTACGGCATTCTTTGCAGATTTACCCGATGCCTCCCGGCGCACGGCTCTCAATCATGCCGTAGTGCGCAACCACCCGGCCAACCAAATGATCCTACTGGAAAACGACTGGGGTGGCTCAGTGTATTTCGTTTTGGAAGGCTGGCTGAAGATCCGTACCTACAACGTAGATGGCAAGGAAATCACCCTGAACATTGTAGGCCAAGGGGAGATCGTTGGCGAAATGGCCGCCCTCGAACAGGCTCCCCGCTCTACTGATGTACTGAGCCTGACCACGGCTACGATCGCCAATATTCCTGCCGAAGACTTTGTACAACTTCTGAAAAACGAGCCGATGGCGGGTATGAAGCTCTCCCAACTGATGGGTCGTCGCCTGCGCCAAGTCAACCGTCGCCTCCGGTTGCGCGAATCCAATAGTGCCTCGCGGGTCGCCGATACCTTGCTCTTCTTGGCCGAAGGTCAAGGCGTGGATATCAACAGCAAGAAAGGGGCCGAAATCCCCAACTTCCCCCATCGGGAGCTGAGCAGCATGAGTGGTCTGGCTCGGGAAACAGTGACCAGGGTCTTGACCAAGCTGGAAAAAGACGGTCTGATTATTCGTTCTCAAGAAAAAGTTTCGATCCCAGACCTAACTGCCTTGGAAGCCAGTATATTTTAGGTAGCTCCTTACTTTGCTTCGGCATGAATTCAGTCCTCACTACCGCCGCCTCTCTAACCCTCCTGTTGTCGATTGGCCTATTGTTCTTCATTAAGGCTGCTGTGAAAGATCGGATCGAAAGTCTGACCTTTGCTCTAACGGAGCCGGAGGCGGACTTTTTGCCGAAATTCGATAAATACTTGGTCGATCGGGCCTACCGCCTTGTAGATGTCAGCGACATTACGGGCGTTACCTACGAAGGAGCTGTGGCTCCCAGTTGGTTCATGGCCATCTTTCTCACCTCCTTAGCCGCGATCGGCTTTCTTTGTTTAGGATTAGTCGGCAGCTATCTGTGGCCGGCGATCGGCTACCGCTGCTTGTTGTTGGGCTGCTTGGCCCCGATCGCCGGTTGGTTCTATTGGCAGCGCTCCGCCCGCCCAGAGCAAGTTAACCTGGCGGTGGAGTTGGGCAGTGGCCAAAGAATTGTGACCATCACTGGTCACCGGGACGAGCTGCATATCCTAGAAAAAAGCTTGGGCGTGCAGGTTCTAGAGGATTGACATTCCCCACCGCGAGATGTATGGGGATTCTTCTTGCAACGAAACCACATAAAAATCTTTAGACACGAGAAATCCAGCCCGGACGATTTGCCAAGCTGGTTTTCCGTGAGCATGAGTTGTAGGAGCTCAGCAGTTATTTAGAGGAAACAACCAGTGACGGCTCTGGAGATTCCAGAATCCGCAAGCTGGGGAAAAGGAAATGGTTCTCTTCGACGTACTGTGCGCCAAAAAGGCCCTTTTCGGCCCAAAAATACCTGTCTGTGGTATGCTCATTTCGCTTGACCAGCAGGAGTGCTGGTGGCGATATACCTTCGTTATGAATGTACCTACGAGCTGCGGTGACAGGTTTGTCCTCGCCACTCTCGATACTATACTGGGGTACCTGCTCGAGAATCCTTCGACCCTCTTGCCGTCTCCTACTTTTCCGTTTACGTCTCCTAGCCAACCTGATTACCTCCTCTTATCTGCGCCAGTTGTAATGGTTGCTACAAAGCCGTCGATATCATATCCTCTTTAGTCTAGAATTTCAATAGCCCCCCGGACAGGGACTAAAACGGCTGAAAAGCTTTAACATGAATAGAATACTAAGATTTCCTGGGATTTTCGCCCATAATTTTATAAAAACTTAACAATTTGCCTCCCACTCGGTTGGTTCAGCCTAAAGTTGCCCCCGACTATTTTCTAGCCCTATGGCCGATTCCTACAGCTCTCAATTCATGGCTATTTGCCGCACCCAGCTTGGATTGTTGGCGGCTGGCTTGGGAGCGGATATGTCTGTGGTGTACCTCACCCAACCAGCCCAGGTCGATCGATCTCCTCAATTGGAGCCCCTGGTTTCCTACCCGGAGAATAACGGACTTAGTCTGGGTGGGGCAGCCAATCAAGTCGGCGGATCTGCTCCCATGGCTCCTCAGCAACTTTTCCAGCCCTTAACCTACGAAGGTTCGATCTTGGGACTATTGATGGCCCTGCGCTCCGATCGACCATGGCTAGAGGTAGAACGCAGCCAAGTGGAGATGATCGGAAATACTATTTCTATGGCCTGTATGTTGGAGCGGGAGCGTCAGTGGCAAGCCCAAGCTCTGGCGGAGCGGGAGCAGTTCCAAATCCGCCAGCACAAGATGATGCACAATGTACTGCACCAACTGCGCAACCCCCTTTCGGCCATTTATACCTTCTCTAAACTATTGCTGAAGCGGATTCCTCTGGAAGATGCCAACCGGCGGATCGTAGACAACATTCTGCGCGAAAGCGAACACCTCAAAGAATTATTGCAACAGTTGGATAGCTCGATCGATGGGCCGCCATTGCTGACGGGCCAATCTATGGCCCTACTTCCCCCGGCCAGCCTCCAGTTGCAGCCCTGTAACGTGGCTGCAATCTTAGAACCGATTCTGGCCAACGGCTCGGCGGTGGCCCAAGAACGGCAGTTAGGTTTTCTGTGGGACATTGCCGAAGATTTGCCCCTAGTCCTGGCTAGTGCCAGTGCTCTGCGGGAAGTGTTGGGGAACTTGATCGACAATGCTCTGAAGTACACCTTGGTGGGCGAAGTGGAGGTGAATCTGAAAGCCAGTGCCTCCCAACTATCGATCATGGTGCGCGATAGCGGCTTGGGTATCCCCGCCTCCGATCTGCCTCAGCTCTTTCAGCGCAGCTATCGAGGTGTGCAGGCCCAGGGCGAGATTCCGGGCACAGGATTGGGTCTGTCGATCGCCAAGGAATTAGTAGAACAGATGGGTGGCTCGATCGCGGTGGCTAGTCCCTCGGCGCGGGGTAACGGCAGTGAGTTTACGGTGACCTTGCCGCTCGCTCGCTCCCAAGAAATTGCCCCCACCTTGCCGCTGGTGAGAATGGAGTCGATACCAGCTAATGCCAATGGGCAGATCCCAGTTCCCAAGCCACCAGAAGAAAGTGGATCGCTGGCAGAAACTCCAGAAACAACCGCTAGACCGATCATCTTGTTGCCTTAAAACAAAACAAGCAGAGGAAAAACCCCTGCTTGCAATTTCAGATTTAACGAATTCTAGAAGGGGCGGAAAATATTCTGCACGCCCCGAATTGTGTTGCGGGTATCGTTGACGGTGTTGGTAACACTATTGACTGTATTCAGAGTTCTATTCAAGTCGCTAATTTTATCTCGTTTGTCCACTTCTCTGCTGGCCACATAGGCTTCACCGAGTTCTGGTGCGCTGGCCTGGTCGACCTGCAAATTCAAGTAAAGATTGGCGCTCTGGGACTTGCTCAAGAAGGTACTGATCGGAATGGCAAAGTTAAAGCCCGGCTTGACCACATTGGCGATGCGGGTGGCGGCGGCTTCGGTGATGCCGCTTTCCGTCAAATTGCGCACATCTTCCTTTTCACCTAAGCCGTGAATGCCCACTAGGCGACCACCGGCATCAAAAACCCCACCACCGCTCATGCCCGCCCGAGTGATGTTGGTGTAAATCATTTGGTAGCCCTTGTAGGGCTTGGGCAGAGTGCCAGAAATCTGACCGCTGGTAAACTGCCGAATCAGTTCGCCCCCAGAGGCTTGACCCACTGCACCCAAGCTGGGCCAGCCAGAAACAAAAACATCCTGCCCTTGGCTGGTGGAAGCAGTACCGAGCTTAGCTACGGAGTAGGTCTTATCTGTGGCAAACTCCACCACAGCTAGATCCACACCGGGAATATTGACGATTTTCTTACTATCGATTTGGTAAGTGGTCTGATCAGGCGCAATCAACTTGTAGGAAGTGGTGGCCTTAACCACATGGGCAGCGGTCAACACATAGTAACTATTGCTGCCCTTGGAAATAATCACCCCCGAGCCATGGCTGCCGTTTTCGCCACGGATCAGAATAGTGACATCGCGGGCCACATCGTTTACTTGGCGACCGGTCAGGGCTGCTGCACTACCTTGGTAGCTGACGACTAATGCCACCGTTGCAGCGGTGCCGAACAGGGCGGTGAGTGGGGCGTTGAATTTCATGGTTGGGTCTCTCTAGAATATTTTAGGAGCGCAGGAAAACCGAGTTTCCCTATGATTAGTAATTGTTATTAATACCGATCGAGCCTGGATTTTTCCGGCAAATTGTGTTCTGAAGAGACAATCATGGTGCCAATTCCGGCATCGGTGAACACCTCCAACAGTAGAGAATGGGGCACCCGCCCGTCAATGATGTGGGCCGACTTCACCCCTTGGGCCAAACTGCGAATACAGCAGCTCAGCTTAGGAATCATGCCTCCACTGACGATTCCCTCCTTCACCAGTTCCCGGGACTGGGCAATATCTAGTTGGTGAATGAGGCTGCTAGGGTCATGGAAATCGCGCATGAGGCCGGGGGTATCGGTCAGCAAGATCAGCTTTTCAGCACCGAGGGCCGCTGCGACCTCTCCAGCTACCGTATCCGCGTTGATGTTATAGGACTGGCCCCGATCGTCCGCAGCGACGCTGGAAATTACTGGAATATGGCCGCCTTTGACTAGCAGCTCTAAGACCTTGACATTGATGCTGCTGACTTCGCCCACAAAGCCGATATCCGTGCGGCCTTCGGGGCGGGCCGTAATCAGGTTGGCATCTTTGCCACACATCCCGATCGCCGATCCACCAGCTTGGTTGATGTAGGAGACGATTTCTTTGTTCACTTTGCCCACTAGCACCATTTCTACCACTTCCATGGTGGCTGCATCGGTGACCCGCAAGCCGTCTTTGAATTGGGCCTCAATGCCAATTTTATCCAGCCAGGTATTGATTTCTGGCCCGCCGCCGTGGACGATAATCGGTCTGATTCCCACACAGGCCATGAAGATAATGTCGCGGATCACTTGATCCTTGAGCTGGCTGTCTTTCATTGCTGCACCGCCATACTTGACCACTACGGTGCGACCGGCAAATTTTTGGATGTAGGGCAGGGCTTCACTGAGAACCTGAACGCGGGCGTGCAAGTCTAGTCCGGCGGTGATAGCAGGTTCAAGGGACATAGGTGGGAAATTATGAGTAGGTAGCAGCCCTAAGGGGCATGGGCTTTAGATTTTAGCACCGAGGGAATCTGTTCTAAAATATTGTTGGCTACTTCCGCCGGTGATTGGTCGGCGGTCACCATAATCTGCAAATCTGCCTGGCCATAGCGGGATTCGCGGGCAGCTAGGATTTCGTGCAGTGCTGCTTGGGGATCTGACTTGTGCAGTAATGGTCGGGATTGATCGTGGGCCAGTCGCTGCCAAAGTATCGGGGCTGGGACATTCAGCCAAACCACTAGCCCTTGGCGCAGGGAACCCCAGTTTTCTGGGCGCAGGACAATCCCGCCACCCGTTGCTACCACGAGCCTGGTGTAGGCGGAGACTTCCGAGAGGACTTTGGATTCGATCGCCCGGAATTCTTCTTCGCCGGCCATTGCAAAGATGCTGGCCACGGACTGTTGACTGACCTGCTCTACTAGGTGGTCCGTGTCAAAAAATTTGTAGGCGATTTTGCTGGCTAACATCTGGCCGACGGTGGATTTGCCGCAGCCCATCATGCCGATCAGGTAAATATTTAGGTTCTGGAGTTCTTCTAGCATTTGGTGGAAATTAAAGAAATTCTGGAGATGCTGCGGGCTGCCAAGCGGCATAAATCTGAATAGGGTTAGGGGGAATTATTCCCCTCATCCTCCTCGAAGTCGAAGCCCCAGTCTTCTCCGTCTGGCCGGAGTTTGCTATTGACTTGGGGCTGGGGTGTGGCCGGGCTTTTGGGAACATTGATCACTCGATAGTTGGCATCGTAGACTGGCGCATTGGCTCGCTGAGAGGCTTCGCGATTCTCATACTGAGAGGCTTCGCGATCGGCCTCGATTGATCGATCGGAGTCCCTAGGATCCTCGTATTCCTCCGGCTCTTCTGGAGCCCGAAAAGGCCGATCCACCGGTCTAAAGGGTTCCTCCTCAAATTCTGGCTGGGCAGTGCGCCGCTTGTCCTTGGGCCCACGCCGGGGGCCGCTCGCCAATAGCCGCAGCAAAATACTGGCCAAGATGCCGGTGCTACCAGCACCTAAGGCTAGGAATCCTAGGTGAATTGGCACCGTCCGGGCATTCCAGAACACCAACCGAAAAGTGTCGGTCAAGTTAGAAACCACTGCTACTGCAATGGCGATCGTCACTACCGCGATCGACATAAACCGAAAGAGAGACATGGGAGAAGTCTGTCGAGTATCCTCCAATTATAGAGCGCTGGGGTTCTCTGGCGACTCTTTCCAGCGGCGCAGGGGGACGCAATCAATATCCACTTGGTCTAAGGCCCGGGCTACGACGAAATCCACCAAGTCTTCGATCGACTGGGGCTGGTGGTACCAAGCCGGAATGGCTGGGACGATTCTGGCTCCGGCTTCGGCCAAGGTGGTCAGGTTGCGTAGGTGAATCAGGCTGAAGGGAGTTTCGCGGGGAACTACTACTAACTTGCGGCCTTCCTTGAGTTGGACATCGGCGGCGCGCTCTAGTAGGTCACCACTGAGGCCATTGGCCATTTTAGCCACGGTGCTCATGCTGCAAGGCATCACTACCATGCCCGCCGTCCGAAAGGAGCCGCTGGCAATGTTGGCCCCCACATCGCCCCAGCGATGGCAGCGCAGTTGTCCACTTTGGGGGACTTCAGCTTTGGTACGCCAAAATTCCCCTTGGAGCTCTGGCTCGATCGGCATTTTGATTCCTTCTTCTTCTTGCCAGACCATGTAGGTGGATTTGGAAGCGACGAGTTCGATGGAATAGTTGGCAGCTAGCAAATGTTTGACGGCCCGCACGGCATAAATTAAGCCGGAAGCACCAGTCACGCCAAGGATCAAAGGAAGGGGCATGGAGTTGGAAAATTAGTCTCCCTGTTAAGATAGCGCTTGGCCGTTGGTTTCGCTGGTTATGGTCCTGGCTTGGGCGTCGGTATGTATCGCTCTAAAGCTGGCGGAGACTGTGTTTTGGTGGGTCGATCGAGTAATTTGCTACAAAAAGCTTGCTGGAATCGAAACTGCCATGTTATAGTCCTATACCGTGCTTAAAAAACATTCGGGTCGTTAGCTCAACGGTAGAGTATCCGGCTTTTAACCGGTTGGTTCCGGGTTCGAATCCCGGACGACCCATTTTTTCCAAAGTATTAGCTTTCCTAGCTAATTGACGTCGCATCTGCGTTTGTGTAGATCGACTAAATCTGTAAAGATTTTGCGTAAACTTTGGTAAAGTGACTACAGACTAAAAGAAGTAAGCAATCACATCTTTAGAAAAATATAAAAAATTTTAGGAGGATCACCTAATGGCTCTCGTCCCTATGCGGCTTTTGCTCGACCATGCCGCTGAAAATGGTTATGGCATTCCTGCTTACAATGTGAACAACATGGAGCAGATTCAGGCAATTATGCAGGCTGCCAAAGAAACCGATAGTCCGGTTATCTTACAAGCTTCCCGTGGTGCTCGGACTTATGCCGGTGAAGCTTTCCTGCGGCACCTGATCCTGGCCGCCGTGGAAACCTATCCGGATATTCCGATTTCCATGCACCAAGACCACGGTAATAGCGCCGCCACTTGCTATTCTGCGATGAAGCAAGGCTTCACCAGCGTCATGATGGATGGTTCCCTAGAAGCTGATGCCAAGACTCCGGCTAGCTTCGAGTACAACGTAAACGTTACTCGCCAGGTGGTAGAAGTGGCCCATGCGATCGGCGTGAGTGTAGAGGGCGAACTGGGTTGCCTGGGTTCGTTAGAAACTGGCATGGGTGAAGCTGAAGACGGCCATGGTTTTGAGGGCGCATTGTCCCACGACCAACTGTTGACGGACCCCGATGAAGCTGTGGAATTTGTAGAAACTACTGGTGTGGATGCTTTGGCTGTGGCGATCGGCACTAGTCATGGTGCCTACAAGTTCACTCGCAAGCCTACTGGTGAAGTATTGGCCATCAGCCGCATTGAAGAAATTCACAAGAAGCTGCCTAACACTCACTTGGTAATGCACGGTTCTTCTTCGGTACCCGAAGATCTGATTGCGATCATCAACAAGTATGGCGGTAAAATCCCCGAAACTTACGGTGTACCCTTGGAAGAAATCCAAAAGGGCATCAAATGCGGCGTGCGCAAGGTGAACATCGATACGGACAACCGTTTGGCGATCACCGCTGCGGTGCGGGAAGCTTTATTTTCTAAGCCCGAAGAATTTGACCCCCGTCACTTCCTGAAGCCTTCCATCAAGTACATGCAAAAGGTTTGTGCCGAGCGCTACAACGCCTTCTGGTCCGCTGGCCAAGCTAGCAAAATCAAGGCTGTATCCTTGGATGAGTTTGCTGCTAAGTACGCCAAGGGCGAAATCAAAGGTCCGAAGACCACTGTCTCGGTCTAGGCTTTAATTTTTAGCGAAAGTAAATCCCCTGGCTGAGCCGGGGGATTTTCCTATAGCGATTTTGCCTGTATTCTAAGTACATATAGATAAATTTGGCGTTTCCCCTCATATCCCATGTCTTTATTTCGTCCTCTCATTTCTTTGTTGCTAGTTTGTATTGCGGTGTTGGTGGTCAGCTGTAGCGATGGTAACGTCAAAGCCCCGACCTACTCCGATGCTCAATTGGCTAATATCCAATTGGCTAGTAGCAGTGTAGAAAAAATCAAATCTCGTTTACCGGAACTAGAATCCTACATTGACAAACAGGATTGGAACAATGTGCGTTCTTTCATCCATGGGCCTTTGGGCGAACTGCGATCGCGCATGACCAGTGTAGCCCGCGAGCTGCTACCGGCCCAACGTAGCAATGCCTTGGATCTTGGGAAGGAAGTCTTCGGCCATCTGAACAAAATCGATGCTGCCGCTGCTGACAACAATCAACTGTTGGCTGCTAGCAACTATAGCGAAGCCCTCAAGGACTTCCAGGCTTTCAACGATCTGTTGCCAGAGTTCAAGACTGCTCCAGCGGTCTCTGATTCATAGGTTGCGTTGAGGCTTAATTTGAACAACGAGAGGATGGCTGGAGTAGCTATCCTCTTTGTTTTGGTGATGATGTCTGGCTATGCGACGATTTCCTTACAGGAACGCTCCGCGAACGCTCCCACCCAATCCTTTGCGACTTGCAGGCTTTGATGAACTAGCTCGATCGTGGGTGCTTCGCAATAGAGGCGTAATACTGGTTCGGTGCCGCTGAAGCGAATCAACAGCCAGCTCTGGTCAGCTAGATGTAGCTTGTAGCCATCGGTGGTTTGGATGTTGATCACGGCTCGATCGCCGATCGATTGTAAGGGTGCTGTTTCTAGCTGAGCGATGACCAACTGGCGCAGGGCCATGCTGGCCAAATGGAGGTCGCTGCGATCGTAGGCAAAGTAGTAGTTGGCTTGCTGTTGCAGCTCTCGATATTGGGCACCGAGGTCTTGGCCACTTTCCACCACCGCTTCTAACAAGTAAAGGGCTGATAGTAGGGCATCGCGTTCGGGAATATGGTGACCATAGCCGATGCCGCCGGATTCTTCGCCACCGATCAGTACCGGGACTTCCAGCATCCGATCGGCGATGTATTTGTAACCGATCGGGGTTTCGTGGACGGGCAAGCCATAGCTCTCGGCCAGCTTAGGGACGAGGTTGGAGGTGCTGACGGTTTTGACTACTTCGCCACTCAGGCCGCGCACCCGATGCAGGTGACGCATCAAAATTGGCAGCAAAATTTGGGAGCTGAGGAAATTACCATCTTGATCGACTGCGGCAATTCGATCGCTATCGCCATCGAAGGCTAGACCAACGGTGAGGCGATCGGGAAATTGGCGTTGGCCAGCGCGGACTTGGGCGCAGAGATCGGTCAGGTTGGCGGCTAAGGGTTCCGGGGCACCACCGCCAAAGAGAGGATCTCGATCGGCGTGGAGTTCTTTGACTGCTGTCGATAATAGTCTGGATAGTCCGGTGGCGGCCGCGCCGTTCATCACGTCGGCCCAGACCTGGAGTTGGCCGCTGGCTACTAGGGAGCGGATTTTTGCTAAGTTGACTTGCTGGCCAATCGCCTCACAGTAACTGGGCCAGGGATCGAACATTTCCAGGCTACCGGCTAGGCCCGTATTGATGGTGGTACCGAGGCGATCTTCGATCTTTTGGGTCAATTCTGGGGCTACGGAACCGCCGAAGTTGCCTTTCACTTTCAGTCCTAGATATTGACCAGGATTGTGGCTGGCGGTGATCACTAATGCGCCGAGGGCATTTTGGCTGTGGGCGGCCCAGCTCAGGGCGGGGGTAGGGGCAAAATCTTGGGCGAGGAAGACCTCGAAGCCGCAGTCTCGGAGGGTTTCTGCCATGGCTTTGGCAAAGTCTTCGGCCATGAATCGTCGATCGAAGCCCACCATGATCCGGCGATTCTGGGTCTGGCCGCCAAAGGTTTCTAGTAATATTTGGGCGGCGACGGGAGCCACGGCCAGTAGTCGATCGAAAGTGAATTCTTGGGCGATTACGCCCCGCCAGCCATCGGTTCCAAATTTTATCTTGTTCACAAGTTGCCCAATCCATTCAGCATCGCCATTCTAGCTTGCTACCAGCGATGGGTAAACCAGCATTTAGATTATTTTTGACCTTTGATTTGGAGTTTTGCTCAAATCCCGTAAAATAAACTCTATTCAGCTGGAGGTAGCCGATCAATGACCCCTACACTTTTAGGCCGCTGGCAAATGCGGTTGTTGCTGTTGCCGACCGTTGGCTTGTTGGTGACCTTGCCCCTGGCCATTGGTCTCAAAAGCTGGGCTTATCTGATCATGTTGCTGTACATCGGTATTCTGGGCGGCTTGGGCGACATCTGTGCCCAGCAGCTCCAAAAATTGCGCTGGGATGGCGACTGGCCGGGATTGTTACAGTTAGCTGGGGCGGCGATCGAAGCGATCGTCTTAAGCTTGGTGCTCCTAACGGACCGGTTACCGGGGATTAGTCTCAAGGCGATGCCGCTGCAATGGTTGCTGTTGCAGTATTTATTGATGAGCTTGGCCATTTTCTTGGCGACTCCTAGCTTGCTGCGGGTGCTCTTTCCGCACAGCCGTTTCCGTGGTGGCCAGTGGTTGTAGCGTAGCTAAAATGGAGCTAAACGGGCACTTTTCTGGCCTACTTAGGGCGGATTGCCGTCAAACTTTGTTTGGAAATCATTACAATTCGTAGCGGTCGTTGCCAATGTGGCAGGGTAAAATAGATTTACTCAGAGAAATTTAGCCAGTTCGCTGCTCCTAAGTTTCTTACCTGTCATTATTTCCTGGGACACCCATGACGAACACCAAAGATATTACGCTCGAAGAACGGATCGAAGCAGCCAGAGCGGAAGTAGCTCAGCTCTGCGAAACTAAGGGTGCAGGTTCCCCTGACTGCGCCGTAGCCCAAGATAGCCTAGAAGAATTGTTGGCAGCTAAGTCTCACCAGAAACCTGTCAAGAATTCTCTCCAGCAATTCTGTGAAGACAATCCAGATGCGGCTGAATGCCGTCTGTACGAAGACTAAGTTAGTTTTTTAGGCCCATGGTGTTTAGGCCTCTAGGCACCGATCGGCAAAGCCTCCTTTTAGGAGGCTTTGCTGTTTTTGGCTAATTTGTTTTGTGTCGATTCAAGAAGTGTCATGAGCAAGCACCCCGGTGCTGGAATAAGTTTATAAGCTATAGAGATATCGAATCCGATCCCCAGCCTCCTATGGCACCCCTATTATGACTTCGGCGACTTCCCCCTCCACCCTCGTTCCTGCTTTGCGTTCTGGCTTCTCGCCCTTAATAAAGGCGATCGCCTACCCCCTGGGCCAGTTCGTACTGCCCATCTTTTTCAGAAATATCCAGGTGAGCGGTCAGGAATACATTCCCCAAAGTGGAGCAACGATCCTTGCTCCCACCCATCGCTCCCGTTGGGATTCGATGCTGATTCCCTACGTGGCTGGGCCTTATGTTACCGGTCGGGATGTGCGCTTCATGACTTCTGCCAATGAGATGCTGGGCGTGCAAGGCTGGTTGGTACGCCGGTTGGGTGGTTTTCCGGTGGATACCAAGAATCCCAGCGTCGCTAGTTTTCGCTTCGCGATCGATCTCCTCAACCAAGGCGAATTACTGACTATCTATCCTGAGGGCAACATTTTCCGCGATGGCGACCTTCATCCCCTGAAGAAAGGGTTGGCCCGGATTGCTCTTCAGGCCCAAACTGCTCGGCCCGAGCAAGAAATTACTATTTTACCGATCAGTCTGCGCTACAGTCAGCCAGTGCCGACCTTTAAGGATAGTGTGTCGATTATCATCGAGCCGCCGTTGCAAGTTTCCCAGTATGTTGCTAAGTCGGTGAAGGCCGCAGCAGAAGGATTGCACAACGATCTGACGGCGGCCATGGCTCGATCGATTCAAGCTAATGCTGCTACCCGAATTTGCTCTTAGCCTGGGCGTAGATTTCTTCGGTAATTTCGGTCGCCCCCATTTCCTGAGCGAGCTTCTCGATTTTTTTGCGGGCAGCGGGTCTCACGAAAAAGGGGATTTCTTTGAGCTTGGCTTCGGCAGCGGTTGTCCAATTCATCGTCGTGGGTCGATTGAGTACTGCTCCATTTTCCCTGAAATCCGGGTCGATCGACAGAACAGTAGCAAGATTCCAGAAAATACAACTTTGGGAGAGGGAGCAGCGGAAAATCCGGTCTTGGGGTCTCCCCAAGTGGAGGACTTTTTCAAGACAAGAGACTCCGCTGTTGGCTCCGGCTCCCCTTCTCCCAAACTTGGGAGAAGGGGCCGGGGGATGAGGGCTTTCAATGGTTTTCGTTGTTTTTTGTCCCGCATTAAGTTCCTACCCAACTTTAGGCATACAACTCAAAAAGCCCCCTTGGAAAGGGGGCTGGGGGAGTAAAATCCACAATCTAAGCCATCAATACTTCCTCGACGGCAGCTTCTTCCTCGCCTTCTTCTCCAGCAAAAGCTGTTTCGATCAGCGTCACGATCGCCTCGGCAACGGAATCTCGATCGTCTGCATTGACCAAAGTAATCGGCGGGCGCGGTGTACCGGGCAGATAGCCCAGGGCCAAAGTGATATTTTCCTGATTCCAAGCCCCAGGGCAATCGCTGTGCGTAATGCCAATCAGCATGGGAATTGGCTTGCATTGATTCATGAAGTTCATGATCCGGCGCGCGTGATGAAACTCGCTGGGTCGATGAGCTGCTACCAAGAGGATATATATATCCGCCTTAGAAATCAGCATTTCCCACATGAAATTGAAGCGAGACTGACCGGGCGTACCATAGATGTGCAAAGACATTTCTGGACTAAAGCTCAGCTTCCCGAAATCCATCGATACTGTGGTGCTTTGCTTGATCTCGGAGACTTCATCCGTAGCCTTCCGATCCGTATCTACCACATCAATTTCACTGATCGATCGAATAAAAGTGGTCTTACCAGCACCTACGCAACCAGTAACCACCAAACGCATAATTTCCATAACTTTTTATCCTTTCTTTTTCAGGAAGCCTACAAGATTGCTCAAAAACTTTTTAGAGACGTTGGACTTAGGAGTCGCTGCTGGCGGATAATTACCTGGCTGTACTCGGGTGGAATCCAGCATATCGGGTACCAAACAGTCCAAGGTAACTTCTTTGACTAAGCCGATCGCAATCAGCCGAAAGGCTAACTGCTGAACCTCTGGCAGGGATAACTTGCACCTGCGAGCAATTTGGGCGATGGTGACATGGCCATCAGCTAGATCCCAAACAGCTTTTTCCTGAGCTTCCAAGGGATAGGTCGGGAGTTCCGCACGCAATCTCTGAATGCCATATTCCGCCTCCGGTAGCTTGGGCTGGAGCAATTGCCAATCTTTCAGTGCTCGTAAACCCTGGATACTTACTTCCGCCGCAGGGATACTTAGACCAGTCATCTCTGAGCTAGTGGGCATCAATGTTTCATCGAAGTTGAAAGCTGCATCGCCGTCGCCAAACAGCGCAATGAGCGGCTGCAATACTTGTTGAGAAAATAGACTGGTGAGCTGATAGGAATTGATCAAGCCTTGGGATTCTAGTTGTTGGCCTAGGGGCTTGAACATATAGGCGGCCTGCTGGCGCAAGACCACAGTTACTCTGGTATCTAGGTTGCATTGGTGGATTGCCAAATCGATCAATCCTTGACCAGTGAGGTTGTAAGTATGGGCAACTATTTTGCCGCTTTGAAACCAGATATAGTTTTGATGTTCGCTAGAGGATAGCAAACCATTGCCTCGATTGATCGACAGCAAACCGGTTTTCTTACCTTCTTCTGCAAATCGAAAAACCTCTGCTAACGAGTATTCTATTAGGCGTCCAGCAAGAGCCACTGTTTTCTCCTGAAAAATATGGTGACGAAAGTTGTGAAAAATCTCCTATAGCTGGGCCAGCCATAGGAGATGGGGGATTGGCCTTCTCGCTTTGCAAAAAAGCCAAACGATAACTAGTTCAAGATCGCTTTGATATCGCTAACAGTCTTCTTGATATCTAGCATCAACATGCCTTGCTTGGCACCTTGGTTAGCCAAAACGAGCAGTACAGCTTCTTCGCCGCAGCCCATCAGAATGCCGTAGCCGTTATCGCCTTCTACCATGATCCGATCGACGGAGCCACGAGCCAATTCTTTACCAATCCGTTCGCCCAAGGAGAGCATCGCCGCAGACATGGCGGAAGTCCGTTCTTCGTCCATGCCGCTGGGCAGGGTGGAAGCCAAGGGCAGACCATCGGGGGAAACCAAGGCAGCTCCTTGTACGTCGGCGGTACCTGCTACGAAATCTTGTAAAATAGAACCAATTTTGCTAGCCATGAGATTGCTCCGGTGAAAGTTAGTAGTAGAACGGGAAATAATTGAAACCAGGGGGTGGGCTGACCGGTTTCCCTAGGGGAACGCTCCGTGAACGGCGGCAGCCCAATTTTGCTATTTAGCCGAGTGGATTGAACTCGAATAAGTCATACTGACCGCCGCGCAATACGGATTCAGTGTGCTTGCCTTGGAGACGGACACCAGTGACTTCTTCCAATGCGCCCCAGATTGCGCCCATGGAGAAAGTACACTTGCGAGGAGAACCAATTTCTTCGCCTGCGGAGCAAATAGTTTCGTTGCAATATACCTTGATGGTTTCGCCTTCTTTTTCGATCTTGGCCACGCCAGTGAGTCGAGTACCTTCTTTGCCGACAGCTTTGTCGAGCAACGGAGCGATCGCCGCGAAGTCCGTGGAAGAATTGGAAAGACCTAAAGAAGCAGCCAGTTTCCTGCCACGGGCCCGACCGGCGCTAATCAAAGCAATCGCTGTGGCCTTTTCGCCTAGGGCATCTTCCATGCCAGTGATCACGGCTTTGAAGCAAACGATGCTGCTGAAGTCGCCGAGGCTTTCACGAGTAGTAACGGTCATTTGTGGTCTCCGGGAAATGGGGTGGTAATTCTAATCTGATTTAGAAATATGATGCATCTGAAAAAAAACTAACTTCCGATGTGATGGAAGTTTTCTAGCCTCAGTGCCGATCGAGCGGGCAAAATCGAGTACTAGTAAGTGATTTCTCTGATCGACATTGCTGTTTGTTAGGCAACATGTACATTTATAACCTTCCCCAATGATTAGCGATTCCGTGAAACTACCGATGTTTGTTTTGTTACTCAGAATGTTTGCGTGGAATTGCCCGAGCGAGAAAATTTCCCCCAACAGAGTTTGGTATTGTGAGAAATCTCTAAACTCTATGCGGCTTTTTCTACGCTACCATTGTGGAAAGGGGCTATGCCTAGAGTTTTTTGCCACTTTTGTTTAGGAAGGAGTAGTCAATGGCCGCTATCTATCCGGACTATTGTTGGAATGTATCTGGTGTATTGTGCAGTTCATGTTGATTCGGTGCATTTATGTCTGACCCGCTACCTTTAATCCTGGCGAACAGCTTTGAGTATGGCTGGTCAGGAGTGAATTTGATTCTAGAACGCGAGGTGCAGGGCGAGATTCCAGGTGCCGAAATGGATTTTCATCAGAGATTCCATTTCATTACGATCGCCCTTGCACAGGTACGAGCTAGCTATAAAACCTTGAGTGGGTGGCAGCATATTAATTATCAACCAGGGGATGTGGTGATTTTGCCCCAGGCTGAACTATTTCCGGAAGTGGTGATCGATCGAGATGTACCTTTGATCGAGCTATTTCTCAATCCGCAACAGATGATGCTATTGGCCCCTGGCAAAGAATTGGGGACAATGCTGCAAATAAGAGATCCGTTAATCGAGCAAATGGGCCTAGCTCTATATCAAGAGCTGCAAAGTAGTGGAGCCGAAGGTGCTCTCTATGCCGAGTCAATGTCAGTCGCTCTTTCTGCCCATTTATTGCAGCATTATAGTACAGCACGATTGGCACCAATTCGTGGGTTGCTATCAGCCAAAGATACTCAGATGGTGAAGGATTATATTGAGGCTAACTTGGAGGCAGCACTGTCGATCGCTGAATTAAGCGAGGTGGTGAATCTCAGTGCCTATCATTTTGCTGAGCTGTTTCGCCGGACGATCGGCTTAACGCCGCACCAATATGTGCTCAGAATGCGGACGGAGCGGGCCATGGTGCTATTGCAGAGTACTCGTCAGCCCATTGCAACGATCGCCCAACAGGTGGGCTTTCAGACCCAGAGCCATTTTACGCGGATTTTTCGGCAACATACCCAGATGACCCCTAAGCAATATCGCAATCAGTTTTAGATCCCCTGGTTTTAGGACAAGATTCCCCAAAATCGGCAAGACGTGGAGCCTGATTAGTAACTAAAGTGGGATCAAAGATTTGGGAAGAGGCAGTGAGTATGAAAGGCTGGAACATAGTGATCGCTATGACGATCTTTTTAGGATTGGCTTTTGCGATCGGTTGGGGTGGTTTTGGTATTACTGATGCCTCAACGCTATTCTTGGTGAAATTGACAGCCAGAACTTCTTGTTTGGCATTTTTGTTAGCTTTTATTGCCTCCCCGCTGCGGCGGTTGTGGCAGTCATCTTTATCGTTATGGTTAGCGCAGAATCGCCGGTTTTTAGGCTTAACCATGGCGGTATCCCATACTTACCATGCAGTTTCTTTTATTACTTTAGATGTTTATATTCGTGGCCTTGCTCAGCCAGATGCTTCGCCCTTTGCTACCGTTGCTTATGTGCTGCTTTTTGCCATGACTCTGACTTCGTTTCCCTTGACGAGTAAAGCGATTGGTTCACGGGCTTGGCGTGCTCTGCATACTGCGGGCATGTATTATTCTTGGGTAATCTTTGCTGGTGGCTTTGCCACAGGATTAGAGAAAGCTTGGGGCAATCCTGGTGGTGTTATTCTGTATCTGTTTTTTTTAGCTTTGATGACAATGGCTTTGTTGCTCCGTTACTTGGGTCGACGTAAATCACGAGTTCAGGTAACGATAAATTAGTATGAATCTTAATCTTATTGGGGCAATTCTTACTACGATCCTGGGTGTTGGTGGTTTGTTAAAGCCATTGATGGTTGCAAAACTGGTTGGACTCACTCCATCGGCACCCCATGGAATATCTGAAGTTCGAGCAACTTTAGGAGGCTTTTTTATTGGACTGGGTGGGTTTGCTGGCACTGGTTCCGCTGCATGGGATTATTTGGCTGAGATTTTTGCGTGGCAAGGGATACAGCCATTTCAAGGCCAGATCGCCACAATCTATAGAACAAGAGGGTTTCAGAGCTTTTTCCTATAGAACGGAACCAGTGCCTCCACCGTAGTCCCCGACCCAAAGTAGCGACCATTCTTTAACTTCTTTAGAGCAACAGTCTGCTCAACTTGATATACACCAGAGCTTTGGTTACTAAAATCCACCGGCAAAGCACCACTAGAAATTCGGCCAGACTTGTTACCTAAGTTATAGAAGTGTTCCCCGCCAACCAGACCCTCCTGGCCAAAAATACCCCCCAGCAGATCCTGAGTAGCACTGGGCACCTCCTGGACAAAATTCCCATGCCGCAGCACGATTCTCTGAGTCAACCACTGATAATTCTGACCAGGCTTAAAGTTATCGTAGGTCGCTTGGAAAAACTCCGTAGGATCAGCCCACTGAGAGTTGTATCGCAACTGGAACTGGCGAGTGACACCAAGGGACTGATAACTAATCAGATTTTGGACATCGGTCACACTACCATCAGCAAAATTAGCCTCAGAGTTAATGGTCTCCCCATCATTCCGATAGAAATTAGACTCCGAAGAAATCAGCGGATTGTCGCTATCAGCCAAAGTTTCCTTCGGCACTGGCGCAAAGAAATACAGCCCACTGCCCACAATACCGCCATTAGCCGTCTTCACAGTGCGGCCATCATCGGAGACCCAACCTTGGCCAATGATTTCAAATTCACCAGTAGTGGCATTCAAGCCCCACAGATTCATCTCCGTACCCGCCGTATACTCCGCCACATTCGGCAGATTGAGCAGCGCCGGTGACTTCAGGGTGGCATTGCCCATCTGCACCTGCAATTGTCCCAGAGCATTCATCACCGGCGCTGTATCAGCAGGGCCAGCCAGCACCTTACCCGCCAAGGTAAACGGCAGCGCATTGGGATTATCAATCAACACCCGCACCGCATTGCTAGTAGCCCCAGCCGCCAAACCACCCAAGGTCATGGCCTTATTGAAGCTCAAGGAAGTTGCTCCACTAGCATCCCGGCCAGAGGTATTCTGCTCATTGAGAAGATACTGATAGACCATGATATTTTCTAGCCAGGGCTGATGCCCTAGTCGCTGGAAATTGTTTCTCTCTGGCTCTGACAAGGGTAAACAAATGGTCTCATTTTCGGTGGTTCTTCGTTTTCGGTAGCCGACTCGCATCGCAGTGGCCCTCCAATTGAACCATTTTTACCTCCCAATTGTAGCGCCTCTGAAGTGCAAGTCATTCATACATTTGTTCTGTGTAAATCTCGATCGACCACGCCACTCAGATTATCGACTACCAGCTTCACCGACTCTTGCTGTTCATGAAGTGTCTTTGAAAGAGAATCGGCCAAAAACCAGTAGCTAAGATTACGCCATCGATGGTCAAGTACTCACTCTACTCAACTAAGTAGATCGCCTGTTTGCATAGCTTCTCTTATGCCTCTTTTGATTATATTTTGCTGAGTGTGGAAACGCTATAGTTGAGCAATTACAAATTAAAAACTATTTTATCAAAGGGAAAGTCAGGCGATTTCTTTTTCGCATATTGATATGAAGACATCCAAAATAGTCCATTTAGATCCAAGGTATCAATCCTAGCCAATTCATCATTAATAACTTGAGAAATAATCAACACGTGTGTATCATCTGTTTTGCAAATAGCATATTTTTTACTCTTAGAAAGACTTAAAATATACTTCAAAACTCTTTTCTCTTTGAAGGTAAGATTATCTTGATCGAATAAATCAAGTGTCTTAATTCTTTGAATTGCATCTTGTCTGCTGATCAGTCTATTTATAGGTGCCCAGTGTGGCAATCCATTTTCATGGATAAGATCCTCCACCTTAGCGTTGTAAGATTTGCAAAACACAGAATCTCTTTCATCCAAGTAAACAGTATAGTTCCTGCAGTAGAAACCTGAAACTGTATTAAGTACTGGGCCAATACCAATGTAGCCATGGATTAAGTATCTCGTCTCATGAGAGTCCCACTCATTCACAGCAGTTTCCTCAGCAACATAAATAATGCTAGTAATCGACATTAGAATTTCACTCCTGGGAAATATTCGGACTCCGAATTGATCCTCCAAGGCATTGCATCATAAACCTTGGCATTATTAATATCTTCCAACACCATCCTTATTGTTTTCCTGTTGACCTCTATACCAGCATGATTTAGTTCTGCGATTCTAGCCAAAGCTTCCGCTCGTCTAGATCCTCCCACCCCAAGTGCATGTACACCTTCATGAATCAGAATAGATGCAGTTAGATGATATCCAGCACGAATTCCCCATCTTTCATTACCAAAAGTTTGTGTATTGCGAACATAAGCAATAGCTCTATTTGAATAGGATACACCAAATTCCTGACCTATTGTTATGTTGGAGGCAGAAGACAATTCCAGGTCTATCACACCTAATTCAGCTTGCTTAAGAACATATTTACCTATGTCAGATTTACTCATTATTTTAGCAATTTTACTAGTCTTTAAAGGGTTAACACCATATTTCTCAAGCCCCAAAATACTACTTTGAATTACATGACTACTGTGATCTGACTTTCCATATACTTCTGGATGGCTATAGTCCTTTCCTAATTTTGCTCCTGGAAAACTCGAATGAGAATTATAAACAGCAGAAGGCACATCAGTACTCAACTTAGGTACCATCCAAGTAGCATCGAGGTTGCTAATTCTACTACCAGCGTTGTTCCAGACATTGGCAAAGGTACTGGTGACCGAATTGCCGTATTGGCTAGCATTGCTGCTAACTTCCACAAGAACATTGGTGGCTTCTAGGCCAATTACCTGCTCAGACACATCCCGGCGAGTGAATTCAACACCATTATCACGAGCATTCTGACGTGCTCTGCCCAGATCTCTGACACCATGACCGAAATTAGTGCCAGCATGGTAAGCATCCTTGGTGGAATCGATCAAACCAACGGCGCTAACAAGAGCACTCCAGTACTCACCATTTTCCAGGTGTTGCATCGTGGTAGTCGCCGATTCATGGAGATCCATAACGGCCATGCCAAGCTGGAGACCCCGGCCCACCAGACCTAAAGGCCCCAGTGCCCCAAACTTAGCCCCGCCCTTGAAGCCTTCAAAAGCACCATTCACCCCAGCGCCAAAAGCCTTGCCCCAAGAATTCCAGGTGATACCACCGTGGTCTTGGTCGTAGGCTAGGCTGCCCGCAACACTCATGGTGCTGCTAAATGCCATGCTACCGTAGCCAGTGCTGACAGCCGATCGAAGCACTGCGGTGGCGAGTCTTGCACCAGCACCGCCACCAGCAGCCAAGCCCCCAGCCCCAAGAGTAACTACCGTGATCGCTGCCAAGCCCAAGCCCTGACCAACGTGGAACAACGCTCCTTGATGTTGCTCCTTCACCCAATCCCCGTACAGCGACTCGCGAATCCTTGTAGTTGCGCCCAGGGTAATCAAGTCTGCAAAGCCAGCAATCACCTTGTCTGCTGCAAAAGCTGCTTCCTCAATCAAGCTACCCGCACCCTTCCAAGCCCAATTCGCCACACTGCCAGCAGTAGTAAATGCTGAGCCGATCGCCCCACCAGCCTGAGAGATAAAGCTACCCGCGTTGTTCCAAGCATTTCCAGCCGCACTGGTAAGACCACTCACTCCTTGCTCGAAGGTTTTCCCAATAGCATTCAGAGAATTGCTGACTCCACCCACAAAGTCATTCCAAGTCTTGCCCCAATCCCACTCATGGCCGGTGGGGTCTGTGTAATTGGTTGGGCTATTAAAGACATAGCGGTACAGATTGGTGTCCCCGGCCTCTAAGCCGATCGGGTCTGTACTAATGAACCTACCCACCGCTTGGTCATAATAACGAGCACGGTAGTAGTACTGGTTTGTCTCTGGATCCAGTTCCCGGCCAGTGAAGCCGAAGCGGAAGTCGCGGCAGGCAGATCCCCCGGCTGGCCCGATGCCAGCAGCGGCAGCGCCAGGTTGAAAGATGCCGGTCCGTGGCCCTGTGCAGCAGCCTGTTGAAGCAGGGCCTGCCCGCGCGACTGATCCCGGTCCACGCCGCGGCCTTGAAACGACATCATGCCCAGCGCGAACTGGGCATGGGCGTCACCACGGTCCGCCGCCAGCCGGTACCATTCCGCAGCACGCTTCTCATCGAGGCGCGACACCAGCCCCTGCGAGAGCAGTTCGCCCACCAGCGTCATGG
>JANMHS010000124.1:0-2261 GCA_031375385.1 Synechococcales cyanobacterium OTE_70_metabat_200 | reverse complement strand
AACAGTCTACGACGATCGGGCGGAAACACACCGCTGTCTGGGCAACTGCAACGAAGCGCTGGCGGACGACAATCGCGCGATCGAACTCAACCCCAAATTTATCAATGCTTATTTCCGCCGAGGCTTAATTTATACCGAACTGGGTAATCTCGATGATGCCTTGACTAACTACAGTATGGCGATCGATCTGGACTCAGAACATACTAACGCCCTGATTCAACGGAGTTGGACATATTTCCGCAAGCACGAATATCAACGTACCAAACGCGATTGTCAGTCAGTTAAGGCGATCGATAAGTTCTGCTTTTGGGCAAATTATCTGATCGGAGTAGTCGATAGTTTGTCAGGATTGCATCATAGTGCGATTAAGAATTTTAGTCGGGCAATCGAGTTATCGCCTAACTACGTTTCGGCTCGATATCATCGGGGCATCGTGTATCACGAACTTGGAGAGCGTGCTAAAGCAATGGCAGATTTCGAGCACGCTCGATCGATCCAGGATCGCGGCTTGGAACGATTGGTCGATCGCGATGAAACTGGCTTCTATGCCGAGGGATTGGCTTTGTATCAAATGGGTCAATCCGAAGCCGCGCGGACGGTACTAATTTTAGGTGCTTTATCTGCCAAACGCTTTAACAATCCTCGCTTCCATCAGTTGCTACAATCTAAAATCGAGGAATTGGGCATGGCTTCCGGCGAAATGATGAGCGAGTCCAATTCTTGCGATCTCAGCGGTCAGTACTCGTAACAGGCTGTTTGAAAAGTTATTTTTGACACTCGCAGTTGGTATGAATCCCCCTAAATCCCCCTTAAAAAGGGGGACTAAGAATCCGGTTCCCCCTTTTTAAGGGGGCTAGGGGGATTTGCTAAGGTTTAGGCGTAAAATAAGGGATCGATCGCCTGCTTTCGCAATCCGGTCTATTTGATAAACTTCAAAACTCTAGACTGATTCATTTGCGAGGAAAATGAGAATAAGCGAGTTCTACTCCAGTTTCGCCCTTTTACCGTTACCCGGTACCGTCCAAAAAAAGCACGGGTTGAAAATTGACCATTCCGATTGGTATTCCCACTCTTCTGAGTCCACCATTGGCGAAAAACTAGTTCCTGATAAACTTTTGCAGCCAGTTTTGGTCTGAAGTTTTTGTCAAAAATAGCTGCTTGAGGTACCCAATGAGCCTTTTCCCAGAATCCCCACATCAGAATTCCCTTAACCTGCGGATGGGCAAAAGCAACTTGATATACATTTAGCAGATTCTGGGCTTGTGCCTCCTCGGTATCGGTCTGTGTCGAAAATTCGGTAATCTTAATTGGTAAATTAAATTGTGCGAGGGTATCTAGACTGTGTTGAATTTGAGCTGGGGTGACTGTTTCTTTGAGAATATGTGCCTGAATCCCAATCCCACCCACCGGAACTCCTTGCGCCAACAACGAACGGATCTGTCGCACATAGTCATCGAGTCTTTTGCCATTCAAGATGTCATAATCATTGACATATAATACTGCACTCGGATCGGCTGCATGGCATCGTTGGAACATTGTTTTGACAATATCTGCTCCTAAACGCTGTCTAAAAAAATCACCGTGTAGCATCTCATTAAGGACATCATATTCCCGAATTCGCCCTCGATACCGTCCGCAAATTTCTGTCGCCCGACGCTCGACAGCAGATCGCAGATCTTGCGGCGAGAGGGATTTGAGCCAAGTTGGATTCCATTGCTCCACCTCCCAGAAAATTGTATGTCCGCGTAATGGTAGAGAATTGGCTTTGCTCCAGCTTAAAATTCGATCTGCGTCTGCATAACTAAGTTGTCCCCGCTGTGGCTCCATTGCATCCCACTTGAGCGCATTCTCATGTACAGTGGCATTAAAAAGTTGTTTAGCAAGCTGAAGATATCGAGATCGATCGGTGGGATCGTTACCTGGAGCAAACATCTGAGTGCTGAGTGCTGTGCCAAATTCAAATTCATGGGTGACTTGCTCGATTTTGACTTCTACACCACCGATTGGCTGCTGCTGAGAGTTAACAACCTCAATAACGATATTTCCCATCCGGGTCTGAGCAATTTGTTTCGCCAATTTAAGCTGATTGGCTTGGATGAAGGATAAAGGAGTAGGCGCTTTTGCAAAAAATATACTCATACTTTGACCTTGGCTCACCCAAAGTGTAGTCACGATTAATCCCAGCAGTAAATATCGTCCAAATTTAAGCATTGCCCGATAGCTTAGTGGATAGTGAATAGTTTTTTAGTGAATAGTTTTTT
>JANMHS010000115.1:0-1811 GCA_031375385.1 Synechococcales cyanobacterium OTE_70_metabat_200 | reverse complement strand
TAAAATTTTAATAAGTTCGATCGATCGTGATGAAGCTCAACCACGAACTGTATTTCCCCCAGCTTTAATTCAAGAACGGGCTGAAAGCCTTCGCACTAAGGGTCAACTCACGCCGATTATTGTTATTCCTGTGGGCGATCGATATAAGTTGTTTGAAGGTGAATTACGCTGGCGAGGTGCTCAAAAACTACTGTGGAATGAGTTGGATGCGGTGTTTTTAACCTCAGCAGAATCCTTGAATGCTACTGAGATCTTCGAGCGGCAGGTAGTTACCAGCATTCAATCCCAACGTCTGCACGATCTGGATATCGCCGAAGCAATAATTAAACTGACAGTCGATCGTTATCCCAACTGGGCTGGACGAGAAACTGAGATTCCGAAGGCTCTTCATGCCGCTCTGCGTCAGATGGAGCGAGAGGGTACCGCTCCAGATTTTAATACTCTCAAAATAGCCGATCCCCAGACTCAACAATTATGGCTGGATAGTCTAGAGAACAAAGATGAAGAAAAACAGATTTTTCAGACGATCTTGGGCTTACAACTTCATCCCGCTAGTATTAATAAGCATATTCTCCCCCTCTTAAAAGTATCAGATGATGTGAAAGCAGCGATCAGAGAGTATGGACTCGAAGGTAGCAAGGCCAAGCAAATTGACAGGCTTACCCCTGAATATCTGGGACAGTCAGATGAAGATGCCTTGAAAATTAGAGCCGAGGTAATTCAACAAATAACTGAGGACAAATTATCTTTAATTGAAACCAAAATGTTAGTTGAAGATACGATCGATACTCATGTCCCCACTCCTGTAATTAAACCAGATCGAGTCGTTCAAGTGACTGGGAAGGTTAATAAGTTGTTGGCAGATATTAATACTGCCCAAGAACTAGCCGATCTCGAACGCGCACTCAAGGAAATCCAAAAAGCTCTTAAACTCAAACGTTCTGAGCTTCAGCCGCCATCTCAGTCGCCTTCAGCAATAGATCGTTTAAGTGTGGGACAACGTTGTCCCACAGGTATTTAATGCGCGATAGAGCGGGTCTTTTGGTTTTATTTTCTCCTAAACTTCTGTTGTAAAGCAGGTATCTCTAGTAGACAAATCTAGTTTCAGTTGTCGATGCAATATCAGTGGTAATTGTGGCAATCGATCGATTAGATCGGTAAGTGTTAGCTGCCAATTTTGCTTGTTCTGGCGAGATCTGCGAACTTTTGGTAGTTTCAATTTCAGCGATAATTGCCCTGGAGTAGGTTGAGGGCGATGGCGGTGCATTCTTAAATGACACCCGCTACACAAGCAGACGAGATTAAACGTGTCATTTTGAGTGGGATTCCCATCTAGATGGTGGACTTGCGCCGAAAGTTTGCGTCTGAGTGAGAGATCGAGATGTCGATAACTATTATGTGGAGGCAAACACTTCAAGCCACAGCGGTTACAACGATAACCTGCTGCTTGTTTGACTGTGGTGGCAATGTCCGTCCAATTGTCGGGATATTCTAGAGTTAACGGCATGGTTACTTATTTAATCGATCTAAACCGAGTCATTAAAGCCGTTGGCGTAGCCTCTCCCCTGGAGAATCGATTACTATAATCCAATTTAATCTTATCAAACCGTTCGCTAAATTCAGCCAACCGTCCCCGATCTACTGCCAAATCCCGTAGATTTTTGAGTAAAGCCGTAGCTTCATCGTAAGGCTTGGCTTGCTTTAATTCAATCAGTTCCACTACCTTCTTCCAAGTTTGAGCTTCCCTTGATGCCAGTGCGTCCAATTCTTTAACGCGCTGTTTTCTCGCCCGCTCCCGTTCTCGATCCTCC
>JANMHS010000069.1:0-13006 GCA_031375385.1 Synechococcales cyanobacterium OTE_70_metabat_200 | reverse complement strand
CGCTCGTTTGCTGACAGTTATATCATCCCTTGATCGTCAAGAGCGTAATGTCCTTGAGTTTCTATCTGAATCTGTCTCTGCCGCTCGTGATGGCTCTCTCCCACCTTCTCTTTTGCCCCTGCCAACCCCCTGAACTCTTACACAGGAGACGTGTATGCATAAACTTTTGCAAATCAAAGATCGAGAGCTACTGTATCGATCGCTCACCCACCGTTCCTATGTTAACGAACATCCCCATGAATCTGGCGATAACGAACGGCTAGAATTCCTTGGTGATGCGATCCTCAATTTTTTGAGTGGTGAATATCTCTACGGGCGCTATCCAAACATGGCCGAAGGCGAAATGACCCGGCGGCGTGCGGCCCTGGTAGACGAAAAACAACTGGCCAAATTTGCGATCGAAGTAGGTATCCAGCACCAAATGCGCCTTGGTCACGGCGTTGCCCAAGGTGGCGGCCCAGAAAACCCCAACTTGCTCAGTAGCACCTTCGAAGCGGTGGTTGGAGCTTACTATCTGGATGCGAACCGACAGATCGACAGCCTCCGACCCCTGATCGAAGCCCTTTTCGACTCTATTTCACCCGCCGAGGCGATCGTCCGCTCCAATGTCGATGTCAAAAACCGGCTCCAAGAATACCTCCATGCCCAAGGGATGACTAGCACCCCCTGCTACAAGCATCACCGCAGCGGCGGTACGGATCATGCACCCGAATTTATTGCCTCCGTTTACCTGGGCGATCGGCTTCTCGGCACCGGCCAGGGCCGCAGCACCAAAATCGCCGAAAAAGAAGCTGCTGCTGCTGCCCTATTGCAACTAGAAAATCATAAACCCGTATAATATGGGCATCCTATCCTAGTGGACATCCCTGGCGATCGCGCAGCGTCTCCGCTGGAGAATCGAGTTAAAATTGGGAGACAGGCTTCCCAAACTATTTAAGGTTAAGGTTCTTAACACCATGACAAAATCCAATTTCCAAGCAGCCCTCCAGGATGCTAAAAGCCAGGCTCTGATCGGGCCACAGGTCATTCGCAACGCTCTTCCCTATGTCGGTGGTGGCCTATTGCTGACGGCCCTCGGTACCTACGGTGGCCTGAGCGTCATCCAGACTAATCCAGGGATCTTCTTCCCTACCTTTATTGCGGCGATCGTCGTCGAACTAATTCTCTACTTCGTAGTTGCCCGCGTTGCTGAAAATGGCAATAACAGCGTTGCGCTACCAATGCTGACTCTCTATAGCCTCCTCTCCGGCTACACCCTCAGCGGCCTAGTCTATGCTGCTCTGCGCAGTGAAGGTGTTGGTCTCAAGGGTGTGATGGCCGCCGCGATCGGCTGTGGACTCACTTTCATTGCTGCTCGCTCGATCGGCAGCAATATGTCCGATCAAAACGGCCAAGCTCTTACCAAAACTGTCTCCATCGGCATTGCGGCCATTTTTGTAGTCTGTATCGTCCAATTCCTCTTCGTCTTGATGGGCTTTGGCACCCCTACCTGGCTAGAAATCGCTATTTCTGGGGTTGGTGTTGTGCTCTTCATGGCCTGCGCTGTGGTGGATTTCTACATCCTCCCGCGCACCTACCGGGACGACCAATATCTACCCGCCGCCCTCTCGATGTATCTCACGTATATCAATTTATTCATTTTTATTCTGCGTCTCTTACTGTCACTCGCTCGCAGCAACTAAGAAAAGAATCTCCATCAAAACTGGTCGGTGTTAAAACTGGCCAGTTTTTTATTGTTTTTCGCCCCATTTCAGTACCGCACTACCATTTTCCAGTTGCTGCTTACTATCGGCCTCTAGCCAAGTAATGATTTCTGCCGGGGTTAATTGCTCGATCGGCCTCCCCAGATCTGCCCCAACCCTGATCAATAGTCGCAACGAAGATATGGTAATCCGTGCCAAGAATTTTTCATGGGTAGACAGCAAAGCCCCATCCACAGCGATCGTTTCGGCGGTAGTAATATACTCTTGACTTTCCATAGTTAAGGTCAGTTCGGTTTAGGAATGAAGATAAATAAGGGGCAAATTAGGTAGTCTGGAAGGATTAACAAGCCATCAATCTGAGTTGCCTTATGTTCAGTTTAGAAGAACTCTTCTGCTCCGTCGATGATTTTTGCCGAGTTTTTGCACCTCAGTGGCAACAGCAACTGCTTTCTCGCAATTTATTAGGGTGTTGGGAGGTTTAGGGATGCCGAGCAATTATTAGGATTTGCGCTGGGCTAATATCAAGTTGGTCCGGTAGCTTTTTAGCCTCTCTTCGGCGGAGATTCGGTACTTTGAGCCGGGGGGAATAGTGGTTAATAGACCGATCGACTCTTTCCAGATCTCGGCTATTCTTGACCATTCCTGGCTATTTTTCGCTGCTTTGGCTTGCTCACTGGCCTGTTTGCCCAGCGTAATGGCCTCCTCAAAAACCAGTCCAAACATTTTGTCTTTGTCCTGGACAGTTGCTGATTGATCGGAGTCGGCGGTGGCCGTTGTCGCTGGGCTGGGAGCTGTGGCTACCGCTGAATCCTTTGGGGTGGCCTGGTTGGTGCGGACGGCCACCGGCACTTGGCCACTATTACTCCCTTGATCGGTGGTTTTCCCCAACAGGATTGATCCCAGGGCCAAGCAGAGTAGACCCAGGAATAGCAAGGCCAGAATAAAGGGGTGCTTACCCGTCTGAGAGTCTACCGCTGGATTTTCCTGAGGGGTGGCTACCAAGGCCCAATTCGTTTCGATCGGTGGTGTATCCCTTGGATCCCGATGCTCCCCAATTCCTTCCACCATCACAGTCGGCGTGACCTCAAAATCATGGGGTAGTTGCTGGGTTGCGGACAATACATTGTCTATATGTTTGGGGTTATTCCGGGCTGCTAAGGCAACGGCAGTATTGGCATCAGCCACTAAAGTCGAGAGGTAAACGGGGTTTGTATTAATATTTTCTGCTATCCCTAGCCGCAGCCAAATATCAAGAGATTTCAAGCATTTTTCATGCAAATGGAGCGGCAAGTTAGGATGACTGGCCGTATGCCTACGGACTTCGCCACTGACGGCCCCCAGCAACCAATTAAACCATTCAGGGGTGAGGTTATTGATGCGGGGAATAACCTGCGCGTTGGCTGCAAAGATTTCTTCTTGGAAGTTGGGATCTTGCTCCGCACAGGCTCTCCAGGCAGAATTGGTAATTACCTGTTCTGGATAGTTCCCAAACAACTTAGCCACCACATTAGGCCCGATGCCCGGATTGTTGGCCAATGCCTGCATCGCGCCGGGGTCGCCCTTGTTGATAATGGCTAATGCGGTTTCGTCGGAGATGGTGATGTGAGAATGGTGATTGTCAGTCATATACTTAATCTTCTCCGACTCCATGTTGTAAAACATCCATGCCTTTTTCTTGCTCGAAATTACTCAGCCGCAGGCCCAAAGACATTTTAAGGATCATCCAAAAGAGATAGGAAAGCAAGGCTACGGTTCCAGCCACAGCTAAGATTCCCAACAGTTGAACGCCAAACTGAAATGGCCCTCCACCGGCCAGCAAACCGAGGCGTGGTGCTGGCGAAACGCCATTGATTCCCCCTTGGGAAAAGATGCCTAGGGCCACGGTTCCCCACACCCCACAGGCCAGGTGTACGGGGACTGCGCAAACCGGATCGTCCAGACCGGCAGCGAGCATCCACTGCTCCGCATAGATGACCAATATTCCAGCGCAGATCCCGATTAATGCTGCTGCTCCCGGTGAGATATAAGCGCATGGTGCTGTCACTGCTACTAAGCCCCCCAGGAGACCATTGATCATCTTTCCTAGATCCGCTTGCCCTTTCAGCATCCAGTGCAGCAGCAATCCAGCCAGAGCGCCGGTAGCCGCCGATAAATTGGTGTTCAGGGCAATCGCCCCCACTGCGGAACTAACGCCCATCAGTGATCCTGCATTGAAAAACCACCAGCAGAGCCATAGAATAACGCAGCCGATCGTGGCGGAGCGTATACTGCTGGGTCGGAAAGTAGCCCCGGCCTGAAAGCCGCTGCGCGGGCCTAGGCACAGAATCCCGATCAGGGCGGCCATGCCGCCGGAGGTATGGACGATCGCCGAACCCGCAAAGTCGTAGAATTCCAACTGTTGCAACCAGCCACCGCCCCAGGCCCAATGGCCGACTAGGGGGTAAATGAAGGCTACGAACAGGAGCGTAAAACACAAGTAGTCGATCAGCTTAATCCGTTCGGCCACTGCCCCAGAGATGATAATGGCCGATGTGGAAGCAAAGCCCAGGTGAAACAGGAACTTTGCCGATAGGGCAACGCCGCTGTAGGAGAGGGCTGGGAAAATCCCTTGATAGTCTTTGGTCGCTGGGCTATTGTCTTGGCCGAGCAACAGAAAGCCACCGCTGCCAATGAAGCTATTGCCCTGGGCAAATTGCAGCCCGAACCCTACAATCCAGTAAGTGATGGCAGCGATCGCATAAACCGATAGGTTTTTGATCAGAATGCTCACGAGGTTCTTGCGCTGGCACAGTCCCGATTCCAGGAGCAAAAATCCGGCGGACATGAAAAAGACAAAGGCCGCAGATATCACTACCCAAATGGTATCGATCGCTACTCTCAACTCTTGTGTTTCCGTCATAACACTACGAACGCCAATATGTAACATGCGGTATTATAACCCACCCTTTCCAGCTTTGATCCACAGAGAATTCATAGCTAGCCTTCCTGAGAACTTCCCAAATCCACCAAAGCCTGCTGACAGATCTGTAATCCCTGAGCCACACAGCTCTCTCTCCAATCCAAAGATGCCGGAGCAAACATCTCCACCAGCAACTCCTTTGTCCAGCCATCATCCACTCCTGCCAAGCCGTGCCAATGGGCGCGATTCTCTGCCCTCAAAGCATTCAACACCTTTAGCGCTGAATAGGTGCCAAACTCCGCCGTGACAAAATCATAAGTTTTCCTGGCGCATAACTCCTGACACCACTGCCCCAAGCCCCCGCGAATCGGATAGGAAATACTTCGATCGCCCGGAAACTCCAAAGATGCCGCGCCAAACCGCCGCAACAGACGAGCCTGATATTCTCCATCCACCGTCTCCTTGGGAAATAGCTTGTAGGTAGCAGTGGCTCCCAAACCCGTATGAAAATCTAGATGGGTCACCGCTGCCACATCCTGCAACCAACGCCCCAAATTCTCCCTTAGGATCTGCTGCGTCTGCGTAGGGCCATGGCCGCCAAAAAATAAACCCTGGGGGTAATCGTATTGTCCAACGGCCAAAGTTTGTTTAATGCTCTGGGTTCCATAGCGAGCAGCTTGCCATAAAGCTTTCAACAAAAATGGCTCCCACTTAGGTGGTGGCGTAGCCGGATTGAAAAAAGCATTCAGCGCTCCATAATGCTGAGGACTACCCGTAAAAGCCTCCGTCGCACCCAAAAAATTCCGATTCAGATCCACCCCATCCTCATTCCAGCGCCGCCGCTCCGAAAATCCATAGGGATTCAGTGCGTGCAAGAACACCAATCGCACCCCAGCTAGATCCACAGACTGCAATGCTGCCAACCAAGCCAACTGGATCGCCGCTCCTAAATAGCCCTCCACCCCATGTAAACCGCTGGAGACCAGGATCGCCCGTTCTCCCGATCCATAAAAACCCACATCGATCGACAAGTCACTACCATCCCCAGCCACCGCATCCAACCGATGAGATTCTAAAGACCAGCCAGCAGTCGTCACCGCCAGCCGAAAGCGATCTCTGGCAACTTGATAACTGGGCGAAAAGTATTGAGCATGGGTCATAAATTATCACTCTGATTGAAAAGGGTGGATGATTTCAAATCATCCACCCTCTACCTATTAAACAGGACTAGGAATCTTGCCAACTAAGCCCTTCTTCAACCGCTCCGGTCGATCGGACCAAGACATCGTGCCATCGGACTGTTGGAAATAGAGACTCGCACATTTCAGAATCTCCTCCGATAGCTCCGGCAGAGATTCCTGGTAGCTCAGGTCGCCAAACAGATAGGTGGATTTCCCCTGGGCTGCAAAGGCGATCGCACAAGGCCGATTGCAAGCCCCCATACAGGACACTCCAGTGACTTCAAACTCATTGGCCAGCGCCCATTCCTGGACATGCTCATGTAGCTCTGACAACAGTTGATAGCCACCACTATTGCCCACCTGTCGCCCTTCTTTCCATACACCCGCGCAGGACTGACAGACAAAAATGGAATGTTTATTACTCATGGAAATCCTTGATTTAGCAATGAAAATTCAGCAGCAGAAAGAGGCTCTTACCAAAGGGGTAGAGCGATCGAAGATTGATGAATTCCTAAGATCGAAACACAAAAAAAGACAAACCAAATGATGAATAGCCCATCTGTACCTCGCAGATCGTAAATTGGGAATTATCTATTGGCGGGCGTTCTGACTCAGAGTCCACAAGACTCCTTACAGTTGCGGGACAGCGCTGGATTTTCACCAATCTTTCCCCCTTTCCTCCAGTAGCTGTGTTCTACCGGAACCAATGACAGTATTATTAAAGCGGAATCCATGCTACCACGTTTAGCTAGGAGAAAGAGTAGGATTTAAAATTAGGCATTGCTGAATTAGGTTATGAAGCATGGATTTTGCCCTCACCCCCAACCCCTCTCCCAAACTTGGGCGTGCAGGGCGAGCGCCTGAGGTTGCCTCAGGCGAAACCCTCGCAGCACTAGAGGGGGGCCAGAGCCGAAGGATCTGGCGGGGTGAGGGCAAACCATGCCTAAAATTCACCCATGGCCCGTCGGGCCAACTTATCAACAAATTTCGGGAGCAGCTCAGTGCGGTTAAAAAATGTCATTATCGCCCACAAAGCCGGAGACAACTTCAGCCGCAGCTTCGCCGACAAAGCCGCCCGTCAGCTAGAAGAACGAGGTTGCCGGGTGATGATGGGCCCCAGCGGAGCCAAGGACAACCCCTTCCCGGTCTTTCTGGCCTCCTGTCACGAACCGATCGATCTAGCGGTCACCTTCGGTGGCGATGGTACTGCCCTAGCTGCCGCCCGCCAAGTTTCCGCCGCCGGCATCCCGATTCTGGCGATCAATGCGGGGGGACACCTGGGCTTCTTGACCGAACCTCTGGACTTTATGGAGAGCGACGATTGCATCTGGGATCGCCTAGCCCACGATCGCTATGCTGTGGAACCCCGGATGATGCTGCAAGCCACCGTTTATGAAGGCGATGTGCTCAATCGTGAGGCCGTCAGCGACACTTTCCTGGCCCTGAACGAAATGTGCATTAAGCCTGCTGCGGCCGATCGGATGCTCACTTCTATCTTAGAGCTGGAAATCGATGGCGAAGTGGTCGATCAATATCAAGGCGATGGCCTGATCGTCTCTACCCCCACCGGCTCTACCTGCTACAACCTCTCGGCTAATGGCCCGATCGTTCATCCTGGTATGGAAGGCATCACCATCGCTCCGATCTGTCCCCTGAGTTTATCCAGCCGGCCGATCGTCATTCCCCCCGCTGCCCATGTGGGGGTCTGGGCCTTAGGTGACTACGAACTCAATACTAAGCTCTGGATGGATGGCGTGCTAGCCACGGCGATCTGGCCTGGTCACCGCGTAGAAGTCAAAAAAGCCGATTGCCGCGCCCAGTTCATCATCCTCCGTGAAAACTATTCCTACTACCGCACTCTGCGGGACAAGCTACTTTGGGCCGGTGCCAGAATTAAATACAATGGCCACCCCCAAAACTAGAGTTTTTCGTGACGGGTGCTCCAACCTGCATAGCAAGATAGAAGCACCAATAAAATATAGCCGATCGCCTAAGAACTGCCTGCACCCCAGCCTAAAGCCCGATGAATTTCTAAGACACCATCCAAACAATTTTCGCCAATAAGTCATTGGTAGGTAGCAGCGAATAATCATTCAAATCGATCGTCACATTACTCTCCGTTAGTCTCAGGAATCGCCACAACAAGCCATTGCAAACACAGCCATAGACAACGGTATCGATGTGTTTGATCTGATTGAATCGCTGTGCTGCCACCATTTCGGCTACACATTGTCCGTAGCCACTGGCAATATCAGCTTTTTTGGCTTCCACTAGCATGATAGCCGGTGCTTGAGGTACGAGAATACTAGCCGATCGACAGACTAAAAAATCCACAATGCCATTCAACCCCACCGTCGGATCGATCGAGAAATCCTTTCCAGAAAACAAGGATATCTGCTCGTGCAGTAGTTCTCGAACTTCCAACAAGACAGGGTAGATAATGCCCTCCGATCGAGCCTTCTCACTGGCCGCCGAGACGATTGGAATACTGCGCTTCAGGAACGTCGTCAGCATTTCCGAGGGCGCGATCGGCTGCAGCTCCGGGAAAAAAGGCGCTTCAACGATGGTGAGATCGAAGGCATTGATCGCCTGCTCTAAAGACTCAAATTGACTGTAAGACATGGTTATCCAACTCCGTTAGGGTAATAGATCTTCCATGGCCGCTCCGACCACTTGATGGTTTTCATCTTGGCGGAGCTGGGCTAGGGCCTCTTTCGCTATTGGGTTGTCGAACTGTTTAAGAGCATAGGCTACCCGGATGCGAATGTAGGATTTTTCGTGGTTTTGGAGACCGAGGATCGCTGCTAGCGCCTGAGTGCCATAGGGAGAATTGGCCAAATGAGCCAGACCACCGATCGCATCGGCCATTACCGGCAGGTCATCCCCAACTATCCCGATCGCACAGACTTCATAGAGTTCTGCGGGGCATTCCATATCCACCATGCCAGCTAAGATGCTGCGCCGGAGCAACCAGTGATCGTTTTTCAAGAAAGACTTTACTAGGTGGGGCGCGGCCACCTGTCCGAACAGAGAAATGGAATTGGCAGCTTCGGCCTGTACGTTGGGCGTATTATCCCTTTCTAATAACTGGAGCAACGCCGCGAAGGAATTGGCATTTCTTTGGTGGCCCAGCTCCCGCGCCACGAAGGATCGCACCAAAAACTCTGGGTCATCTAAGTGGCCGCAGAGCATCGGCACCGCTATCTCTGGTGGATATTTACGCAGGGCCATCGCCGCCTTGGTGCGATATGCAAAATTGGGGTTGTTGAGATCGGTCTCGATTTGCTGAAGATCCATCGATCGGTTTTGGGAAAACGGTAGTATTTTGGAGCGGCCCAGATTTTGGATCCGACATCTGTCTAATGGTATCGATAATTACCAGAGAAATCATCATGACCAGCAATCTCCTCAGCCCAGAAATTTTAGAGCTGATCAAAAAAGCACGGATAGTCAGCTTTGCCACTTGGCAAGACAGTCATCCCCCAGAACTCTTGGCGCTTTTGCAGCGTGCTGACGATCGACGACTGTACCTGACCGATGCAGAATTGCAGCAAGTTGCTAGGCTCCTGCCCGAGCGAACTGCCGATCTGTCAGTGGTGGCTATGTTGCGGGATCAAGTAGTGGAGATTGTGAACGAAGCTCGATCGGAAGTTTTGGCGGCATTTCCCGAGATTCTGTTACCGGGCGGCGGTTTGTATCCCGCCGAGCGAGCCGATGCCTGCTGGCGAGATTTTTGGCACTTTTTGCGCTGCATCACCTACGGCATTGCCGGTCGGCAGCCAGGATACCTCAGTACGGAGGGTTTGCACTATTTGAATTTGCTCTATCGAGAATTACAGGTGCCCCTGGCCGCGATGGTCGTTGGCTTGGAAGGAATTAAGCGCGCTAGCCTCCGCCGGATGGACTTCGATGCTCCTCCGGAGGGGCTAAGCCAACGACAACAATCTTTAGGCAATTACTTTGACGAACTGATTGCCCAACTAAAACAGTTTAGCCCTGGCTAAATTGCACAGCTGCTATCTACTGAATATCCCTCCCGATCAGGTTTTCGGCTTTTTACTGGGGCCGTGGCTGCACATATCACCTAGAGATGTGGGGAGACGAGGGTTGATTGTGAAGTAATGTTGCTTTTTCTGCCATCTTCATGACAGCCACTAGGCACATCTCCTATGCTCAGAACACAAGGTACTCTCTGCACAGTCTATGTACAAGCCATTCCTCGAATATCTAGAACAGTCTCTGTTTCAAAGATTTGACCTCACCAAGCGCCCCATTCCGGCGGGCCTAGAAAGACAGGTCAGTGAGAGAGGCCGCAGTCCGGCCACCATTGAAAGTTGGTCTTACCAATGCCCGGAGTTCCGTAAGATTCGCTATACCTATATCGATGCTGGTGCTAGCGCCCAGATTTTTAACAGTGTTATTTATCCGGATCCTAAGTATCGCTTGCCGATGCTTGGGATTGACTTCCTTTCCTTTGGCAGCGTGAAAAACCTGATTGTGATGGACTTTCAGCCACTGTTTCAGGACGATGCTTATCTAGATAAATATATTAAGCCCCTCAAGGTTTTGCATGATAATTACCCGGATTTGGCCCAGAATCTGGAGATGAAGTTCTATGATGCCAACCAGTACTTTTCCAAGTATTTACTGTTTGCCAAGACCGACCCGGAAACTGTTCAAACCAGGGTGTTTGAGGCATTCAAAGACTATCTGAACCTCTATTGGCAGATGCTAGAACAAGAAGTGCCTATGGACGATGCTTCGGATATTCAGTCCGTAATCAAAGCCCAGAAAGACTACGACCAATATAGTGCCGATCGAGACCCGGCTTCGGGACTCTTTAGCAGTTACTTCGGCCACGAATGGTCTGAGAAGTTCCTCTTTGGTTTCCTCTTTGAAGATGCGGTGCCGTTGGCAGTGGGAGCTGCTAAATGACTTTGTACCAGCCCTTCTTGGACTATGCGATCGACCTCTTAAAACAGCGCCTAGACCTTCAGCCCTACCCGATTCCTGAGGGCTTTGAATCCAAGTTTGCGGTGGTGGGTCAAGGGGCCAAGCAGTCCGAAGTGTTGACCACCAGCCATGCTTTCCAGTCGCCAAAGCTCCGCCAAATTCGGGCCGCCCATGTGCAAGGTGGAGCCGCTTTACAGGTCTTGAATTTTGTGATTTTTCCGCAGCTCAACTACGATCTGCCATTCTTTGGTGGGGATTTAGTGACCTTACCTGGCGGGCACCTGATTGCCCTGGATATGCAGCCACTTTTCCGGGATGACCCGGCCTATCAGGCGAAGTTCACCCAGCCCATTCTGCCGATTTTTCAGAAGTTCCAGCCCCTGTTGCCCTGGGGCGGCGATTTCCCGGCAGAGGCTCAGCAGTTCTTTTCGCCAGCTTTCCTCTGGACGCGTTCTAAAGACGATCGGGTGGTGGAAACCCATGTATTTGAGGCATTCCAAGAGTATCTGCAAGCTTATTTAGACTTTGTGGCACAGGCGGAGCCGGTGACCGATCCAGAGCAGTTGCAGGCGATCGAGGCTGCCCATTTGCGCTATCTGCGCTACCGAGCGGAAAAAGACCCGGCCCGAGGCATGTTCAACCGTTTTTATGGCCCAGCGTGGACGGAGGAGTATATCCATGGCTTCTTATTTGATCTAGAACGCAATTTGCCTCATCAACCTGCGGGCTGAGCTGGGAGTATTCCTCGCTAGTTTGTAACTGATTATTAATAATTGGTGATTGGCAACAATCGGCCAGCCTAAAATAGGTAGTTTAGGATTTGTTTTTGAGGAATAACTATGACTGAATCCACTGCTCCGGCCAGCTTGGCAGAATTAGACGAAGCGATCGCCGAGCTGCAAGAATACCGCGATCGGTTGGTTTTGGATATGACTGCCATGGCCCAGAAAGCCAAGATCTCCAAGTCTCAGATGATGGCCAATCTGGAGCCAGAACTGCAACAGATCGACAAGGCGATCGAGGGTTTGCAAGTTCAGAAATCATCCTTAGCTAATAGCAATTAGACCATGACCAGCAGTCCTCCTGATCTTCAACTCACTCCGGCCCAGACCGAGACCGATGCCCTGCTCCAAGCTGTGAACGATCGAATCAGCTTAGATACCTTCGATCCGCAAGACCAAGCTACTATCCAGCGGATAATCCTGGAAGGCTTGGGCGATACCAGAGGCGTGGTGCGCTTACATGCTGCCCAGATTCTGGGGGAGATTGGCGAACCCGCTACGGAGCTGTTGGTGGCAGCGCTGTTGCACAATTCTAATGTCACCATTCGGCGGGCTACCGCTAAGGCTCTGGCGCTGATTGAAGATCCGCGATCGGTTCCGCCCTTGCTCCAAGCTTTTCTGACCGATGAAGACACGGTGGTGCATGGTTCTGCGGTGGGAGCCTTGGCGCGCATTGGCAATGTGGCAGTTCCGGCGCTGCTAGAAATTATTGCCGATCCAAATAGCTCGGAAACCACCAAGGGGCATGCGGCCTGGGCCTTATCTTTCATTGGTAACGAAGCCGCCGAACATCTCTATCCAGCTTTGAATTCAGAGTCGATCGATGTGCGCTGTGCGGTGGTGAGCGCGATCGCCAATGTCGCCCAATCAAAAGGCGACCCCCAAGCCTGTCAGGTGTTGGTGGATGCCCTAACTGACCCGGCTCCTGTGATTCGCAATGAAGCGGCAGCGGCCCTTGGGCAGATCGATTACCCGCCCGCAATTGCCCATTTGATCCTGGCGACCCGTGATGCGGATGGTGAAGTACGGAAGGCTGCTGTTAGCTCTCTGGGACGGGTGGGAGATGCCAGGGCGATCGAGCCGCTGCAATCTGCACTAAACGATGAATTAGAAGTAGTGAAAGTATTGGCCAAGGTGGCGTTGCGGCAACTGGAAAACCGCCTGGCCGATGGTGAACAGTGGTAAGGAATGAGAATTAAATGCATCCATTAGAAACCCTCACCCCCAACCCCTCTCCCAGGTGGGGAGAGGGGAGCCGGAACGCAAAGCGAAGTCTCTTGCTCCCTCTCCCTACTTGGGAGAGGGCTGGGGTGAGAGTAATCGATGGAGTTATTAAATTATTGTTCCTAACTAACGTCAGTTCGGGTTAAGAAACCGACAGGATAAGCTTGCAGTCTACAACCTTTCTAAACTGATCCCTCTAAAATTCTCATTCTTCTCCGGTTCCCCCCAGAATTGGGGGGTTAGGGGGGCGAAGTTGACCGGATA
>JANMHS010000112.1:0-5466 GCA_031375385.1 Synechococcales cyanobacterium OTE_70_metabat_200 | reverse complement strand
TTGTAAAATATGTTTTAGCTTAGTGTCAGGGTTGTCGGCAGTGGCAATGATCTATTCTGGGCCAAATGTGGATATGTTGGTGGTTTCTGTAGTCCTAGGACTATTGGCTCCAGTGATAGCATTTAGCATTGCGTCTGGTTCAGGCATTGCTGCATTAACTCAGGTTTCTTATTCTGCTCAGAACTTTGGGATGAACAATGGCATTGCCATTTCCCCGATTCAAGGCACTTCGATAAGTACTGTGGCTAATCAAACACAGGGTAAAACAACGAATACAAACAATCGTACTGGAGTTTAGTTATGAGTTTTAAATTACCGTTGATTTTTTGTGTGACTATCAGTTGCATGTTAGTTGTATTGCCTGGGGATGCATTGGCAGGATATAGACGTTGCCAGAGACATCCTGACAACGCTTCTACTTGCATTGATGAGACAGGTTCCAGATTTGACTGCATAAACTACGGAGGTGGCACTCACATAGTATGTACAGGGAAAAATAATTACCGTAAAGAATGCTACAATGATTTCACCAATAATACGGGTTTTTGCAATGATAGCAATGGGGTTAAGACTACTTGTAAAGACTCAGGCACCACCTCTGTTTGTGAAAATAGTAGGGGCTTTCGTATTGTTTGTAATTACTATTACGAGGGCACTTATAGTATTTGTACCGATGTTAGTCGCTGGGGCAGGCCAATCAAAAACTAGTGATAGATATTTAGTGCAATAACTGGCTATGATGACACTGCTGATCCGAGAAGAGCAATTTTAAGCTTTAGAACAGCTTTTCTATATATTGTGGAGGCAATGATGATTGTGACGGGTTTAGTGGAGCCAATATTTTTGGCATTGTCAATGTTTTATTGCTTGGAGAAATTCTTTACTGTCACTAGGCTTTGGCGCACCGGGTAGCAGCAAAACCTTCTCGGTGATCGACCAATGCTTCCCGAGCTGCCTCTGCGAATTTAAATTCCCTGGCGGCCAAGCCGAAAACCATGCTAGCAAAAAAGGCTTCCAGCAAGCAACGGACTAAACAATTCCTCCTGAAATTTGTTGCTTAAAGCCATTTAAGCGTTAGTTCATAATTCATGAAAGTGGTATTTTTTCTACTCTCATGAATTATGGATGTTAGAAGAATAGCTTGTATGAGGACATCCTCAACTACTAATTTCTATTCCTAGAGGCTGGCTTATCTTTTACCCCTAAATGCGCTTGAATTTGCTGTACTTTTTTGTAAGTTGCTGTAGTTTCTTCGTTGTATTTAGCAGTCACTAAATTGACGCTAACAGCACTCGACAAAGCTGTTATCAAGCCAATCCCAATTCCTAGTATAGATAAAGCCTTCCAGTCAAACTTATTACCCGAAGATTGGAAAATTGGTGACTTCTTGATCGTTGCCAAGGAACTTTGCAACTTTGTTTGTTCATTCTGAACATTTTTAAGACTATCAGCTATCGTCCTTAAGTCATCTGTCCGACTACGATTACTTTTCTCCAATGTGTCTTGCATCAGAGCGAATCCTGGCCTGATGAGATCCATTTGTTCTTTCAGGAATTCCAAATTATTGACAACCACACTGAGGTACTTGATGGATTCTTGTGTTGCATCAGATAGGTCAGTCATGCTTACACTACCTTTCTTCTCTTGATCTTGGATGAAGTTCAGTATGTTCTCTAAGCTTATCGCTAAACTGTTGATCTGTCCTTGCTGTTCTGCCAGCTCTTGGAGAGAAGTAGGACGGCTTTCTCCATTCAACAAAGAAGTAGGTTGATTCATAATTGATCTTTAATTTAACAACTATGTTATCATGATAGAGGCTAAAGATTAATCTTTAGTTTTTTGCACTAGGTATCGTGAATTACAAAACCACAACAGCCACTGTGAAAAAAAGTTGAGCTATTCTTGAGTGCAAAAAACAATGCAAGGTTTTCATGGGAAATCTAGAGAGATCTTTTTGTGACCCCAAGCCTTTTTAGATATCCCATAGGTGGATTTCTTTTGAATATTTTTATCCTGTAATGAGGAACAGTTAAATTATGGCAACGGATACTTTAGATCAAACAACTTCTGGAACCAGTCTTACGGATAGATTACAATCAATTAATGATAGGTCTACTGCCCTTTCCAATGGTGGCACCTCTGGAACTGTTACTCCTGCTGAAAATCAGACAATCGCCAGAGCAGGAAATGTAGAAACATCGTCTACTAATGGTACCGGTGATCAAACAATTGCGCGGGGTGGATCAACCGGCGCGTCTAGATTAAGGCAATCTGTGCCATCGACAGGCCCGTGGTCTACAGCACTATACAATGTAGACACGCAGGAATTAACTGTGACCAGATATCAAGATGGTCGCCAAGTGGGCAACCCTGTAACGGCTCGTGGAACTTTCACTGGTGGTGGAAATGATATCTCAACTGAGAATTCAAGAGGTGGCGCTGTTACGAGGGGTGGTTATGATATTAGGGAAATGAAGCCGAATGAACGGACACCTGAATCAACTGCCTACCGTAATAATTATCCTAATACAACACGCGACTGGCTAGTTCTAGATCCTCGAGATAGCAACCGTGGTGATGATGTTAACCAAGCCAATGGTAGAGATGGTGTTCGTTTGCATGCTGGACGGGGATCTCTTGGATGCGTTACTGTTCCTGCCTCACAAAAAACTGATTGGCAACGAATTGAAAGCACTATTCCTAGAGGCCGGGCCGGGCAAGTTGTAGGCCGAATGGAAGTAATTGGTGGTGACCGTGCGAGTACAGGAACTAGTACTACTGATACAGTTGCGAGTACAACTTCTGGTACGGGTGCTAGTACACAACGTCAAATGTAAGGCATGGTTACCAACCAATATAACTAAACTTACTGTTTAGTTATATTGGTTTTGGGTTTGTGTTGGTAAAACCTTCCTGGTTTTTAGCTCGTCTTCAAGTAGTTTACAATATTTAGTGTATCAATACAAAGGTATGTTATTTTCAGATAAGAAATTACTGTTTCCATTAGCTTTGTCCTTACTGCTAGGGGGATTTTTACCCCCTGCTACCGCTGGGCGCCAAAGCATTATTGCTAGTGAGAACGTTCAAGAAGAGGATGGTAAGCTGTTCCCATATATGGAAATAGTTAACGGAGAAGAAAAGTTTGGTTATCGAACGATATATGGCCAAGTAATTATCAAGCCTCAATTCTATTCGGCGAGAGATTTCAAGAGTGGTTATGCGCAAGTCCAAATAGCTAATAAAAAGAGGAATGAATTTAGGCATTTTCATCAGTATGATGTATTTAATGGAGATACTTTGGCAATCATTGATCGCACAGGCAAAATAATTGTCAGAGGTAAAGATACGGAGACGTTTGGTTGTTATAGTGATGGTCTTTTGTCCAAGCAAGTACTACCACGAAACGCAAAGCCGGGACTGCATAAATACACAGAGACATCTTTGGAAGTGATTGACATCAAAACCAGCAAAATATTTCCATTGCCTCCCAAAGCTAGCTCGTTTGAATGTTTTAAAGATGGCATGGCTCGAGTTGGGATAGGTAGGATTTTAGTGAATTCCAGCTTTAGATCGGCAAAGCTAGGATACATCGGTAAGAATGGGAAATTTAAGATTCAGCCAACATTTGACTTTGCAGAAGATTTCAGCGCTGGACTAGCCTTAGTGACGAAGGGTAATCGACAGTTTTTCATCAATACTCAAGGTGAAAAGATTGCTGTCAACAATGTCAAGTTGAATGCTAGCCAGCAATTTAGCGAAGGACTAACTGTTTCTGGCGGTGATGGTTTTGCTCCTATTAAAATCATAGATATTTATGGTAAGGTGGTGGCTTCTTTGCCAGCTAATCTAGATTGTCGAACAGGTTCTGATTGTGTTTTTGTGAATGGCCTGCTGAGAGTGCAGGACAAAAAGACACTTATGTATGGTTATGTCGACAAAAAAGGGGGATTAGCAATTGCCACTCAATTTAAAGATGCGAAACAATTCAGGAAAGGGTTTGCAGAAGTTGTTACGGCTCAAGGCCAAGAGGCCTATATAGATACTAAGGGTAAAATTCTTTGGGCCAAAGGTCTGCCGTCTCCCCAATAGTCTGATGCGCCTGGTGTTTTACACTAGGCGCCTTAGTATCAGTATGGGCTGTTGGAGATCGACTCTCGTGAAAGGACAAGGACTGTCATTTGTGAGGCAGTTTTTCCTATGTCTGATTTTTTGTAAGATCTGCTACATTTTTGTTTCTTGGAGCCGACGGAATAATACCCGGAATCGAAGCCCCCAGTTGGCAACTCTTTTTATGGTTTGATTGCGGAGTGGTCGGTGACCTTTCAGGTTGACGTGAGACAAAAAAAATAGTGATATGTCTTCAGTGTCCCTGAACTATTCCAAAAATTCGAAACTGGGTTACAATTCTATGCAAGTTAAGGGAAACGACTATTCGTGTAAAATTGGATACATTATGGTGGTTTCTGGCTATGGGCACAATGAGGTGCTCAAGATACTTGTACACTAGTGTTGGGTGCAAGCCCAGTAGAACTCGCTGGGGCCATAAATGTGTGGGTACTAAAAAAACAAATAAGATTTCTGTCGTGGGTACATCAAGTAAAGCCCCGATCCTTAAGTAAAACAGCGGTACGTGCTTCGCACAGGCCTTGCCAAAGACCAAAAAATGAAAATCCTCCTCCACTTGCTAAGCCTAGTGGCAGCCATCACTGCCACTGCCACCATCGTCGCCCCTGCCCGCGCCGACAACCCATTGCCCGACTTTGAAGCACCCGGTTGGCTAGAACCCTACAAAAAGCAACTTTGGAATCCAGGTGGATTGGCCACTCTCGCCTTTCTTGCTGTCACTGGCGGAATTCTACTGAGTGGAGACCGCAAACCCAAAAAAGGGATCATGGCCAACGCCCACTGGGCCGGAAAAACAGAAAAACTCGCCGCCCACAAAGTAGCCATCAAACAGATCAACGAACGCAAACGGGACGGGATGACCACTTGGATCAATACCCCAATCATCACACCGCTCAGTAAGCCGATCGAGAAAAAAGGCAAAGTTGTCAAACGCTACAACATCAATCCCCAAAAACACACCATTTTCATCCCCGATGGCCAGCGGGGCACCGCCGTTTGTGGGGCACCAGGTAGTGGCAAAACCTTCTCAGTCATTGACCCGATGATTCGATCGGTCATCGACCAAGGCTTCCCGATCTGCCTCTACGACTTTAAATTCCCCGGCGGCCAAGCCGAAATCCATGCCGCCTACGCCCGCAACAAAGGCTACGACGTACGGATTTTCGCTCCCGGCTTCGAAGGCAGCGAATCCTGTAACATTTTAGACTTTTTAAAATCCCCAGACGATGCCGAAACAGCGGGCCAAATTGCCAAGGTTCTGAATGCCAACTTTAGTCTTAATGGTGGCAAAGGATCCGAAGATCCCTTCTTCCAACTCTCCGGCGACCAACTGATCAAAGC